>CAYRGM010000025.1:0-18576 GCA_964423765.1 uncultured Desulfobulbaceae bacterium
GAAGCACTTGTTGTGGTTTTACCTACCCCCCCCTTGCCAGAGGTGATTACAATTACTTTGGCCAAGACATTTCCTCCAGTGTCATACATTACGAAAATAATTATTTATTACCAAATAAAAACACCAAACTATAGTTCAGTCATCACAAGACTTTCCCCATGCAAATGTATCTGCACCGGGACAGAACGAGCTGCATCATCAAAATCCTCATTAACCTGGTAAACACCGGCAATTGATATCAGATCAGCATCCAATCTTTTGCAGAATATTCTGGCATTCTCGTCTCCCTTGCTCCCGGCAATAGCTCTGCCGCCCAGGGTACCATATACATGAATATTACCAGCAGCAATAATTTCAGCCCCTGAACCTACTGAAGCGGTTATAATCAAATCACCCTGGGGAACCACAACCCTCTGCCCGGAACGAACAGGAGTCGTTACTATACGATTAACAACACCTTGCGGTGCTTCTCTTGGCTGTTCATTCCCCGAGCCGGGGCGGGAATTTTCCTCCGACTCCAACAGAGACTCATCCCGCCCGTTTTGGGAGCTAATATCGCTCTTTTGTCCATTAACTTCTTCTATAATTTTTTCGATCAGGGATTCATCTTTTTTTTGCTTATCTTGCCTAATAGGTGCAGAAGTCAGCAACGCCAAGCCCATAGCATGGGCTGCCTGGTTATACTGTTCATCAGCACCACTCAAACCCATAGGCATAAATCCATGTTCTCGCAATAAATGAACCAGATCTATGAGATCAGGGCAATCATCCCCCCTTATTCGGCTGAGATCAAGCACTAAGGGTGCATTATTGAAAAAAGCAGCGGCTTCATCCACTTTTGCAGCAAGATGAACCGAGATTATCTCCATATTACATGTTTGAAGGTATAATACCGGTATGATAAACGATGTGCTTTTCAGCTCAAACGGTAAAGGTGGGATATTCATTGGGTATAATAATTATCTGGTGAACGGTCGCCGCTTCACTGCTACAGCAAGTCATTTAAGCAAATCTATACCCTTGGTGAACGCTTACGCAATTACGGTCTATTCACATGCCACAGCGATCACCGCAAATCACCGGCAGTTAAAAGGTAAATATTCGGGTTGACAAAAAAATCCCATCACCAAGGACTGTAAATGTTTGGGTAGTGCCTCACGGAGTCTCGTTCCTCGCTTACCTATTCGTT
Source organism: uncultured Desulfobulbaceae bacterium (assembly GCA_964423765.1). Lineage (GTDB taxonomy): Bacteria > Desulfobacterota > Desulfobulbia > Desulfobulbales > Desulfobulbaceae > DRLX01. The sequence goes on from CAYRGM010000025.1 coordinate 1,190, forward strand.
CATTCGGGTCGGTGAAGTGTACTTTTGCTACTCGAACCGGCCCGAGTGCATTTGCCTTGTTATGCATACATTAACCGACCACGAGCTTCAGGGATTAGGCGACCAAGATCTCGAGCGGTTTCAATCCATTCCTCAATCACTTCTTTTGCATTTGCTACCGCTTGCTCGTAGGTCTTGCCGTCGGCCATGCATCCCGGTAGCTCTGGAACCTCGACCACAAAGGACTGGTCATCGTCACTCCAGTAGATGATTAGTTCATACTTCATCGACATCGCTTTCTCCCAGTTTGTATGTTACAAGAATGCCTCTGATTTGTTTAACCTGATATGGCTTCGCCTTACTACCCTTGGATTGTAAATTGACAATTTCAGCAACACCGTCACGAGTGAAAATATGATGGCTACCCTTTACCCGTTCGTTAAAGCCAAGGCGAACAAGTAACTGGCACAGCGGCACGAAATCTATATTTCCGTCGGCACTGCCTGCCAGAATTTTATCCCTGAGCTTTGAATACTTTCCCATTCAGCAATTCCTACTCGTTTCACTCAACGGTTTCTGTTGCATAATAGCTTTCATAGTTCGCTTAGGGACACACCTGACAATTTGCTCCAGCCATGCTGGTTACTGACTGATCATGTAACTATTCAGCGAGAGGAACGAGACTCCGTGGAGTGCAGCTGAATAGTTACCTGATCATCAACTCAAAGGGCAAGTAATCTGTTGCTGGCTTCCAAGTATCGCTGCCTGGTTTTTTCCAGGATATCTTCAGGAATGGTTGGTGGTGGCGGCTGTTTATTCCAATCCAGGCAAGATAAATAATCACGAAGAAACTGCTTGTCAAAACTTGGCTGCCCCTTACCTGGAACATATTTATCACAAGGCCAGAAACGGGAAGAGTCAGGAGTCAATACTTCATCAATCAATATAAGCTCATTATCTACAAGCCCAAACTCAAACTTTGTATCGGCAATGATTATTCCTTTGCTCAATGCGTATGTAGCTGCTCTCGCATACAATTCAAGGCTTATTTCGGCCATTTTCTCAGCCAACTCCCTACCAACAATTTCCTCCATCTGTTTACAGGAAATATTTTCATCATGCAATCCCTGCTCTGCCTTAGTGGAAGGAGTAAAAATCGGCTCAGAAAACTTATCTGATTCCCGAAGACCTTCCCCCAGCTCAAATCCACAGACTGTAGAACTTTGTCGGTAGGCTTTCCAGAATGAACCGGAAAGATAACCGCGGACAATACACTCTATAGGAACCACTTTAGTTTTTCTAACCAACATGGAACGACCTGTCAACTGTTCCCTATAATTATGACATACGACAGGATACTCATCAACGACTGCGGTTATCAGATGATTGCTTACAATATCTCGCAGCAATTCAAACCATAATAAAGAAATCTGGGTCAACACCCTCCCCTTGCCGGCAATGGGATCATCCATTACAACATCATAGGCGGATATCCTATCTGTGGCAACCATGAGCAACTTATCATCATGTCCGGGAACCCCATACATATCACGAACTTTACCACGGTTAAGCAGGTTAATATCTGGGCATTCAATTTCAATAACAGCGTTACTCACAACTATTTCACCACCATAAACATTTTTAGTAACTGTTCAAGGTCATTTGTTATGCTACCTGAATGGTTACTTGTATTAAATAATTAATATATGCCATTTATACCGGTATGAACAGGTAAAAAATACACAGTAGGGGATACCATGAGCAACCAGAAAAAAGTACAGGCTGCAATGACAGAAAAATTACTAAAAGTTACTCTGCCCAAAGCCGAACCTACCAAACCACGCGACATTAAAAAAAAACTGAAATTAACGGATACCATTCATAATTCACTATTCCAAGCTAATGCAAACCTCATTATCCGGTCTGCAACGAAAGCCAGGTAGCTCCGAACAGTATCAAAGCAATAAAGCCATTCATGGAGAAAAAAGAAACCTTAATCCGGGACAAGTCTTGCGGATTGACAATTAGATGCTGATAAAAAAGAGCCGTACCGGTTAAAATTATTCCGATAAAATAAAAGATATTCAAACCGCTGACAATGCCAGTGAGGGTAAACAGAACAAAAGCCAGGAAATGAAAAAAAACGGCAAACTGGAAAGATCTTTTCCGACCAAAAATTGCCGGCATGGAATAGAGGCCTGCTTTACGGTCAAAGTCAACATCAAGACAAGCATAGATACAGTCAAAACCGGCTACCCAGAACAAAACCCCCAGAGATAAAACCCAGGGATATCCCTGGAGAGAACCGGTAACAGCCACCCATCCGCCCAATGGTGAAAAGGCAAGGGCAATACCAAGGACAATATGACAAAGCCAGCTGAATCGTTTGGTCAAAGAGTAGACAAGGGTCAGGGCAAGAGCAAAGGGCGAAATCAGAAAAGTTAGGGGATTGAGAAAAAAACAAGCGACAAAAAACAGGCATCCGCTGATAATCACCATCCCCCAGGACTCGGCAAGGGAAACTTTACCGGCAGGAATTGCCCGATCGGCAGTACGAGGGTTAGCTGCATCAAAATGACGATCAACAATCCGATTAAAGCCCATGGCACAGGTTCTTGCTCCAACCATGGCAAGCACAATCAATATAAAAACCTGCAACTCCGGCGAACCGCCACCCCCCAGAAAAGCCCCCATCAAGGCAAAAGGCATGGCAAAAACCGTGTAATTGAACTTGATCATTTCTAACAGAATTTTAACCTTTCCCCACATTTTTTATTTATTTCCTTGAATATCAATATTTGTAACTAACTATTAGCGGATGGAAGCGATTCGTTTGGTTGCGGTTTTATATATTTCTTTATCCCGACGCGGCCCAACCGCGAGAACATAAACTATGATTTTTACCTCAACAGCCTGGTAAACTATCCGATAGTCGCCTACCCGGAGCTTGCGAAACATGGATAAATTTGCGGAGAGTGGAACACTGAATTGCAATGGTTCCGTGGTCAATTTAGTGTCGATTGCATGTATTATCCGGCGAGCTGCTGATTGACCTACACTTTCCAGATCATCCGCGACATCCTGATGGTAAATAATTGTCCAACTCATGTACCGAATTTTTTCATCATTTCTGCGTGCGTGAGTGCCTCTTCCGGCTTGAAGCTTTCCAGGCGGGCCAAAGCCAAGGTAGCAAGGCGTAAATCTTCCATCTCTTCTTCCATGGATTCATAGGCATCGATAGACATAAGCACCGCTTTTGGGGCGTTATTTTTGAGAATTAAAAACTTGTCCGTATCTCCCCTGTCCATTGCCGCAAGGGTTGCGGATGTTTTTTTGGAAAGCATAGTTGCTGACAAGCAATCTTTAATATACATTATTACACATCTCTTTGATCGGATTATTATTCACAATATAAGCAGATTTTCTGCCTCTTGTCCACAACAACTTAGGTTAAACTGTCTGGATTATCAATTATCAATTATCAATTATCAATTATCTGCCCCTATCCCCTGCCAGCGAGGAACATCAACATCAACCCCAAGCAGATCACATATTCGAGCTGCAAAATGACGAGCCATCTCGTTCATACTACGCGGACGCAGATAAAAAGACGGCATGGGCGGGCAAATAATCGCACCTGCCTGTTGAACCCTCAACATGTTTTCCAAGTGAATACGGCTGAGCGGAGTTTCCCGCACCGCAAGCAAAAGAAGACGATTTTCCTTAAGCATCACACCTGCAACCCTATGGATCAGGTTACCACAATAACCACCGGCAATGGCTCCGAGGGTTCCGGTGGTACAAGGAAGTACCACCATGGCCATGTACCTGCTTGACCCTGAGGCCGGAGGTGCAGAAAAATCATTAACTGAAAACCACCTGCTGACCCCTGTCAGATCTTCCGGAGCCATACCAAGTTCAAGCTTAATCACCTGACGGCCGCATTCTGAGACAATCCCGTCAATAATTATTTCTTCTTTACATAGAAGATCTAACAATTCCGGAATATAGAGCATTCCCGATGCTCCAGTGACAGCAAGAATAATTTTTTCTTTTTTTTTCTTTTCATTATTGCCTACCTCCTGTCCTCTCAACATAACATCCACGACTCATCCAGTTTTTTACTATTCTTCTTTATTTAATCCCAATATAGATGGAAACGATTCCAAATGATAGTGGCTTCCTCGCCACCGGGAAAAAACCAACATTCCGCATCATAGTCAATAACTCCTCCGGCTCATAAAATGAGGCAATGGAGGAAGCAAGATATTGATAGGCTTCCCGATCCCCTGAAATCCTGCCGGCAACCATCGGCAACACCCTGTTTAAATAGAAAGAGTATAGTGGTTTGACAACAGGATTAGAGGGACGGGAAAATTCAAGGATCAGCAATTTACCGCCTGAATGCAAAATACGATGCATCTCCCGAAGTCCCTTTTCCACCCGCCCTAAATTTCGTACGCCGAATGCCACAGTACAACCATGAAAAGTATCAGATGGAGCCGGAATTTCTTCTCCGTCCCCGCAAATCGGGAAAATTCGTTCCCTTCGTTTATCAGCCGGCAAGGCTTTTATCCCAGCCTTAAGCATATCTTCACAAAAATCAACCGACAGTACCCGTCTCTCTTTGGCCTGCCGGGTTAACTCCAAGGAAAGCGGTAAGGTTCCGGCACAGAGATCAAGAACAGGTCCTGCCGGAAACTCTTTCAACAAACGAACAGTTTTCCAGCGCCAGTAACGGTCAATCTGCATGGATAAAATAGAATTAAGAAGGTCATACCTACCACTGATGGCGGCAAACTTATCACGAACAAATTTCTTTTTCTCTTCAGCCTCATCAAGAGGTATCTTTGTATTATCGGACATTTTTTTAAACAATATTTAAGCAAAACATTATATCAGTTATGATAGCTCCCAACTGTCCCCAATTTTCAATTATCAATTATCAATTTTCAATTATCTGTCCCCTGACTCCGTTACTCAGAAAAAATCTTCAACGGCAAAGCCATCTTATCGGCATCACCCCTGGCAATCAATAAGGAAAAAAATTGATCCAGGGCCTGCTGTTTAACAGTTTGCAGATCATACTCCATCCCATGAAGATAAGATGAACATGCCTGGACTTCCATGGGAATACGCCTGGCCACTCTCTCACAAATTTCATCCAAACGGGCAAGACCAGCACTCCGGCAAGCAAGCAGGGTCTGATGAATCCGACCAGCTTCCTGACGATGATCAGCAAGAAAATCTTCCCTGACAGCACAAACTGCAAACACAAAGGGCAGCCCGGTCTTCTCATGCCAAATTTCGCCAAGATCAAGTCGAACAGGGAACCGATCTGCAAGGCGGAGCCTTAATGCCTCATCTCCTATGGCAAGAATGGCAGCCGGTTGCTCATCTTTCCGGCGGAGTTCATCAAACACAGAACCACGATAATAATCCGGCCTAACCCCATAAAATTCTTCAAGAATTATCTTAAGCAAATAAACCGAAGTATCGGACTGACCTGTCAATAACACCGGCTGACCATCAAGCTCTGTCCCAGCCAGCTCGGAAAACAAAAAAACACTACCCACTGCCCCGGTGGCAGAGATTGAGAGATCAGCAAAGATCTGATACAAATCAGGACGGGCCGCATATTCACATGATGAAACAAAACCAAGATCCAGCTCACCGGCTGCCAACATCCGGTTAAGCCTGGTTGGCTCAGCTTCTACCACCTGCCAATTCGCACTTAGACTCTTCTCCTTCCATATTTCATAAATAGGAGCCGTATTGATATAGTTAACCATCCCTATGCGGACCACATGACACTCCTATCCACTTCGGAACAACTTGACTATTTATGCAAACCAAGGCCGCATACAGTTCATTAGTATTTTTTATCCCAAAAGCCACGGGAACGGCAAGCATCATCGCCGATTTTCCAGGCTGCAGAGAACCATAGATATCATCAATTAACAGGGCTCTGGCCCCTCCCAGGGTAGCCATCTTTAAAATATTTACAGGGTCAGTTGCGGGATGAAAGTCATAAAGCAACCGCATTTCCCGCCAGAGAGATAACTGCGGATTTGAGGCAGCAGAGTCAGTACCCAGTGCCGGTAGAATTCCCTTGGCAAGATATTTTCCCAAAGGTGCTTTGCCCACCTGAAGAAATTGATTGGATCCCGGACAAAGACACACTCCCGCCTGGCTTTGCCGGAGCAGAGCAATATCCATATCGTCCACATGGACTCCATGGACACAGAGAGTATGTCTGTCAATGACACCAAGTTCATGTAGATAATCCACTGTCCCCCTGATGTCAATTCCTACCTTTACCTTTAAAAAATCGGAATTATAATACCCTCGTCTGCTCAGGAAATCAACAAGCTCTCCCCGGCCCAGGCTGAGCATGGAATTTTCACCAATCAGTTCCGCGGTATGAATTGGAAAGATATGCCCCAAACTATCGGCCCGTTTTTTAAGGAGTTTAATCAAATCAGGATGGGTAGAGTACGGGGCATGGGCTGTACAGCAGATAGAATCATCTGTTTTGGCAAGTTTTTTAGCCGCCGGTCTGAGCGATGCAGGCGATAATCCCAGATATTCAAGAAACGGCAACACCAGACCAGGAAAATCCCCCATAATCCTGGCAGTTATGCCGGTGTTACCAATGTCAGCAAGGGCAATGACCCCGCTCTTGAACTGCCGGTGCAGCTCTTTGCCGGCGGCTTCTTCAACATGAACACCAACTGCCCCAAGAGTTTCCCGCTCTGCCAGCATTTTACCAAGCCAGGCGGTGAATCCTCCTGAATCTTTTTGCCTACCAAGATGGGCAAGATGGGAGAGTTCAAGGTGAATATGAGCATTGATCAGAGCGGGCATGAGGATATGCCCGTCATGGTCGATGACAACAGCCTCAGGATACTGCTTACGCAGTTCCGAAAATTCGGCGACAGCAATAATCCGGCCCCCAAGAACAGCAACCGCCCCGTTGGCGAGCGGTTCTTCAACCATGGGAAGAACCCAGGCAGCCCTGTGAAGTTTGATTAAATGATTGTAAGCGTTCATTAGTACCTTACTGCTAACTTCTGTCATAAAAAACAAGAAGTTTAAATAGCGTAACAGACGAAAAATATTCCTAAAAACATATGAAAACTGAGAGTCATTCCGGACTTGATCCGGAATCCAGAAAATTTTAGCAACTGGATTCCGGATCAAGTCCGGAATGACGGCCATGGAGAACTCATAGATTTATTTGAGTTGCGGGCATTGGCTCGCCTTAGGGGTATAGATTTGCATTAAATGACTTAACTTTCACAATACAAGCGGCGACCGTTCATCCAACTTATGACAAATCCAGCCCGGTCATGTTCCGGTTAAGAATTTCAGCACCGTCCTCTCTGACCACCACCATATTTTCCAGACGAATACCGCCCCAGTCCGGCAGGTAAATACCCGGCTCAACGGTAACCACCATGCCATTTTTCAATTTCCTACGACTCCGCGAGGAAATCCTTGGCTCTTCATGAACAGCCAGACCAACCCCATGCCCCAGAGAATGACTGAAATATTTTCCATAACCAGCCTCTTCTATAATTTTCCTGGCCGCCCGATCAACCTCCCGGCAGGTAACTCCAGCCCGGATAGCATCCATTCCGGCAAGCTGAGCCCTACGAACCAGTTGCAACCTTTCCCTGAAGATTGAATCAGCTCTGCCCGCCACAAAAGTTCTGGTCATGTCAGAGCAGTAACCGTTTAGAATCAACCCCATATCAATAAGAACAGTATCCCCGTTCTGTAAAATTCGTTCTCCGGGTATGGCATGGGGACAGGCACTGTTGCTGGCAAAAGCAACAATGGTTGAAAAAGCTGGTTTTTCCGCACCCAGCTCATGCATTGTCAGTTCAAGAGCAAGGGCAACCTCTCTTTCACTCATACCAGGCTCAATGCTGGCATGGACTAAATCAAATACCTGCTCATTTCGCTGGACAGACAAAATAATATCCTTAATTTCCTCTTCATTCTTGATCAGCCGCATCTGTTCAACGAGATCAACGACAGGAACAAAATCAGTTCCTGTGCCGCTAAAATCTTTCTTCCGCCGGACAGCAACGGCATGGAGGGTATAATGGCTTTCAAACCCCAATACCCTGATACCAAGTTGCGGCAATAACTGCTTAAGACGAGCGTTAACACCCTTTGGATAAAGAAGTATTGTATAATCAGGAGCTTCCCGGGCCGCCTGAAGATTAAAACGGGAGTCAGTCAGCAGATATGGTCGCCCCAGGGCAGGGATAAGAAGAAAGCCGCTACTTTCTCCTATGCCATGATCTTCACCGCAATAGCCACTCAAATATCTGCGATTATGCGGTTCTGAAATAAGAAGCCCATCAATGTTTTTACGCCGCAGTTTTTTCTGAACGGTTTGAATCCTGATCTGTTGCTGATTCATATCTTAATGCCAAGCCTCATTACAGACATCGTAAGTTGATAATTGATAATTCTCGAACATCAAAAGGGCTTGATTATCAATTTACGATGTCTGCAATTATTTGTTCCCTTAAACTGTCTGGATTTGGTAGAGACGGGTTTCAAACCCGTCTTCACGATGGCACCGAAATGGCTAATGGTTGCGGTGGAGACGGGTTTGAAACCCGTCTCTACAGGTCTTACCGCATAAATTTGGAAAATGCTTGGATTTATAGATTCTGTGCAGTTAAGTTTGATGGGGATGGCAAAAAAAATTCACAGCCGCTAATAAAAAAACTTGACGCACATCTTTTCTTGATTAGTATCAAGAATTAGATGTGTCTTTCAAAAAGACATATTTTCTTATGCCCTAATTTACAGGGCGTTTTCAATTAAATTAAATGAGGAGATCAAGTATGTTCACATGCACAAGGTTATTCGCAGGGCTGGTGGCATTAACGATATTTGCTTTTTTTAGCACAGGTATAGCTTTGGCTGCTGGTGAAGTAAATATCTATTCGCATAGACATTATGAAACAGATAAAAAACTGTTCAAAATGTTTGAAGATAAAACCGGCATTCAAGTTAATGTGGTGCAGGCCAAAGCGGGGCAGCTGATCGAAAGGCTGGCAAGAGAGGGAATACACTCCCCGGCAGATATTTTAATGACCGTTGATGCCGGCAGACTACATCAGGCCCATCAAAAAGGTTTGTTGCAGCCGATTCGCTCCGATTTCTTAGAAGATGTTATTCCTGCTAAATTACGAGAGCAAGATGGTCACTGGTTTGGATTCACCAAAAGAGCCAGAGTTATTGTCTACAATAAAGCCAAGGTTAATGCAGCTAAAGAGCTATCTACTTATGCCAACCTAACCCATCCGGACTGGAAAGGCAGGGTTATCACCAGATCAGGCAGCAATATATACAGCTTGTCAATCATGGCATCATTTATCGCCAGAGATGGTCATGATGCTGCTAAAGAATGGGCAGCAGGCCTGGTTAATAACTTTGCCAGATCACCAAAAGGTGGGGACACCGATCAAATAAGAGCGGTTGCTGCTGGAGTAGCCGACCTTGCCCTGGTTAACACTTATTATGTCGGCAGATTACTGGAATCTGATAAAGCAACTGATGTCGCGGTTGGCAAGAGAGTTGGGATATTCTTTCCGAATCAGGGTGTCGGAGAAAGAGGGACTCATGTAAATATTTCAGGAGCCGGTGTTACCAAGAGTGCTCCCAACAAAGAAAATGCCATCAAATTGCTTGAGTTTCTGGCCAGTGAAACCGCACAAAAAGAGTTTGGTGCGGCAAACCATGAGTACCCGACCAACAGGCATGTTGCTCCGTCAGCACTCTTGCAGTCCTGGGGAACATTCAAAGAGGATGATATTGCACTATACCTGTTGGGTAAATATAATGCAGACGCTGCTAAAATCATAAACCAGGTTGGCTGGAAGTAGCACTAAGGAACAAGCAAATCAAACATCTAACTATAACAAATCGATGGGTAGCTATAAGCACAATTCTGGTAACTGTGCTTATGCTGCCCCTCGTCATAATAAATCTGCATGCTTTTGGTGTGGAAGCTGAAACCATCGAGCATTTAAAGCAGACAGTTCTATTCTACTATATCGCCAACACCTTGCTTTTGATTGTCGGAGTTTGCTTTTTGACCGCAATAATAGGTATAGGTTGTGCCTATCTGGTCACTTTTTGTGAGTTTAGATTCGCCAAGTTTTTCTCTTTTGCCTTAATCCTGCCCTTTGCCATCCCCTCTTATATCCTGGGATTTATTTACTTTGATATATTTAATTTTTTCGGCAAGCTGCATATGTTCTTAATGAGTATGGGCATCTATAGCTTTGTTGACATACTTCATTTTAATACAGTTCTTATCGTCCTGACTCTGGCATTCTATCCATATGTCTACCTGATAGTAAGGGCGTCAATGATGAAGAATTCATCGGTTCTATTAAATCCCGCCTTATCGTTGGGAGCTTCAAGGGTTACAATTCTTTTCAAAATCATCCTGCCACTGGTCCGCCCGGCTATCGTGGCTTCGCTGGCTCTGGTAATGATGGAGGTAATCAGTGAATTTGGTACCGTACACTTTTATGGTGTAAAAACTTTAACCACTGCCATTTTTACAGTTTGGCACGAACTGGGTGATCTCGCCAGTGCCGCTTTTTTATCCGCCATAGCAACAGGAATGGTCCTGGTGATCTTAATCGTCGAAAAGGTATCAGCAGGAAAAGCAAAATACCGGATAGACGGTTCTTCGACCCCCCTGAAAAAAATTAAGCTGAACAGAACCCAATCAATTTTAGCCATTAGCTTTTTATCCATTCCTTTTGGGTTTGGTTTTTTTATCCCGATGCTGTGGGTAATATACTACTCTTTCTCATACGCCGCAGTTGCTTTATCATCTGAATTTACCCGGACAATATTTAACAGCTTTGCAGCAGCGTCCGGCAGTGCTGCGGCTGTGTTGCTGATAGCGGTAATATTAGCGTATACTCTAAGGGTTTATGATACTAATTACATGAGGTATCTGCTCAAGGTGTCAACTCTGGGTTACTCAATTGCCGCGGCAATTATCGCGGTCGGTGTCATGATTACTTTTGCTGCCATTGACCATTTTTTAATAGATCATTTCGGCTTTACAGAATTGCTGCTCAGCGGTACAGTACTGGCTCTTTGCTTTGGCTATGTGGTCAGATTTTTAGCGGTTGGACTCGGAGCAGTGAACAGTAATTTTGAAAAAGTTGGCATTAATACAAATAGAGCCTCAAGAAGTATGGGTGTTAATCTCTTCAAAACATTGTGGAAAGTTGACTTGCCCCTGATACGCAGCGGTTTAGTGGTTGGTTTTATTTTAGTTTTTGTGGACATTGTCAAGGAACTGCCTCTAACCTTGATTCTGCGTCCGTTTAACTATAACACCCTGTCAAGTAAAATATATGAATTGGCTTCGATTGAGCTGATCCAGGAGTCCTCGATGTATATTTTGAGCATGATAGTGATATGCTCCATTCCGATGATTTTTTCCTTAAAGATTTATAAATGAATTTTAATTTATCAAATATTTCAAAGAAATTCCGCAAAACGACTGTTCTCAGCAGCTTGAACTTAGATATCAAGCCGGGTGAAATAGTCGCCATATTAGGTAAAAGCGGCAGTGGCAAAAGTACGCTTTTAAATATAATAGCTGGATTTGAGCAGAGTGACAGCGGCGAAATCATCGTTAACGACAAAGTCTTGTTCAGCGAAGAAAACAATATATTTATGCCGCCGGAGTTAAGAAACATTGGCTATCTGTTTCAGAACTTTGCCCTGTTTCCCCACATGAATGTATATAATAATATTATTTTCGGAGTAAAAAAAAGGGGCAAAAACAGAAATAAAATTGTCCAGGAATTATTAGAGATGGTCGGCTTGTCCGGTCATGAAAAAAGATATCCACATGAACTTTCCGGAGGTCAACAACAACGCATTGCCTTGGCCAGGGCCTTGGCTCCCGGTCCTGAGGTTCTACTTTTAGATGAGCCATTCAGCAGTCTTGACGCTGAATTACGAATCCATACCCGGGACGAAGTGCGGCATATTTTAAAAGGAGTAAATGCCACGACTATTCTGGTTACTCATGACCAGGAAGATGCCTTTGGTATTGCCGATCAAGTGGCCGTAATGAACCAGGGGATTATAGAACAAATAGATGTACCAGATAATATTTATCATATCCCGGCCAGCCGTTTCGTGGCAGATTTTGTTGGTCAGGCGGCTTTTATCGAAGGAATTATAGAAGAGCGGGGCATCGCTACTGAAATAGGGGTATTTCCCAATAACACTTCTCTTGCTAAAGGAGCAGCGGTTGAGCTTATGATCAGACCCGAGGATATTCATCTCCTCCCTGATGAAACAAGCATGGTAGAAGTTGTCAGTCGATGTTTCAAAGGCTCTGAAAACCTCTATTTTCTGAAACTTTCTTCAGGGAAATTGATCCTCAGCAGTACTATTTCCACCTTGATAATCAAGCCAGGTACCAAGGTTAGGCTTGATCCGGTTCTTACCCATATTGTAGTCTTCATGGGTGACAAGATGGTGAGTAATGTCAGAGTGATACCAAAAACAGCTGCATAATTGCCCGGCAGATGAGTTTCATATAAAAAAATTCAAATTTATGTCACATAAAATAAATTTTTCCATAAAAGGTATGACCTGTGCGGATTGTGCCGGGGAGTTAGAGAGGCGTCTCAAGAAACTGCCTGGCATTGAGGAGGTATCAGTAAGCTTTACCTTGGGCAATGCAGTGATAAGATATGATCCCGATGCTGCTAAAGAAACTGATATAAAACGAATTATCTCCTCGTATGGTTATACTACCGTTGCTGCCGGAGGCGATACAACTACTGGATTTGACCCCAAACGATTAGAAACTATCCGGGTTGTTGCTGTTGCTCTCCTGCTCTCCCTTGCACTGAGTCTCCAAAAGCTGGCAGATATTCCAAGCATCATAACCGATTCTATGATGCTTGCGGCTATAATGATTGGCGGCTATCCTATTGCCTCAAAGGCAATAAGGGCTATTATCCAAAAAAGCCTCAATGTTGATGTCCTGGTAATTATTGCTGCCTCGGCAGCCGTTATTATAGGAAAATATTTTGAGGCCGGGATTGTAATATTCATTCTCCTGTTAGGGGAGTTTTTAGAAGCCCTGACCATTTCCAAAACAGGTAAGGCTATTAAAGGTCTGGCCTCGCTGATACCGGATACGGTAAAGCTTTTGAAGGGTAACCATGAGATAGAGGTGCTGCCCTCCGAGATTAAAATAGATGATATTATAGTTGTGCGTCCAGGGGAGCATATCGCCATAGACGGAATCATTGTTAAGGGAGAGGCAACTATTGACCAGGCACTCATTACCGGAGAATCAATGCCTGTGGAAAGATCAGTTGGTGATGAAGTTTATTCAGGAACTATTAACAAGATGGGGGCTATTGAAGTAAGGGCGACTAAGGTTGGCAGGGATACAACCGTGGCAAAGATAGAAAAAATGATCTTAGAGTCTCAGGCAAAAAAGGCGCCCGTTGAAAGAATAGTTGATAAATTTGCAAAATATTTTGTCCCTGTAATACTTATTTTGGCTGTAATTGTCTATTTAATTACCCAGGATATCCAGCGGGCTATAACAGTTCTGATAGTGGCTTGCCCCTGTGCCCTTGTCCTGGGTACGCCAACCGCAGTTGTTGCGGCAATAGGTTCGGCTGCCAGACGGGGCATCCTGATTAAAGGAGGAGAAGCCCTGGAGGCATCAGGCAGAATAAATGGAATTATCTTTGACAAAACAGGCACTCTTACTCTGGGAACCCCAAAGGTTACTTCAATAAAAGGAGTTGGCGAGTGCGGTCATAAAGAAGAAGATATAATCCAGCTTGCCGCGGCAGCCGAGAGATTTTCAGAGCATCCCCTGGCAAGTGCCATATTGGCCAGGGCAAAAGAGCAAGAGATCATCATCATGGCACCTGATGATTTTAAGGTCAATAAGGGGCTGGGCGTTGAAGTCAGACAAAATGGCCTGCATATTATTGTCGGCAACCGGGGTCTTTTAAAAGACAACCAACTTGAGCTTTCCCAGGAGCTTGAAGATTACATGAATACCAGGGAACAGCAGGGCGAAACTGCCCTGATCATAATCCACGGTATGGAGCCATGTAATAACCCAAAAGGCATACAAGGTGATGACGGTATCTGTTGTCCAAAGGAAGTATGCGGGGTGTTAACGATGATTGACCCGCCCAGAGAACAATCTGCCGAGGCTGTAAAGTTGTTAAGGGCAGGCGGGGCAAAGATCATTGCCCTGTACACCGGGGATAATCCCCGTACTGGTTTGGCAATTGCCCGTAAATTGGGTATTGATGAAGTAAAGGCAGAACTTTCCCCTGAAGATAAAGCAAACAGGATTAATGACTTACAAGATCAAGGTAATGTCATTGCCATGGTGGGAGACGGCATTAACGATGCACCGGCGTTAGCGGCCGCGGATGTGGGAATTGCCATGGGAGTCGTCGGCAGTGATATAGCCGTTCAAGCTGCCAATGTTGTGATTCTAAATGATGATATCTTAAGTGTGCCGCGCATTACTGCTCTTGGGGGTAAGGCCTTGTCTATAATCAAACAGAATATTGCCTTTGCTCTAATCTTCAATACCCTGATGGTAGGACTGGCAGCCTACGGCATTATCGGTATGATTGCCGCGGCAGTCTTTCATCAAACAAGTTCACTTGCGGTAATACTTAACTCTATGAGGTTGCTGAGATGGGAAAAAGGCAGCTAACAAGATGGAGCCAGACATCGTAAAATAAGCAGACAACCGTAGAGACGGGTTTCAAACATTTTTAGCAAAAATAAACCAGTCGCAAAACCAAAGTATGTGTTAATATCACCGCCACTGTAGAGACGGGTTTGAAACCCGTCTCTACCAAATCCAGACAATTTAAGAGGACGGTAGATGAGACCGGTGAAGCAGGAAAGCAAATTGTCCCCAAAAATATGACATTTTATAGGGCGTTTACGATGTCTGGAGTCTGTAGGGTGCCTTGAAAAATTAGAATTTTCGTTCAAAATCGAGGCGCAAGAAAAATTTTACCGCAGGCATATAGTTAATATTCTGAGGATAAAATTTTTCTTGCAACAAAGAGTTTGGACGAAAAGGCAATTGTTCGTAACTTCTCAATAAGTCTGGGCAGCGATCAATATAAGTTAAGCACAAGGTGATTCGGAGGCGGGACTTTAGTCCCGCTAACCTGACTAAAGCAGGTGACGGGGCTAAAGCCCCGTTTCCAATATGCTGTTAAGGTAATTTGTCAAAACCATAGACTGTACCTACTTATTGAAAAGTTACAATTTTTCAAGGTAGCCTGTAGTTATTGGTGTTTTTTACGGTTGGCACAGCGGTATATCTTTTGTACTGTACCCTTAACTGATAAGTTGGTGAACACCAGAGCAAGGGAAGGAAAAATAAAGCTATGCAAACAGATTTAAACTACAAAAAAGACTTTTACAAATGGTCTTACAGACAAGCTGAACTATTACGAGCCGGCAGGCTGAAAGAGGCTGACATTAAGCATATTGCCGAGGAAATAGAGAGTATGGGCAAAAGTGAAAAAAGAGAGCTTATAAGTCGCCTGAAAGTACTTTTTATGCACTTGCTTAAATGGGACTTTCAAACCTCTCACCAATCCAAAAGCTGGCAACTGACCATCAAGGAACAACGCTTAGAAATCCTTAATCATCTTGAAGACAATCCAAGCCTGCAGTCTGAGCTGAACAACGCCATGGCCAAGGCCTATGAACTGGCAAAGATTACCGCGGGGCGGGAAACAGGGCTGGAAGAAACAACTTTTCCCCAAGATTGCCCTTACAGTTTCGAAGAGGCTATGAACAGAAGGGTTATGTGTTAAAATGCAAGTTGACGCATTGTTTGCTATATTATTATGCATAAGGATGTTTATTATGAGAACAACACTTGATTTACCAGAAGAGCTTCTTAAAGAAGCAATGAACACTACCCACATTCAGACAAAAACCAGAGTCATTATTACAGCACTTGAAGAGCTTATCCGAAAAACAAAAATTTCCGAGATCAAAAAATATAAAGGAAAAGTTGAATTGGATATTGATTTAGATGCGATCAGAGGTCGTCAATGTCGGTTTTAGTCGACACTTCAATTTGGATTGAATATTTTAGAAATGGAAATAATTTTGAAAAGTTAGACTGCTTAATAGATGAAAATCAAGTTGTTACCAATGATTTAATTTTGGCAGAGTTAACCCCATTCACAGGATATTAATGAGTCCCAAAACCTTCAACTTTTATATTGCAAAACTGGGGAATTTCACATTGCAATAGTGGGGAATTACGGATTGCAACTTTGGGGATTTCTATTATGCACAAAACATAATAGACTATCAGTATACATGCCTAAAGCAAGGTATCAACGGCATAGGGATCCCTGATTTGCTAATCACCCAAAATGCAAAACAGAACCATTGTCTAATTTACAGCTTGGATAACCATTTCAAACTAATGGCTGCAGTACTGAAAATAAATCTATTCGTTAAGTTAGCATAAGGTAACATAACGAATCACTTAAACGCTGACCTCAAGCACGGTGGGTTTTTCAAGAGACATTCAGTGGTTGTTTAAACCTGAATTGAGCGATTTTATGACGCAGATCAAGTTAGAAAATCGCTCAATTCAGGTTAAATCAAAAAGACATAAAAAAACAGGTTCCCGATGGACAGGGAACCTGTTTTAAACAACAAAGACTAAATTATGATTATTATTTCATTAGAATCTGATAGCCAACTGAACGAAATGACCGACCGCATCAATGTCTATATCAGCATAAGTACCTGGATTGTCTATGTCCATAGCAAGGTGACCAAGGCTGTAACTAAGGGTGGCACCTGCTGAAATGGTATAGTTCAAAGAACCGGAGATCTCAAGGGCATCAGCATCAACACCACGGACAAAATAGAAATCATCCATATCAAGATAAACAAGATTGCCACTAATAGAGAGCCGCTCGCTTACTTCATACTCACCGGTGAATGCTATCCAGTGAGAACTTTGAGCCTCACCAAAATCTAATGCATCTATGGCACTGTCATCACCAATCATTATGAAAGCATAATCACCGTGGGGTACAAAACCATCACTGGTGAAACCAAGCTGAACACCCGGAGTGAAGGCTCCCAAGTTAAAAGAAGCTCCGACATAACCACCAACCCCAGAATCTGGAGCAGCTCCGTTAAGAGGAGTATTTACAAAATCGCCGCGTGCGTCCTGTAAATCAGCCGCCCGAGAAGAGAGTTCTGCCTCAAAATCAAGGGCATCCAGCTCACCTTCGAAACGGATGGATGCTTGGAGACCGCTTTTCGCTTCTTGACCT
>CAYRGM010000026.1:0-18463 GCA_964423765.1 uncultured Desulfobulbaceae bacterium
CTTGGCGTGCAAGAGATCGGTGCAGATCAAGTTATAAAATCGCTCAACTCAGGTAGTAGTTTATAGGTAACTATTTAGCGAGCTGAATAGTTGCTTAACCCTAAGTTGAACTCACCAATCATAAATTAAACGCTCAACAGAAAAACAATTCATGAAAAAATCAATCATAATCAAATCATTTCTGGTTTTTCTTGCCGCAGTCACTCTTATTATCTTATTCTATCTGCCCTACCTGTCAGTAAAACAAGAAACCATTGATGCCTTTAACCGCGAGCAAATGGTTAAGCTCAACCAGGCAAAAAAAGAAATAGAATTTTTTTTCAATGTCTATGTTAAAGCTCTCCGATTTTTTTCCAGCCAGGATTCAATCATTCATCTTGATAAATCAGGCCAGCAGTTGATGGATAGTTTCTTCCACATCCATTCTGCTCATATTTCGACAGTATCCAGAATAGGTGCCAATGGCATAATTATCTATACCACCAACGACCCTGATAATTATATTGGCATAGATGTATCTGATCAACCCCATAATACAAAGATAATGGAAGTGCATCAACTGACAATCAGCGATGTCTTCACTACTGTCCAGGGAGAAGAATCAATCGCCTTTGCCTACCCTGTTTTTGCTGGTGATCAGTATATGGGCTGCATAACCTTCCTTTTTCCCATGACCAAGGTAACCGGAATAACACACACTCAGTTGTCAAGCTCATCTGAACAGGCTGTTACCATCCTCCTCAACAGCAGGGGGACAGTCCTGGCATCTTCAGTACCAGGGCTGAGCGGTCAACACTTTAAAACAGCCTTTTTCAATGATCCCAACAAAATAGAGCTTGCTGAAAAAATGGCCCGGGGCAAAACGGGAAGCATGATTTTTCCCGTTGATACCATCGGGAACCAAAAAAAATCCATAAATCTTGCCTATGCTGTCTATACGCCGATACAACTACCGGGAAATAATTTATGGTCGTTTGCAACAATCACCCCTGAGAGCAAAGTCATTGCCGAAATGAGTGAATTTCGCAACCAATGGTTTTTGACAGCAGCTATAACCTTCAGTATCTTTCTTCTCCTTAGCTGGATTATGTTTAAAACCGTAATCAGGGGCAGAGAAGCACAAAAACAACAGGTCATGGAACAACAGCTTGCCTCTCTTTTGGACATCATTCCTCTGGGAACGGCTGTTTACGATAAAAACGGCCGTATTTTATATGTGAACAAAGCAGTCCTCAAACTCCTTGATCTTGATAATTCAGAGCTGGTAATCAATAAAAATATCTTTGATTTTGTCCATGACGATTACCGAGCACTTACCATGAAACGAATGGCGAATCTACTTGCTGGCAGAAGCAATGAACCGGCAATCATCAAAATTATTACCCCGGCAGGGGAGGTTAAAGATGTTGAGATCAACTCTTACCCGTTTATCTTTATCGGCAAGTCCCAACTGCTGCTTGCCATTGATGATGTTACGGAAAAACTTAAAAAAGATGCTCTCCAACACCGTCTTGTCACCGCCATTGAGCAGACCCAAGAATCGATTATCATAACCGATCGGAAAGGGATTATCGAGTATATCAACCCGGCTTTCAGCCAGATAACCGGTTACCAGCGGGAAGAAGCTATCGGCCAGAACCCACGAATCCTGCAAAGCGGCCAACATGATCAAGGATTTTACCGGAAACTATGGGCAGCCATTAACAGCGGTCAGAGCTGGAAGGGCAGGCTGATCAACAGGAAAAAGAATGGGAAACTTTATACCGAAACAGCCACTATTTCTCCAGTTAAAGATATCACCGGAGAGATCACCAACTTTGTGGCAGTCAAACGGGATATTACCCATGCAATTGAACTGGAGAAACAGTTACACCAGGCTCAAAAAATGGAGGCCATTGGTACACTTGCCGGTGGAATAGCCCATGATTTTAACAATATACTTGGGGCTATCCTCGGCTTCACCGATGTTGCCCTGTTAAAGTGTGACCCAAAGTCCCCCATTCATGAATTTCTGCTCAACATCCGCAAAGGCGGCAAACGGGCGGCAGATCTGGTTCAACAGATCCTGACCTTTTCCCGGCAGGCAACAACAGAGAAAAAACCAACCGAAATCACCGCCATTATCACGGAAACCCTGCAATTGCTGAGGGCATCACTTCCTTCCACCATAAGTATTGAGTCGATCATCAATACTGAAAAGACCTGGATACTTGCCAACCCCACTCAATTACAGCAAATAATCCTCAATCTCTGCACCAACGCTTTCCATGCCATGCAGGAACAGGGCGACCAACTTATCATCCAGCTTGATACCCTGGCCCCGGAAGAATGCAAAAAAATTATGGGCAACCAGGATGCAACAATCAAACTCTCTATCACTGATACCGGTGTCGGGATGAGTTCAGAAATACTGACCCGAATTTTTGAGCCATTTTACACCACCAAAGAACCCGGGGTGGGAACCGGCCTGGGGTTAAGTATCGTGCATGGTCTTGTCAATGAACTTAACGGAAAGATCATTGTTGATTCGGCTCCGGAACAAGGCAGCACTTTTATAGTTCTGCTGCCGACCATCAAACCGGAACCGCTCCTGGTTGCTGAAAATTTATCGCTACCGATGGGAACGAACCATATTCTTGTGATTGACGATGAAGAGGATATCCTAACCACTACCCGGATGATGCTGACCCATCTCGGTTATAAAGTTACAGAATACGAAAATCCCGGCGATGCTCTGGCGAAACTTAAAACCAGAGAATTGGCTTGTGACTTGGTGATCACTGACCAGACCATGCCTGGCATAACCGGACTGGAGTTGATTCAGGAACTGAAAAAAATATCTCCGCAACTGCCGGTTATTCTCACCACTGGTTATTCAGAGAAAATAAATGAGGAACTGGTCAGACAGGTCGGCGTCACCGGTCTATTGATGAAACCGGTTGAATTGCGGGAACTTGCATTTATGGTTCATAAGGCTGTTTCAGGTTCAGAGATCGGACACCGGAAATCAGCAGGCTAAGGGTTCGGAAAGAAATAACTTGGCCTTTTCATCTCGTAACTGTACCACATCTTCAGTTGACTTTGTATCTTCACAATCCTCACATAGCATAGCTATGCTGCGGTTGCGAAGATACAAAGTCAACCGAACCTGCGGCACATTTACGGCTGAAAAAGCACAAGTTATTTCTTTCCGAACCCTAATGTCGCGTCAACTCTCAAATGACGCATCTCGCTTCCCTCGTTCCCACGCTCCCGCGTGGGAATACATACGGAAGCATTCCTGCTTGAGCTTGATATGATATGCATTCCCACGCAGGAGCGTGGAAACGAGAAATCAGCAAACTAGTACTGCGTCCCATAAGTTCTGATATGATATGCGGCAATTAAAGATCCACTATCTTTTGAACCTTTTCCCTGTAGCAAACTCACCATATATCAGTCGCTTGGGGGTTTGTTTAAGGTTCAAAATCAATATCGAGGTCACCAGGAATTTCGAATTATGAAGGATTGTACTACTCAATAAACACATATCAGCACTTACAATTATATTGTAACATCCATACTTAAAGATTCATAATTCCTGGTGACCTCGATATTCAAAAAAATCTGATTGCCAGAAAACTCATCAAAACTTTTGGGACGAAGTACTATAACACATAGGTCTGCCCCTACTATCTGATATAACCCCAGGCCAGCAAACGACTATAAGCATATTGACGGCGTTGCCCCTGCCTGACTTGCCCAATATAATTGCGATACTTAACTGCTGCTTCTGCACGGCGACCCATTTCCTCAAAGCATCTTCCCTTAAAAAATATTATCTCCGGGTTGCCGGGTAGAAGCTGTTCATACCGGCGAAGCCTCTCAAGGGCTGATTCATATCTATTACCCGCAAATTCAGCGATGGCATAGACCAGGTGTCCTTGTCCCTCTTCAGGATAGATCTGCACAGCCTTCCTGGCAAATCTGCGACCCTCCTTATGCCTGCCCATGGCAAGCTGGCACTTTGCCCGCATCACCAGAGCGGCGTAGTCATTGACGGCAATGTTTAAGGCTTGACCAAGCAATTCATCCGCTTCCTGATATTTTTTCCTGGAAAAAGCTGTGCCGCCCTGCTGGATGAGTTTGATAGCCTCGCCCATTTGCCGCAGCCCAGCGGTATAGTCCATATATCGCTCCTGATTAACCGCGGCTGTATGAAAAACATGATACCGGGTCGCGGCCTGCTGTTTAGCCGTTGCCAGCCGTTCTCTGCTCATGGGATGGGTAGCAAACATCAACTCTATTGCCCCTGGAGTTTCCCTGCCGCTGTTAATCAGAATTTCCATAAGCCCCACCATACCCTCGGGACTGTAACCGGCTCTGGTCATATATTCCATTCCCAGGCCATCGGCTTCTCGCTCGTCATCTCTTGAATAATGAGCAAGTAAAGCCCCGGCACTTAAAGCCCCCAGCGACTTGACCAGAGAACTGGCATCTTCATGACCGGCAGCCTGCATTGCAACAGAAGCACCAGCAAGAAGAAGACTGGTCAGCATCCCTTTGCCGGCCCGTTCAGCCGCATGACGGGCATTGACATGACCTATTTCATGACCAAGCAGAGCCGCTAATTCCGCTTCATTTTCCAGCTCGAGAAGAATACCACGGGTAACCGCAATGGAACCGCCCGGAAAGGCATAGGCATTGATAAAGGTAGCATTTACCCCCCGAAATGAATATGGCATCTGGGGACGATGAGATCTCGATGCCAGCTCCATACCCACCCTGCTAATATAAGTGTTAAGATCATTATCCCGCATTACCCCGTAATCAGTAGAAAACTGATGAGGCGAGTGTTTTCTGTCCAGCCTTATCTCATCATGTTCAGACAGGGCGACCAGTTCTCTTTGCCCGGTGACCGGATCGATAGCACAACCAGACAAAAGCGAACCGGTTGTCAGAGCAGTAACACCGGCTCCTAAAAAATGGAGCATCTGCCGCCTATTTAACCTTGAAACAGAAAGATAATTAGTCATCACGACCTCTTAGTCCATGGTTCCATCATAAGAATCTCAAAAACTCTCTGGTATATTTGCGGATCTCCAGATGCCCTTGGTCCGGCGACATTGAGGATACTTATCCGGTTTTCATCCATCCATCTGCAAATCATTCCGGCAGCCTGAATCCGGTCAACAAGATTTAAGTTAATATGCAGACATGGACGACCGTACCTGATTGCCAGAGCTTCTGTCAACGCCGAACCACCGGTCAAGGATGTGCTGGAAACAATCAGAGTGCCATCGCTATCGAGAATATTTTGCCTGGTTCTTTCCCAGTATTTCCAGGAATCAAGTTCTTTAAGTTGATATCTTGCCGGCAACGGTCCCTGTTCGGTCTTCCTGCCCCTTGGTATCCAGCCTCCATGGGGAATACCAAGTAAAATAGCAACATCAAGAGCTGCCCGGTCTGCTCCGGTCTGTCCTCCGGAAATTATCTTTAATTGCCCAAACCAAACCTCACCCCTGATCCCTGTCACCTGTCCCCTCTTCTCTGTCATCTGACTTCCGGCTTCTGTCCTCTGTCCTCTGTCCTCTGATAACCTGGCTCCCCGCAACCATCAGCAGGCCGGTAATAATGATACCGGTTTCAAACCAGCCCCGATCTGCCATGGCCGTAATAAATGCGGGAATAATACCGCCACCAAATATGAAAGCCAGAGGAACGGTGAATGAAACCGTTATACTTCTAATCTCAAGCGGGCCGGTTCTGGAAAGCATGGAAAAAGCCGCCGGGAAAAATCCCACCGCTAACAAGGCCTGCATATAGATATAAAAGATGACCAACTCCCGGTGCATCCCTAACAGTATGGTAGCACCACCCGTACAAAAAAGCACCCAGCAAATAGTTCTTTTATCGCCAAACCTGTCAGCTATGAAACCGCCGGCAAGGGCTGCGGCAAGGGCTGGGATACGAGACATGGAAATCAGAAGATTAGCACTCTGTTCATCAAAAGAGTGAACAGTAACAAGAAAGGCAGGCAAAACAGAATAAATACCAACGGTACCGGCTATACCAAGGGAAAACAGCAAAGTCATTAACCAAAAATCAGAATGGCAAACAAGTTTCCGACAAAGTTGCAGATCAGGAGGCGAATTACTTTTTATCGCCCCGGTACCAAGAATAATAAAAAGAGCTGTGCCAATAAAAACAGATAAAGCCAGGAGTTGGACTATTTGCTGCCATGAAAACAAGGGCAACAACATGGCGACAAAAAAAGGTGCGGTCAGAAAAGCGAGGTTAGGTGCCAGCTCGTGCACTGCAAACCCCCTGCCCCACTGATTTGGTGCAAACAAAAAGGAGATTGTGGCGATTGCCGAGGGGATATAAAAACCACTGGCTAAACCAAGCAGAAAAAAAGAAGTATAAAAAAGCGGTAAAGTATCGCTAAAAGAAAGGAAAACAAGGGCCAAGCCGGTTCCGGCCAAGGAGAAGGTTATTGCATTTTTATGACCAATTTTAGCCACAAAGAAACTGGAAGCAACACTGGACAGGCAATGTCCACAACTCATAACAAGAAAGAAGAGACCTGCCTGTCCAAGGCTCACGCCTGCATCTTGCTCAAGTCCTGGCAGCAGAGGGGAAAGAATAATCCGAGCAAGAAAGCTGAGATAGAATATAAGCGTCAGGAGCAACAGAAGAGAAAGAGACTTATCTATGCTGATATTCACAAAACTTAACTCATCAACGAGATACCCTTAAGAGGAAGAAGGACATGATAGACCAACATGACATGTTATCACAAAAACTTAGACACTCCGTAAGCACTCACTTAAATGTTATAAATTTGCAGGAGCAGTGAAATGGCAAATGACCTTACTCATAGCGGCCGAAGCAATAACCATGAACAGTACGCTTAGGGGTAGACCAAGCAAGACCAGCCATGAGGGGTCGGTTACTCAGGGAATCTAATCCGACCCATCCGGAGAAATTTCTAATGTTGCTTTGTACCCTTTTTCCCGTACCGCTTTAGGAATTTTGGAGTCAGGAAGAACAAATTTACGAATTTTTTCAATCTCAACCTCTAACCCAGTCTCGGACTGGCAAACAGAACATTGTTTGACATGACTGTCCATAAATTCCATCATCCGTGCCGGAGCCATTGTTTCCTGCTCTACCCGTGTATACCAGTCTTTTGCCAGCCTTATAAGTTGATTACATTCCATAGATATATTGTCAAAAATACTCATACCTGCCTGAACAGACAGATAAGTGAACTCAAAGTCTGCACTTATCGCAAGACTCAAGTGAGGCACTCCTGAACAGACTTTTGAATTGTTACCCTACCTGAATATTTACCAGAATTCAACTATAATAAAAAGTTGCCTTTCAGGTCAATAACTATTACTGTGATTAAATATGGAAGTGGAAAGGACACTGGTGGTTCTCCCGGACTTCAAATCCGGTGTAACGGGTGAGTAACCCGTTAGGTGGGTTCGATTCCCA
Source organism: uncultured Desulfobulbaceae bacterium (assembly GCA_964423765.1). Lineage (GTDB taxonomy): Bacteria > Desulfobacterota > Desulfobulbia > Desulfobulbales > Desulfobulbaceae > DRLX01. Next base: position 7,483 of record CAYRGM010000026.1, read on the forward strand.
TGCACTTCCGCCAAGACTCACAAAACTGTAATGACAGTTCAACTCAGATTCAATATAAGCGTTCACCATGGATATAAATTGCCATAGCAGCGAAATGGTGAACCTGAAGATTGGTGAAAAGGTTACAAATTATTTTTCTCTGGACTATCCCTGAGGAGTGGGTACCCCATCTCCTTTCTCTGTTCCAGAAATGCCTTGGCAACAGCACGGGCAATCTGCCGGATACGCCCGATATAACGGATTCTCTCCGAGACGGCTATAGCCTTGCGGGCATCAAGAAGATTAAACGAATGTGAACATTTAAGACAAAAATCATAGGCCGGCAGGATAATGTTTTTCTCAATTAGCCTATGTGCTTCTCGTTCATAGTTATCAAAAGATGTCAACAGATCGCCGACATCAGCCTCTTCAAAATTAAAGACTGAGAATTCACGCTCGGCCTGCTGAAAAATATCACCATAGGAAATTTCTCTGTTCCAAAGAATATCATAAACCGACTCAACCTCCTGTAAATACATGGCTATTCGTTCTAAACCATAGGTCAACTCCACTGTTACCGGTTTAAGGTCAATTGAACCAGCCTGCTGAAAATAAGTAAACTGGGTTATCTCCATGCCATCAAGCCAAACTTCCCAACCTAATCCCCAAGCTCCAAGAGTTGGGGATTCCCAGTCATCTTCAACAAAGCGAATATCATGTTCAAGAAGATTGAGGCCAAAATGACGCAGACTTTCAAGGTACATCTCCTGAATAGCATGGGGAGAAGGTTTAAGAACCACCTGGTACTGATAATAATGTTGAAGACGATTGGGATTTTCTCCGTAACGACCATCGGTGGGACGACGGGAAGGCTGCACATAAGCGGCTTTCCATGGTTCCGGGCCAAGAGAGCGAAGCAGGGTGGCAGGATGAAAAGTGCCGGCACCAACTTCCATATCATAGGGCTGCATAATCACACATCCCAATGAACTCCAGTAAGTATTCAGAGAAGCAATAATATCTTGAAAATACATAAAGGCTTATTTTTTGTAGTTGTTCTGCTATTTAATCCCTATAAAAAATACAAACCGGTTTTCCGATTGTTTGTTTTCACAGGATGACTACAATGAACTATAAGTTTACCATAATCAAAAGCCTGGGTAAACAGATTTTACTGTCCTCCCTGAGGACATAAGCCAAAAGACCGAATAATTTACCGCCTTTGCAGACAAAAACATTATATCTTCAATTTTTCTTGATAGTCAATTAAATTTATACTCTTAGGAGTTGTCCGCAAATAAGTTAGACAACTCCTTAGACCAGGAGACTCGTTATTATGACTCAGTTACCGCCCTCTCAGGATTTGCTTCGCCAGATTTCCACCACTATGAAAACCATCGCGGTTGTCGGCCTCTCTCCCAAGGAGAACCGGCCAAGCAACATAGTCGCCCGCTACCTGATAAATGCCGGTTATACGGTCATTCCGGTCAACCCTGGACATCAGGAAATTTTAGGGCAAAAATGTTACCCTGATCTTGTTGCCATTGAGCAAAAAGTGGACATAGTGGATATCTTCCGCCGGGCCGATCAGGTGGAAGCAATTGTTGCAGAAGCAATCACCATCGGGGCAAAAGTTGTCTGGATGCAGGAAGGAATTGTCAATCCAGAGGCGGCGGCTCTTGGTCAACAGGCCGGTTTACAGGTAATCATGGATAGATGCCTGAAAATTGAATTGCAAAAACTATAGAGTCCCTTTTCCTGTTTTCTGCTTATTTCCTGATTTTCCTTTTTCCTTTTATCTTTTTAGCTTTTCATCGTCATGGAACCACAGTTTATCCGTATCCGCGGGGCCAGAATGCATAACCTGAAAAATATTTCAGTTGATCTGCCCCGCAACAAGCTCATTGTCTTCACTGGCCTTTCCGGCTCTGGAAAATCAACCCTGGCCTTTGACACCCTCTACGCCGAAGGACAACGCCGTTATGTTGAGTCTTTATCAACATATGCCCGCCAATTCCTCGGCCAGATGGATAAGCCCGCGGTTGACCTGCTGGAAGGCTTGTCTCCGGCTGTATCCATTGAGCAGAAAACTACCAGCAAAAATCCCCGCTCTACAGTTGGCACAGTCACCGAAATATACGACTATCTCCGTCTTCTCTTTGCCAGAACCGGTGTCCCCCATTGTCCGCAATGCGGTGATCCCATCGAGTCCCAATCCATCGAAGACATGGTGGAAAGCCTTCTAAACCGTCCTGAAGGCAACAAGGTCATCCTGCTTGCCCCTCTTGTTTCAGGGCGAAAGGGTCAGCATGAACAGCTGCTGACAAGGCTCAAAAAAGAAGGTTTTGTCCGGGTACGGGTTGACGGTAAAATTTTATCCCTGGACCAGGAGATTACTCTAACAAAAAACAAGCAACATAACATTGAAGTAGTGGTGGACCGTCTGGTGTTAAAACCAGGCTTACGACGACGGCTTGATGAATCAATCAGCACAGCCATCAGGATGAGCCAGGGCAGCATGCTGGTTTTTTTTCCGGACAACGAAGAGGAATTACTGTTCAGTGAAAAAGCGGCCTGCCACCGCTGTTCATTATCGGTTCCTGAACTCTCCACCCAGTTGTTTTCATTCAACAACCCAAAAGGCGCCTGCCCGGTATGCAGTGGTCTTGGTGCCAATCAATTTGTTGATGAACGACTGGTCGTCCCCGATGATGAACTCAGCTTAAATGATGGTGCCATTGCTCCTTGGAACAGACGCAAACTCTCCACCTACGCACGCCCGTGGATGATAGCCCTGGCCAGTCATTATGGCTTTGACTTAAACCTGCCGTTTAAAAAAATTGACAGCAATATTCGAAAAAAAATCCTCCACGGCAGCGGCCGGGAAAAGATGGAGTTTCACCACCAGCGGGGACAGAGAACTCTCATCTCCACAATTAGTTTTGAAGGAATTATCCCCCGTTTAAACAGATTGTTTCGGGAAACCACTTCCAATCGAGTCCGAGAAGAGGTCTCCCGTTTTATGAATGAACAACCATGCCCCAAATGTCACGGCAAGCGTTTAAAACCAGAGGCCTTAGCGGTGCGGGTTGGCCCCTGGTCAATTATGGATATGACCGAACTTGCCATTGACCGTCTGATTGCCGAGCTAAGCGAGATTGAGTTGACTTCCAGGGAGGCAATGATTGCCAAGCCAATCCTCAAGGAAATCCTGGAGAGGCTTTCATTCTTACAGGGAGTGGGCCTGAGCTACCTTTCTTTAAACAGAAAAGCCGGGACCTTATCCGGAGGAGAGGCCCAGCGGATTCGGCTGGCATCTCAGATAGGTTCCCGCCTGGCCGGGGTACTTTATATCCTTGATGAACCAAGCATAGGACTCCATCAGCGCGACAACAACAAGTTAATAAAAACCCTGCTCAGTCTCCGAGACCTTGGCAACACGGTTATCGTGGTCGAACATGATACCGATACCATTGCCATTGCCGACCATGTCCTTGATATCGGGCCTGGTGCAGGTGTACACGGGGGTGAGATTATCTATTCCGGCAAGGTTCCGGGGCTGCTTGACTGTGAGAACTCCTTGACCGGCGGCTACTTGGCCGGCCGTCTTCAAATCCAGATTCCTCAAAAACGAAGACGGATTAAAAAAGGGAGAAAACATAATCTTGTCATCCATGGGGCCACTGCCAATAATCTCAAAGAAATAACCGCCGTTTTTCCCCTTGGGGTAATGACCTGTGTCACCGGTGTGTCCGGTTCCGGCAAGAGTTCCCTGATTATGGAAACCCTGCTCAGAAAAGCAAGTCAATTTTTTCAAGACGAAGGTATCATACCCGAGCAGGCCCAAATAGAGGGGCTGGAAAATATTGACAAAGTCATTGATATTGATCAAAGTCCCATCGGTAGAACTCCCCGGTCAAACCCTGCCACTTATACCGGGGTGTTGACCCCGATTCGGGAGTTATTGGCAAGGTTGCCAGAGGCAAGAGCCCGCGGTTATAAGCTGGGACGATTCAGTTTCAATATCAAGGGAGGGCGATGCGAAACCTGTGAGGGAGATGGAGTTTTAAGGATTGCTATGCATTTTTTAGCCGATATCTTTGTGACTTGCGAACGATGTCAGGGGAAAAGATATAATCCGGAAACCCTGGATATTCGTTACCGGGGAAAAAATATTGCCGATATCCTGGCAATGACCGTGGAAGAAGCCCTTGATTTTTTTATTCATATTCCCCCAATCAAAAACCGGCTCCAGACCGTGGCAGATGTGGGTCTTGGTTACATTACCCTGGGGCAGTCCTCAACTACCCTGTCCGGAGGTGAGGCCCAGCGGGTCAAGTTAGCCAAAGAGTTAAGCCGCAAATCAACTGGTAAAACCCTCTACATCCTTGATGAACCAACCACAGGGCTGCACCCTGCTGATATCCAGCATCTGCTTGCGGTGCTAAACAGATTGGTTGCCGGCGGCAATACAGTGGTAATCATTGAACATAACCTTGATGTGATAAAAACCGCTGATTACATCATAGACCTTGGTCCTGAAGGGGGCGACGGCGGTGGCATGATTGTTGCCAGTGGTACACCGGAGGAAATTGCAAATTGCCAGCAATCATATACCGGACGATTTCTCCGCCAGATTCTTGACAGCAAATGATTCATTATGACCTGAATTGAGCGATTTTCTAACTTGATCTGCACCGATCTCTTGCACGCCAAGGCTTTTAAGGAAATCCTCAACAGACCAACGGGTATGCCTGCGGTTTCCGGAAAGCCTTGGCACACAAGATATCAGCACATATCTGCGTCATAAAATCGCTCAATTCAGGTATGAGTAACTTGTATGATGAAAATGCATCGTTAATGTGAAAGTTTTGGTTCTTCCAACGAATCTATTCAGATGTGCTTCACGGAGTCTCGTTCCTCGCTTACCTATTCGTTCATTTTGAGCTTTGAAGCGTACTAATGTTACTCAAGAAGCTCAGGTAAGCGAGGAACGAGACTCCGTGGAGTGCAGCTGAATAGTTACCGGTCAAGTTCCATTCGTGAAGCATTGGTTTCCCGTAACAGATCTAAATCATGACTGGCCATAATAACACTGTTACCATCCTCACAAAACTCTCCTATTTCTCCTGCCAGTACCCTTAACTGATGACCGTCCATGCCGCTGGTTGGTTCATCTAATAATAAAATAGCATCCGATTGGTCAGCAACCCTGGCAAAGGCTGCTGCCAGTACAAGTCGTTGCATCTCACCGCCTGAGAGTGTCAGGGGATGATAACTCTCCAAATGTTCCAAATTAAACTTACTTAACCATTTTTTCTGCTCGTCAGTTGTCATACTGATTTCTTCTGCAACCGTTGATGCAAAAAGTTGTAAATCCGGGTGCTGCAGGGCAAGAGCCTTTAATGCTTCATCTTTCGCAAAAACTATGTTCCCCGCACCAAGCTTTTGCAAGCCAAAGATCAGGTTCAGGAGAGTTGTTTTTCCACAACCATTTTTTCCGGTAAGTGCAAGTACTTCCTTTGAATAGAGCTTCAGGTCGAACTGGTTCAACAACCAATCCTGTTTTTTACCATACCTGAATCCAACCTGTTCCATGGTCATTAGAGGAGAAGATGGCTCTTGCGGTGTTAGCTTTTTCTGCGTCTCATTTTTATCAGGATTATATGATTCCTGAAAACGAAGTCCATAGGTATTGCAAAACGCTTTATCATCTAATATTGCCGTGTTTCCTTTGTAGATAATGGAACCCCTGTCAAGCACAACAAGCTGATCGACAAGATCACGCAACCAGGAGAAACGATGTTCCGCGATGATAATTGTTGTGCCCTTTTCTTTAGCGGACTTGAGAAATTTCAAGAGGGCCACAATACCGTCGGCAGATAAATTTGCTGAGGGTTCATCAAAGACAAGAACTGGTGGTGCAAGACTTATTGCCGTACCAATGGCAACCCGTTGCTGTTCTCCGGAAGAAAGAGAGTCCAACAATCGGTGACGCATTTTTTGTAAGCCAAGGCTTTTGAGAAGAGTATCTAATTTCTGCTCGGTGTTTTCCTGTTCACTTTTATTACCAAAACTTGATAACATCAATTCCTGTTCTACCCGGGCAGAAAAAAACTGATGCCGTGGATCTTGAAATACTGTGCCCACATTGATTGATTTCTGCCAGAGCGGAACACCCTTCCAGCATTCCTGATCTTTTCCTATTTGTATATTGCCCTGTAATTTTCCCTGATAATATTCCGGAATTAGACCGCTTAAAACATGAAGCAGGGTGGACTTACCCGATCCACTGCGACCGGCAAGCAAAACACATTCACCACATTCCACTTCAAGAGAAATTGCATCCAAACTGCTTGAATCTCTGGATGTGTAGCGAAACCCGATATCACAAAGTTTTACATGGCCCATAAGGTAAATACCAGGAGCAGATTAACGGTTAAAAAAATCCAGTCACTGGTGGTCATGGACAATTTGGCCAACAGCAGTTTATTTCCAGGGGCAGACAGACCGCGTAACTCAGCAGCGGCTCCCATACGATCTGCAACCTTAAAACTACGAATCAGCATCGGAACCAGGATAATACGAGTTGCATAAACAGGTTTTCTAAAAAAATCCTTCCAGTTAGGCATCACTCCGCGTACTCGCATGGCTTGGATCACATGGCGCATTTCCCTGCCAGCCACTGCCACATAACGCATGGCCACCATTATGGCGTAACGCATTCCTGAAGGCATTCCGAGCTTCCCAAGAGCTGTAATAAGTTTTTCAAGGCTGGTGGTCAGGCCAAGCAGCAATCCTATACACATGATAGGCATCATGGTGAGCGTAAGGATCAGGTATTCCATAAACTGTGGTGGTCGGCTTAAAATGAAGGCCTCAATAAAGACATACGCCACCATAGAAACTACGAAAAAAGCATTTATGATAAGCAGCACTATACCAAGACCTGCCATCAGGAGGTAACTGAAGGCTGTTAAGGTCAAAATTCCAAGCATGAACGGATTGTCTATGAGCGGCCCAATCAGTGAAAATATTAATGCCAATCCCATCTTTACTCTGGGATCCAGACGATGAAAAAATGAATCGTTATATTGCGATGTCTGCAATCTGCCTATCATATTCATCGATTTTCTATTTTTTTTCTTTGCTTACACTGATTAAGATGACCCAATAGTATAGCTATTCAGCGAGCTGAATAGGGCTGTAACTGTTCAAGAAGGTGCTAATAATCCGGCCCTGCTCATTTCCTTAGACAGTTTAACTGCTACCCACAGACCAATCAGAACGCCCACGGCAGATCCGGCACTATTAATGAGAATCAGAGCCCAAGCAAGATCAGTTTCGGCAAAACCTATCCACCATGCAATCACCGCCCCAAAAACAATCACACCCAGACGAAAGGTCAGCACCGAGGCAAAAAGAGCAATCTGTTTTTTATAGCCTCCCAACACCATGCCGACACAGTCACCAGCAATCCCGGCTGATACAAAGGTTATGAAGAGAAAAGGATGGGCCGGGAAAATAAACCCATAAATAGTCCCCATACAGACTCCAAGAAGGGTTAGAAATCCAAGACGCGGCAGGCGCATAATTGAGAGACCAATGATTATGGCCTGTACCATGCCAAGAATGAGAGCGTTTGCCGCAGGAATATTTGAAATAAAAAGACCAAGCACCACTTTAATCAAAACACCCATTATAATGCAGAGTGCAGCCGTTACTCCCACTACGGTATAATCTTTAAATGTCCAGTTTTTAAACGGGCTCACTTTGTTTTCTCCCCTGCCAGTCTCTGCATAAGCTTTTCTGCAAACTCCCAGCATGATTGTTTACTCATCCGTGTCTTAAATGGGATTTCTCCGCTCTGTCCCATCATCTTGTAAAACTTCACAAGCCCCTGCCGATCTTTTTCATCAAGGCGCAGGGGATTAATTTCACCACCTAATAAGCCGGCATGCACAGGAGAGGCGGGAAGCTTTTTAATCAGCGGCATGATATAATCCCAGCCCCCGTGTACCTTGCCCCGTACATAGACACCCGTGGTGTCTATTGCTACACCAAAAACCGCGGTTTTCTTTACTGCAAGAATATCTAAGTATTTTTCCACATACTCTTTAATGGAAGGCAGTACGGTGTGGCTGTAAATGCCGGAACCGAGCAATACAATATCAGAGCTGTCAGGATCTACCATTTCTCCTGCATCCACCACATTAGATACCCCTTCCAGACGCTCAGCAATCCAACGCCCGGTCTGCATGGTTGAGCCGTATTTACCGGCACAGACAATCAGGTATTTATTTTGAGAGTTATTGTTGTTTGTTGATTTCAAATGATTACCTCCTGTTTCTGTTATGCCTTGCGTCCGCAGGATTTTCCGATGGTGAGCCGATCACGCAAGCCTATAAAAAGCTCTATCTGATCGGGAAGGAGCTGTCGTTTTTTATCTCTTGCGAGATACACTTTAAACATAGGCTCTCCAGACAGGGTGAAAAACTGCACCGACTTGGCATCAAGCCCCATAAAAGGCCGTTCCACAAAATAGATAGCTGAGAGAAGATCAGCACGAATATGACCGCCAACATTATAGTCATGTCCACCCATCAGGTTAAAGAATCCATGTCCATGACTTCCCACAGGAATCGCCCCCTTGGCTTCAAGCACCATGTATTTTGTCTGAAGAATAGTTGTAACACTTCCCCAGGTAGCAATGGCTGCCATGACTTCATCAAAATGACTAATATGGGTTTTTCGTGCCTCTTTCTCTGGTAGACATGCCACAATGACCTGTTCAGGAACCTCAAGCTCTTTTGCCAGTTTAAAGATCATGGTTTTGGGGTCATCGCTCAGCTTTTCCGCAATGGTCTTTTTTAATTTTTCACTTAAATGCATATTGATTTTCTCCTGTTAAATTATTTAGTTTTTGGATTTTTCTTTTGTCATGAGCAGATGATAATCTATCATTGCCTGAGACATGGTCACGGTCCAGAACTCACCGGCCTCGGTCATTTCAAGCCAGCCATTTTCATACTGTGTCACAAGACCTGTCTTCTCCCATTGGTTAAGCAATGGTTTAAATATACCTACAAGGTCAGATTTATACTTCTTTCCAAGGTTGCGAAGATTGACAGCACCCTCTTCCATATATCCAACCAGTTCACTAAAGAGCGGAGTTTCATCTGGCAACTTCATAACGGTACCAATGGGTTTTTCTCCAGCCTCAACCCGCTTGTAGTAGTCACCTATTTCTCCGGTCTGGAAAAAGTGATGTCCGTGCAAACGACCTCCGGCACCACATCCCAAAGGAATACAGGTAGCTCCGAATCTGGTGAATGAATTATAGCGATTACGCTCCCGGCCCGACCGGCCCCAATGACAGAGGGAAAGCCTGTTTAAGCGGGCATCGTAAGCCATCCGACGACCCAGGCTGAACATCTCAGCCTGGGTTGAGATCTCAGCCGCTGCAGACACCCGGCCATCTTCAATGGCGTTTGCAAGAGGGCCGCCATTAAAGATATTAAGCTGATACATATCACAGCCATCAAGTTCCGTATCTTCAATAAAGGTTCGTACATCCTCCTGCCAGATATCCATAGTTTGATCGGGAAATCCGTAAATCAGATCAATCACCACGGATGCTTGATTACGATCACAGAGTTTTCCAAGAAGTTCAAGGACCTCTTCACGACTTGCACGCCTTCCCATTTGTCTGCGTATCTTGGTGTCAAAGCTTTGCACACCAAGGGAAAAACGGTTTGCTCCACCACGCATACAGGCATCAATCTTGGCATCCGTGAAGTTATCCACCCGACCTTCAATTGTTATTTCACAGTCATTGGCAAGGGGAAGGTATTTATGTACTCCATCAAGCAATCTTTCAATATCCCCGGCTTCAAGGTCTGTAGGAGTACCGCCACCAAAGTAAACCGCCTGGATCGGTTCATCTTGTACCGCAGGCATGTTTTTTAATAGACTTATCTCTTGTAGCAATGCCTGGCTGTATATGCGACTGGAATTCTCTTCCAGTTTATACATATAAAACCCGCAAAACCGGCAATGACTGCGACAAAACGGGATGTGCAGATACACGGTACGGCGCTTGGAGCGGTCAACCTTGTTAATGCAATCATCCCAGGTCTGCATGACCTGGTCTTTTTCGAGATAACTGCCGCCGGCTCCTGCGTGAACTGCCGTTTTTCTATCAAATGCATAACGAAGGGGATCAACACCTTCCTTGGCAAAAAAAGTTGAAACTTCAGGATGAAGACGGCTGGTTGAACGATTCATATCACCCCAGTTTCCAGGTTTTTTATGACCGTCATCCTTTTTCTTTGTACCCATCGATGTCTCTTTTGCCAGACGAATAATCTCCGGGGTTATGACTTCCACCCCTGTACTACGAGCAAATTTTTCCACACCTTTTTTGGCCATGGGCCGAACAAATGGGGGTACCTGTTCAAAATATGTCTCTGCTTCTTCAGTCCATTGCACTGGCAGTCCCCCGTTCTTTTACTTTTTCTTTTATTTGCTCATCCCGGGGGCTACTGGTTACTCCGGTACGCTCAGATACCATAATCCGCAGAAGTGGTAGAGATTTTCCAGTCTTGAGGTAGCGTTCCTTGTATCCCCGGTACTCACCATTTGTAAGCTTTAACTGTTCTTCGAGTTTGTCCCAGGCCCCTGCAACATCTTCAGGATTTGTTAACTTTTCAAAAGATGCAATGCCAAAACAAGAAACTGCACGATATTTTTTACATTGTGCATCTGAATCACATATTTTCACACAGACACTTGATGTGAAGCTAAGACATTCTGCAGCCTTGCCCCTTGGATGCACCAGACCACATATATTACCATGTTCCAAAAAATAACTGAACTCTATGGCGTAGGGCTTTAAATCCCGATCAACCATACAGAGAGTAGCCCAGCCAAAATCATCAAGCAGAGCATCTATTTCATTTTCTTTCATTTTTCTCATAAAAGCACACCTTTTTCGTTTTCT
>CAYRGM010000027.1:0-18187 GCA_964423765.1 uncultured Desulfobulbaceae bacterium
CGGGTTTACGCCTATCCTTTTTATGGGTACTGGCGTGATGTGGGTACTGTCCAGTCATATTGGCAGGCCAATATGGATATTCTCAGGCCAGGCTCCGGAATCTCTCCGGAGGAGTGGGGGATTCGTCCCAATACCGAGGCTGGGGGTCGACCTATGGATCGGGGACCTGCCCGTTTTTTTTCAGGCTCTCTAATCCAGTCTTCCATGATATCTGCCGGTTCTGTAATAGCGGGAACAGTGATTAACTCGGTGCTATCTCCCGGGGTTCATGTAGGAAAAGGGGCAGTTGTCAAAGATTCTATCCTATTTGAGGACTGTGTGGTGGAAGAATCAGCAAAGGTTGATCTTTGTATTTGTGATAAACGGGTAGAGATTGGTGTTGGCTCAGTGGTTGGGCAGGGTCGGGGGGTTGACCAGGCCAATCAGGATTTTCCTAAACATCTTTATACCGGTATCACCATGATTGGCAAGGAAGCCCAGCTCTCTGCCGGAGTGAGTATAGGGAGAAACTGTATTGTCCGTGCTTTTCACAGGGACCAGGGAGCCTTTACTCTTGGTGACGGTGAGAGTCTCTTGTGATTTGGATATACTACAACACAGCATAGCTGAGATCATGTAGTCATTGAAGTAAATGTCCTTTTTAAAATGTCCTGTTGTTTTGGATAATTTTCTTTGCTGCTTCTCCTGCTCCCTATCCTCTGATAATCAAGCCCTTTTTTATGGTCGAGAATGCTCAATTATCAATTATTTACTCCCTTAAATTGCCCGGATTTGATAAAGACGGGTTTCAAACCCGCCTCTACGGTGGCGGTGATATTAACACATACTTTGGTTTTGCGATTGGTTTGTTTTTAGTAGAGACGGGTTTCAAACCCGTCTTTTACCCCCCTGTGTCAGGATAGTTACTCATCTTTTTGTATTGCACCCGTTCATAACTCCTATCCCCGGTTTTTTCTCAGCAATTCATCCAATATATTGCTCATGCTGTCAATGGAGTATGGTTTGACCAGAATCCCACTGAACCCATGTTTTTTATATTCAGCCATTATCGGATCATGGGCATAACCGCTTGATACGATAACCTTTGCCTCAGGGTCTAATCGTGACACCTCTTGTACCGCCTGTGCGCCCCCCATGCCTCCTGGAATAGTCAGATCCATGATTACTGCGGCAAAAGGATGACCCGCCCGCTCTGCTTCTTCATACAATCTGATCGCCTCCTCGCCGTCCATGCTCAGGGAGGCTTCATAGCCAAGAAATTCCAGGATATTGCCAGCCAGATTTCTGACCATCTCATCATCATCCATCACTAAAATTCTGCCCTTGCCGGTCGGTGAAATTTTATCCTCCGTCAGATTCGCAACCACTTTATCCTTGGCAATTGATTTATCAGAAGCCGGCATGTATAGATAAAAGGTGGTTCCCCGGCCGGGCCGAGATGCTACCATCAGACAGCCGCCATGTCGTTTGGTAATCGAGTAACTGCTTGCCAGGCCCAAGCCCCCGCCTGTTTCCTTGGTGGTAAAATAAGGATCAAAGATCCTGGGCAGGATATCTCTCCCTATGCCTTCGCCCTCATCCTCCACGGCAATCCGTACATAATGACCTGGGGTCAGCCGCAGATCGTCTTCCGGCATAACCTCCACATTACTGCCCAGTATGGTAATAACGCCTCCTTTAGCCATTGCCTGGTCGGCATTGATAATCAGGTTATTGATCACCTGGCTCATCTGTCCCGGATCAACATTCACGGCCCAGATGTCCTCGTCTAACATCAGGTCATAGCTGACATTGGAGCCGTGCAGGGCGAAGTCAGTGGCATCCTTGATTATCTCAACTATGGACGCGATCTTGCGGATGGGCTCTCCGCCTTTGGCAAAGGTGAGCAGCTGCTGGGTCAGGTTGCTGGCCATTTGGGTCGCTTTTTCCGAGTCAGTCAGGTAAGAATAGATATCTGTATTGGTATCAGTATATGTTTTAGCAAGAGAGATGTTTCCCCAGATCGCGGTCAGCAGGTTATTGAAATCATGGGCAATGCCCCCGGCCAGGATGCCGAGGGATTCAAGTTTTTGCACCTTCTGGCTCTCACTCCGCAGAAGGTGTCGTTCCGTGACATCCCGGAAGACCAGAACCACGCCAACCATCCGGCTTTGCTGATCCCTGATTGGTGCACTGCTGTCGGCAATAATCCTTTTCGTACCGTCCCTGGCGACCAGCAGGGTGCCATTGGCAAGCTCGACTGTCTGTCCGGTTGTCAATACCTGTTTGACCGGATTTTCACATAAATCACCGGTTGTTTCACAAAATATATGAAAGATCTCTTCCAGGGTCCGGTCGCGGGCTTCCTCCTGGGACCAGCCGGTGAGGGTTTCGGCAACCTTGCTGAGCATGACCACCCGACCGTCCATATCAGTGGTAATCACCCCGTCGCCGATACTGTGCAAGGTAATGGAAAGCAACTCCTTTTCCCTGTTCAGGGAATCCTCAGCCTCCCTGATATTTGCCGCCATCTTCTCCATGGCATCGAGAATCTGATTGATCTCAATCGAGTCGGCGGGCAGACCTTGCCGATCCATGGTCTCCTGCATGGGATTGAAACAGCTTAGATATTCGGCGACCTGCTTAATTGGTTGAGATATTTTTCTGGTTATCAAAAACTGCAGAACAAAAAACAGCACCAGAAAAAATAGGGCAAACCTTAAAGACTCGGCAATAAGATGTTTGCCGATTAACCGGTTAACCTCCGAGGTCGGGATTGCCGCGTAAAAAACCCAGCCCTCCGGCATTATAAAAGGTTCCTGGTAGCTCATGTATTGGCGACCGTCGCGGCGGTAGGTTTTCAGACCATACGAATCAACAGCACCCCAGTCTGTTAGTTCAAAGCCGAGGTTGTGGCGGCTGCTGACTAATTCGACCAAGGGATAATAAACCACGGTGCCGTTTAAGTCCAGAACGAATATAACCATCTTGTCCAGCCGTCCTGCCTGGGTGAGGTGCCTCAGCATTGGTGCGATGCTGAACAGGTCCTTTTCAACAAGCAGTAGTCTTCCCTGTTTAAGCGGATAACTGATGGATACCACCGGGTTTTGGTGGACCAGTGATTGATGAATCTTAGAGGTGGCAAACTCCTGTTTGAGGTGAGCAAGATATGAAAAATCAATTCCTATGAAACTCTCCTCTTCTCCCTTGCTGGTGGCAATTACCACCCGGTGTTCATTTAAAACAAAATAATGATCTTCCGGACCCAGCAGGGGCAGTTCTTCATTGAAATATTGGCGGATTGCCGCATCATCACCCTCGGGCAGGCCGGCAATCACCTGCTCGATATAGTAGCGATGCTGATGAACAGAATCGTGAATAAGGGCTGTGCCGCAACGGGCCGCACTTTTCATCACCGCGGCGATCTCGGTCTTCACTGCTCTTGTTTCAATAATTGCAGCGATGCTACTGACGACTAAAAAAACAGCCAGGCCGATAATGATAAATAAGGAGCGTATCTTATGGCTGAAAGGAGCAGGAGTAGACATTATTTATCTCGCCCCATTGTTATCTCGGCGATTCTATGGAAAACACCGTCTTCAATTCGTACTTCATAAACCGGACGGATCACATCACAGAATTCATCAAAATCAACATATCCCATCAAAGTCTCAAACCTGTACTCCAGTAGCACCTTTTTAAGATCAACGGCAGTGGGAGACGGCGGAGATTGCCGCAAGGCTTCGGCAATTATTTGGATGGCTTCGTAAGACAGGACACTGCGTCCCGAAGCCGGCTGGTTGAATCGGCGTTGCATGGCCTGATTGAAAGTCTGAAATAGATAGTGCTGTTGATCCAGAATACAGAAAGTGATCAGGGTCATGCCGTCCACTGCTCCGGCACCATATTTTGGGAGTCCCGGTGTCTGGGCCCAGAGAGTGGCAAGCAGCTCTCCCTGAAAACCACGGGCCCGTAGTTTTTGAGCACTGAAACCGGTCATGGTTGCTTCGGTCAGCAGGATTATGGCCTGCGGCCTGGTTTTTAAGAGGTCGGTGATTATCCGGTCCCAGTCTTTTCTGGCAGTTGAATTGAAACGCACCGGGTTGACAGCACCTGAAAAATAGCGGACCGTCTGCTCAAGATAGTCCTCGACAAAAGCCGGGTTGGACATATCAAGCAAAAAAGAGACATTATCTATCTGCCATGAGGTCAGCAGAGTGGCCAAGGCTTGACCAAGCAGATTGGTGTCCACCGTGTTTCGGCAGAATAGGTCATCAAGGCCGCTTAGTTTTGAAGTAGTGGCAAACGGTGTAAAAAGCAGGGTGTCCGCCGAGGTTACATAGGGATGGGCAATAAGGGTATTACGGGAGGTTGAATGGCCGATAACAACGACAACCTCCTGTTCGATAAGTTCTTTGACCGCACTTAAAACTCCCTCTCTGGTATTTTTATCGTTTTTAATCAGGAGTTTAAGGAGCCGACCGTTGATACCACCATCGGCGTTGATTTCTTCCACCGCAAGCTGGGCACCGTTGCGGATATGACCGCCGGCGGTTCCCCCCAGGCCGCTGAGGTTGATGGCAAGCCCTATCTTGATGGGTTCTTGTTCAGCACGATCACATGACCATAACAAAATCAGAGTCGCAAAAAAAAGTGCTGTCAGTATAGATTTTTGTCTTACCATTATCTGTCGTCGTCATCAGGCTATGAAGTAAAGGCTGAAATTTAAATCCGTATTAGTTAGCGTACTTCATTGTACATTAAAAAGTGAGTCATGGCGAATATAATGTAGTTTTGTTATCATGGTGGTTAATTTTAACGGAGGATACCTCATGATTACATGTCCAAAGACATACTCCAGACATCGTAAACGCCCTATAAAATTCCCTATTTTTTGGACAACTTTCTTTCCTGCTTCACCGGTCTCATCTGCCGTCTTCTTAAACTGTCTGGATTTGGTAGAGACGGGTTTCAAACCCGTCTTCACTGTGGCACCGGCATGGCTGATGGTTGCGGAAGGAGACGGGTTTTAAACCCGTCTCTACGATGGCGGTGATATTAACACCTGAGTTGAGCGACTTTATGACGCAGATATCAACACATAACTGCGTCATAAAGTCGCTCAACTCAGGTATAGGTAAAGTGGGGCTAATTGACGATTATGTTTATATCGTAAATGGAGGGAGAAACAACTTGGCACTTGCTGTCGATTGATGTATATTTTTTTGTCATTTTCAAAATGATTGAAGCTCCCGTAGCTCAGTAGGATAGAGCACAGGATTCCTAATCCTGGTGCCGCAGGTTCGAATCCTGCCGGGAGCACCAGTTAGGTTTTGTCGGTAGTTCTACCCTGGTTAAATTCTTTCTAAAACAGGTAGGAGCAAGAAGTAAGACGACGGCTCGGAGTGCATGTAACCGTTTCACCAAGGGTATAGATTTGCAGTCAATGAGGTGCTGGTGAACGGTTACGAGTGCATTATAATAAAAACTGCACACCATCTCGCTGAATAGTTACCTTTTATGTAACTTCTCAATAAGTCTGGGCAGCGATCAATATAAGTTAAGCACAAGGTGATTCGGAGGCGGGACTTTAGTCCCGCTAACCTGACTAAAGCAGGTGACGGGGCTAAAGCCCCGTTTCCAATATGCTGTTAAGGTAATTTGTCAAAACCATAGACTGTACCTACTTATTGAAAAGTTACCCTTTTATCTTCACATCAACCATAACAGATAACAATGAATGAACTTCTTTTTGAAATAGGCACTGAAGAAATTCCAGCCGGATATATTCGGCCTGTCTGTACATTCATTAATGCAAGATTGGAGAAACAACTCACTGAACTTGGTCTTCATCACGGAGTAATTAATACTACCGGCACGCCAAGACGAATATTTTTGTCGATAATTGACCTTCAGGAGCAGCAGGAGGATATCCGTGAAGAGCATATAGGTCCTGCCAGTAAAGTGGCTGTTAATCTGGATGGAACACCAAGTAAGGCAGCCCTGGGTTTTGCTCGTTCTCGGGGAATAACGGTTGAAGAATTACAGACAATTACAACCGACAAGGGTGAGTATCTGTTGGCAATAGAAGAGGTAAAAGGGCAGAAAACCAGTCTGCTACTTCCTAATATATTAAGCAAATTAATAACTGATATCCCTTTCCCCAAGTCAATGCACTGGGCTGATTACAACCTATCATTTGCCAGACCAATTCAATGGTTGTTAGCCATATACAATGAAAAAGTTATCGGAATGACTGTTGCCGGTATCAAGAGTAGCAATAAAACCTGTGGTCACCGCTTCATGGCACCGGAGTTTTTTCCTGTCCGTAACCTGAAAAGCTATAGTGAAGAACTGGAAAAAAGATTTGTTATTTATGATTTTGAAAAGAGACGGGCAATGGTAGTGGCTACTGTCCGGGAGGCAGTGACTAAAAAAATGAACAATGGTGTCTGTAAGCCTTTTTTTGACGATCAACTTATAGATACCGTCACCAATCTCGTTGAAATTCCCTGGGGACTCTGTGGTAGCTTTGATGAAAAATTTCTTCAGCTACCAAAGGAAGCTCTTATAACTTCCATGCGTGAACATCAAAAATATTTCCCGGTGGTTAATGAAAAAGAAGAGTTACTTCCTCTCTTTGTGGCAGTCAACAATACCAGTATCAGTGATTGGAAAACCGCGGTCAGTGGTCACGAACGGGTACTTCGTGCCCGTCTTGAAGACGGTTTATTTTTTTTCAATGAAGACAAAAAACAAAAACTCTCTGAACGGGCCAATAACCTTTCTGGCATAATCTTCCAGCAAAAACTGGGAACCATGGCAGCAAAAACTAAACGAATAACCAGGCTTGCCGCCTGGCTTGCGGAAGCACTTATTCCGGCAATCAAAACAGATGTAATCCGGGCAGCTCAGCTTGCCAAGGCAGATCTTCTCACTGAAATGGTTGGCGAGTTTCCGTCACTACAGGGGATTATCGGTCGTGAATATGCCCTGCTTGATGGAGAAAAAGAAGAAGTGGCTGAGGCCATTGCTGAGCATTACATGCCGATACGGGCAGGTTCCATGCTCCCGAAAACTCCAGCTGGAGCCATTGTCGGCCTTGCTGATCGTATAGATACCTTGGCAGGTTACTTTGCAATTGGCGAAAAACCAACCGGTAATAAAGACTCTTTTGGTCTGCGAAGACAGGCTATCGGGCTGATTAGCATTATCAAGGGGCATAAATTTCCCCTATCTCTTCGGGAACTAATCGGGCAGGCTTTAAATAATTATCAGGAAACTCTATCAATAAATACTGCTGTTAACAGAGAACTGCTTGACTTTATTCGTCTCCGTTTTGAAAACGAACTTATCGGTTCCGGGCAGGAACAGGATGTTGTCGAGGCTGTAACTACAACGGGTTTTGATGATATTGTGAACTGTATGCAACGGGTGAAGGCACTGGAAAGCATCCGTTGCCGTGACTCATTTCTGCTCCTTGCCGGTTTATTCAAACGGATTAGAAATATCACCAAGGACAATCATACCACAGAAGTCCAGAGCGAACTTTTCTCTAAAGAAGCAGAAAAAGAATTATACAGAGTGGTAACCAATGTCCGTGACACTGTTCGCCCTTTAATGAGCAAACAGCTATATTATCAAGCTCTTGAAGCACTTCTTGAAATGAAAAAACCAGTGGATACCTTTTTTGATGAGGTCATGGTCATGGATAAAGATGAAGACATTCGGCAAAATCGTCTGAATCTACTCTCGGTACTAAGAGAATTGGTTCTCCAGATAGGAGATATCTCAAAGATACATAACGATTGATCAGGTCTTTGTTAGCACTGGTTTGTATCCTCGCCCCATGACAAAAACTTCCCGGCTTTCCCGTCGGGAACTCTCAGGTTTAACAATCTTGACATTATTAAACAGCTCTTTGCACTCTTTGATAAAATCCGGGAAATCTTCCCCTTGAAAGACTTTACAGTAAAGTACCCCCTGGGGATGAAGAAAAATCTTGGCAAGGGCAATAACTCGCCGTGACAGGCGGAGAGAATGTTGATGATCGGTATACTGGTTACCAGTAGTTTGGGGAGCCATATCACTTAGCAGCACATGAAACCCAGGTCCTTGTTTTTTCAGGACCCCGACAAGTTCATCAGAGTAAACATCATAACAAAGCCAGTTAATCTCAGCACACGGTTGTTGAGTGTTTATGTCTGTTTTTTGTAAATCAATCCCGACGACAAGGCCTTTGGGACCAAGCACCTCAGCCGCATATAGACTCCAACTGCCTGGATGGCAGCCAAGGTCAAGAACCCTCTTACCTTTTTTCAAAAATCCGTATTTTTCCTGGGCCTGGGCGAGTTTATATACTGAACGGGCCGGATAATTTTCTTTTTTTGCTTTGTGAAAATAGAAATCTTTTTCGTTACGCATAGTTTCACCTGATAACATATCAGATTGGTTTGCAGAAAAACATAAGGCTACCTTAAAAAATTGCCTTTTCGCCCAAACTCTTTGTTGCAAGAAAAATTTTATCCTCGGAATATTAACTATATGCCTGCGGTAAAATTTTTCTTGCGCCTCGATTTTGAACGAAAATTCTAATTTTTCAAGGCACCCATAAATCAGAAATTAGAAATTCATCCGGTAGCAATAATTAAATCTGACCAGTTTATTGCTTCAAGATAAATATTGCTGATTTCTCCCTGATTTATCTCAATTATTTTCAAATGATGGCAACAATTGTCCCAGTTCCCCTGCTCATAAGCACAGACTGCTTTAAGGTAAGAGCTATAAGGACTATCCAGCTCCAGTAGGCTATCTGCAACAGTTGCCGACAAGGGTAATTGTTGCAGAATCTCTGTCATCTCCATATCTAACATGGCCGGTAATAATGAAAATAAACCCAACAGAAACAGCTCTTGCGAATCATGCCCTTGGGGACTGTGCTGAGCCAGCAGTTCACAAAAACGGGCCCTGATTACTGATACTCGCAATAATTCATTAGGCTTAATCTTTTTTGGTTAACACTTCCGGTCTACAAAAAAAATATCCCTGGAAATAATCAAAACCCATTTCAAGAGCTGCTGTGAACTGTCCATAAGTTTCTACTTTTTCAGCAAGCAATTTGACCTGATTTTTATCGAAATGATTGCTCAGCTTCTTAATTTCTTTCAGATCCATCTCTAAAAAATCTATTTTGATAATATCGGCAAGTTCAACCAGTGGTTCAAGCCCATCTGTAAAAAACAAAATCATCAAGGGCAAGTGTAAATCCTTTTTTTTTCAAGTGCTTGCAGGCTGATATTATCTCAGGACTCGGGGGAACCTGTTCAAGGACTTCAACCACAATATTATCCGGCGAAAATCCCAGGGCAGTTCCTTTAAGAAGATGTTGTTCTGTAAAGTTTATAAAGGCTCTATGATGTCCCGTTATCTTTTCCAGGCCGATACTGCAAAATGTGTTGAGCAACAAGTTTGAAGTGGCATGGTCACCATCAAAACTATTATATACATTTTCTCTGTTCAGGCGATGAAGCAGTTCATAAGCGTAAAGCTTTTCATGGCGATTGAATATAGGTTGCCTGGCAATAAAGATATCCATTTTTTATGTCTTTCTTGTTTGATCAGTTATCTTTTTGCCCGTCTGCTGTTTCCTGTGAGCACTCAAATCCCTGCTTAATTATAGTAAGCCGTTCAGCCCACTTTTCCTCGTCTTCCTGGCAAATCATTTCTCGCCTGTTTTCATCGGTAACTTTGAGATATATATGAAGACTTCCAGCAGGAGTAAGCCTGCCCAGCCGGCTTGCCCACTCGACAATGGAAATACCATCATCCATTCCTATATATTCGGCTAATCCGGCAGATTCAATATCATCTTCTCCATCAAGCCGGTAACAGTCCATATGATACACAGGCCACCGTCCCTTATACTCATGAAGAAGAGCAAAAGAGGGGCTGGTAACCGGATAATCTCCACCAACGCCAAGACCACGGGCAATTGCCTGGGTAAGCGTAGTCTTCCCGGCTCCAAGCTCACCATCTAACAGCAGTACATCACCGGGCAGAAGCACCCCCGCCAATACTTCGCCAAAACGAGCCATCTCCGCAGGTGAATCAATATAAAAAATTTTATCTTTCAATTCTCAATTTTCCATTATCAATTAAATCATCAATCCACCAGGTATTGAGTAACTGCCAGGGGTGATAATAACGGGGCAATTGTTGCGGCTGTCTGAACTTACTATGAAAAACAAGACGGTGAGTAGAAAGATACCAGTTAGGCACCACAAGATATTCATACCAAAGCACCCGGTCAAGTGCATGGGTGGCAATGGTCAATTCTTCCCGGGTCTTGGCATAAATAATTTTATCTATCAATTGATCAACAACCGGATTTTTGATGCCGGCCAAGTTTCTTGAACCTTGCCGATCAGCAGACTTCGAAGACCAGAAATTTCGTTGTTCATTTCCTGGAGATTGAGATTGAGAAAACGAGTTGACCACCATATCAAAATCAAACTTTCTAACTCTGCTCATATACAAAGCTGAATCAATCGTTCTTTGCTTTGCCTGTATGCCTATTCTTTTAAGATTCAGGATAAAAGGACTCATTACCCTGGCGAAAGCAGGACTGGCAAGAAGAATTTCAAATTTTAATTCTCTACCTTCTTCATTGACCATAACCCCATTTTTTATAGTCCAGCCAGCCTGTTTCAGAAGTTCCGTGGCCAGACGAAGATTAGCTCGCAAACTGTAAGGATATGTAGTGACCGGCGGGGTCAGAGGAGTGGTGAAAACCTCTTTGGGGAGTCGATCACGAAATACCTCCAGAAGTTCAAGTTCCTTACCCTCAGGCACACCGGTTGCAGCAAGATGGGAGTTGGAAAAGAAAGAGTTATTGCGAATATACTGATTAAAAAACAAGGCTTCATTGCTCCACTCAAAATCAAAAGCCAAACCAATTGCTTGACGAACCAGCGGGTCAGCAAAGATGTCTCGGCGGGTATTAAAAACAAACCCCTGCATCCCGGCATTATTATAATGGGTAAATTCTTTTTTTATCAACTCGCCGGTATCGAATCTCCTCCCCTCTAAATCACGGGCCCATTGTTTGGCAATATTAATAGACATGAAATCAAATTCTCCGGCTTTAAGGGCCTCAACAGCAATAATTTGATTTTTAAAATACTTGATGGTTATCTGATCAAAATTAAACATATTTTTGCGGGTAGGATGATTTTTTGCCCAATAATCCTTATTTCTTGTATAGGTAATGGATCTACCGGGGCGAACTGAACTTACCACATACGGACCGGAACCAATCGGCGGCAAAAAAACATTCTCACTGTCAGGAGCCAAAAAACCAATTTCTTCATAAAATTGTTTATTTAAGATTGGTAATTGACCGGCAATAAGAGGTAACTCTTTGTTTACTTTCTTAAAATTAAAACGAATTCTCGTGTCATCCAGGATTTCCGCATTAGCAATATCCTGAAAATACATCTGGTAAAATGGATGAGCCTGTTCACTTTTAAAAATGTTCAGACTGTATTTGACATCGGCAACCGTCACAGGAGAGCCATCTGAAAATCTGGCATCCGGGTTAAATGGTAAAAACTACTGAGAGTTTATCATCGGCAACCTTGATATCTGAGGCAATCAGACCATATTTTGCGAAAGGCTCATCAAGACTGGCAACGGCAAGGGTTTCAAAAACAAATAATTCAAGACCAAAAGGAGCGATTCCTTTTAAGGTAAACGGGTTCATCTTGTCAAAAGAACCCAGATCCTTGAGAACTATCTCACCACCTTTAACCGCCGCCGGATCGGTATAGGCAAAATGGGTGAAATCAGCCGGGTATTTTAAGACCCCGTCAATGGATAAACCATGTCCTGCTAGGCTGATAATAGGGGAACATAACATACTAACAAAACATCCAAAAAATAAAAACAATCTTGTTTTTGCTCTGTTCATATGATTTTTCCGTATCTATATATTGATGAATTGTAAGCGGGCTTGAAGTATGTGTTTATCTGGTGAATGGTTTAAAATACAAAAATACTATGAGATTTTTTATCCATAAACAGGTAAATTATGAGATACTGCACTTGTCTATCGTTGTCGGTGTTAAATCTATCTGATTATAAATTATAATAATAGCATAGAATAAGAAAAAAGTAACAGAAAGGAGAAAACAATGGGACAAACCATAGGGGAAAAAATTTTTTCAGCCCACCTGCGTGATACCCCCACCTCGGAAAACATGGTTCTTAATATAGATGTAGTTATGTGCCATGAGATAACTACTCCGCTTGCAATTATGGACCTTGTGGATAAAGGTATGGATAAGGTCTTTAATCCCAATAAAATCAAGGCAGTGATTGACCATGTCACCCCCGCCAAGGATTCCAAGACAGCAGCTCAGGGGAAAATCATGCGAGACTGGGCAAGACGGCATAAGATCAGGGATTTTTTTGATATCGGCAGAAACGGAGTCTGCCATGCCCTGTTTCCTGAAAAAGGTTTCATCCGTCCAGGTTACACGGTTATCATGGGAGACTCCCATACCTGTACCCATGGAGCATTCGGAGCTTTTGCCGCCGGAGTGGGAACCACCGACCTTGAAGTCGGCATCTTAAAAGGGGTCTGCGCCTTCAGGAAACCCCGCTCCATGAAAATAGAAATCAGCGGCGCTCTCAATACCGGGGTTACTGCCAAGGATATCATTCTCAAGATCATTCAGCAAACCGGTGTAAACGGGGCCACTAACTTGATTATGGAGTTTAGGGGAGAGGTGATTAGCGCCATGGATATGGCGGCCCGGATGACCATCTGCAACATGGCTGTGGAAGCCGGTGCCACCTCCGGTATCTGCCTGCCAGATCAGGTAACGGCTGATTACCTGTGGCCGTTTATCCAGGGTGAATATGATTCTCCCGCAGAAGCTGCTCGGGAATATCGCAAATACCACTCCGATGCAGACGCTGAATATGAAAAAACATTATCTATTGATGTTTCGGAGCTGGTGCCGCAGGTTACCTATGGATATAAACCTGACCAGGTCAAAGATATAACCGAACTTGCCGGCAGTCCGGTTGATCAGGTGTATATCGGTTCCTGCACCAATGGCCGCATAGAGGATATAAGAGCTGCGGCAGCCATTCTTAAAGGACGCAGGATTGCCGACACGGTGCGGGGAATCCTTACCCCGGCAACCCCGACCATCTACTCCATGGCTCTGGAGGAAGGATTGATCAAGATTTTCATGGATAGTGGTTTTTGTGTTTTAAATCCGACCTGCGGAGCCTGTCTCGGCATGAGCTGCGGGGTGTTGGCCGAAGGCGAAGTCTGTGCTGCAACCACAAACCGTAATTTCAATGGTAGAATGGGCAAAGGCGGGATGGTCCACCTGATGAGCCCACTCAGTGCGGCCGCAGCGGCGATAACCGGTAAGATCACAGATCCGCGGGAATTACTCGTATAGAGTAATTATTCACGGGGTAAGCATCTTAACTGTGCTAATCACGTAAGCGTTCACCAGAGGTAAAAAGTAACGGCTGTATATTGCCTGTAACCGTTCATCCAGTGCCTCATATTCGGAGTCTCGTTCCTCGCTTACCTGTTCATTCTGGCCTGTGCAGCATACTATTGCTATGTAAGCAGGTCAGAATGGACGAAGATGGGGTGCTGGTGAACGGTTACCTAATCACCGTACTTCTGTGAGCAGTTACCGTATAAAAACAAAACCGTAGAGACGGGCTTCAAATTAAAAGAGAGATATAAATTGAAAAAATTTGGTGGAACTGCATTTTTTATAAAAAGAGACGATATCAACACCGACGAGATCATTCCGGCAAAATATCTAAGCGAGATCTCAAAACAGGCGCTCAAACCACACCTCCTTGAAGACCTCCGTCTTGAAGACGGAAGCTTTGAACCTGATTGCCATGAATTAAAAAAAGCAAGCGTCCTGATAACCGGTTCTAATTTTGGCTGCGGCTCGTCAAGGGAACATGCAGTCTGGGCCTTGGAAATAAATGATATAAATGTGGTGATTGGCGAAAGTTTTGCCCGTATCTTTCGCCAGAATATGTTTAATTGTGGTATTCTTGCAATTGAACTTGCTAAAAAAGAAATAAAAAAACTGTTTGCCCTTATTCCAGAGGTTTTTATTAAAGTTGATTTAGACAAGGAACAGTTGACTGCTATAGATAAGAATGGGCAACAGGTTGTATCTAAGTTTGCTCTTAATGACTTTGACAGGGAACTGGTTAGTGCTGGCGGTTGGTTGTCCTATGCTGATAGTAAATATTAAGAATGTGATTAATTAGCTTGGTTGGTGAGGGAAAATACCCTTGACATAGCCCTAAATTTAGCACCCTTCGGGCAGGCTTTTAGTCTGTTAATAATTGATTATTGATTATTATTTTTGCGATTGAAAGCAGTCTTTACGCTCGCACTTATAATCCTGCAAAGTTCATCACACTCTTTATATAAACTTGCACACTCTTGCTTTGGTATCATCTGGCTCTGTCAGCCTTTTTTGTATATCATCGCCTTTTGCCATATCAAATAATCAATAATCAATTGATAATAATTAATTGTAAAGTTAACGACATCAACTGATGATATCGCACCACGTGTGACACATAACCATGATGATACAATTGCCCGAAAATGAAAATTCTTATGCTATTAAATCATAAAACTTCAAAATCACAGATTAACGGGGCGTGATCAGAATAAAATACATTTGAAATTTCGAAGCTGTTAATCACAATTTCTGGACTATAAAGAATCAGGTCAAGCTGTTTTTTCGGAGCTTTGCTGGGATAGGAAGAAAAACCATTGATATTGGCATTTCTTAGTCCGGTGGCAGCTAAAAAAAGGGAGAGTTCCCATAGACCCCACAGCAGATTAAAATCACCGGCAACAATTATGGGACCCTGCACATGGCGAATCAGATGATGAAGCCGTTCAAGCTGATACTGGCGACTTCGATAAGTTAAAGAGAGATGAACCAGAAAAACGGTAACCTGTGATAGCCCTGCCTCTATTACCAGCCGTTTAACCCCGCGATCAAAATAATGAAAATGATGTTTTATGATGGGAGACCTGGAAAGGATGGCATTACCTTGTCGATTCAAAACAGGTATCCGGTCTGCAATGGATAACTGTCCATATTTGCTCTCAAAAATATGATAATGTCCAAGTTCATTGGCAATTAAATTCGCCTGGCAGACTTTATCCGTTCTGTACGAACCTCCATCAACCTCAATAAGCCCTATAATATCAGGGTCGACCCCCTTTATAAAGGTTGTTATTTCTTTAAGCACATTGATTGAGCGTTTCAAATATCCGGCACAGGGAACTGGTAGATGAAAGTGAGCTCCCGTACCGGCACCGTAACGGATATTATAGAGAATAAAACGCATAATTTTGACTAATTAACCTGATAGCGACTCAAACCAAAAACCCCGCCCTTGGCATTTGTAAAGGCTGGGTTACCATCTCGCCGACCCCGCCCCCCTCCGCTGTTTGAATATACCTGTAATACGGGTTGCTCTTTTTTTTCTTGGGAAATAAATAATGCATGATCAGTCGGTTTTCCCTCTTCAGCCTCCTCCACAAGAGCGGAAAACTGCAAACAATTCTGAAAATAACTTTTCTTTTTAAGATAATCTGGCCAATCTTTATTCTTTTTGTATCTTATGAAATTAGGATAATTAACAAAAAGAGTGACCATGGCATCTTTTGCTGCCCGTTTAATATGAAAGCGAGTACAAATGACATCTTCCAAGAGACCGCGCAGTTCTGTGAGCAGTGCCTGATAACCGCCTTTATTAAGCTCTCTTTGCGACAGGTTAAGTTTATGTTCGATAAAGGGGAGGAGCAACGCTGAGAATAGCATATATTCCGGAAGCTGCACCGGGTGCTCTTTGCTGAGGGCCTGAATCCGATCAATGACAGTGAACATATTATAAAGCTTTTCCCGCTCTCTTTCATCATTTAACAATGGTTCATAAAAAGGGAAAAGGGTATAAAAAACCTTGCTCTTAATACATTTTTCCAGCCAGGGACGACTGTAACCGGAAACAAGATCTTTGAGCAGCTCATCACGAATTCTTGCCGTTGGACAGAGGTTCAATTGATCCCGTTGAACAGTAATCGCCTTCCAGGTCTGATCATCAATGGAAAATCCGGTTCTGGATGCATGACGAAGAGCCCTTAGAATCCTGACCGGATCACGAGTGATACGAACTTCAGGTTTACCAATAATTCTGACAATTCCGTTATTTAAGTCATCAACCCCACCAACATAATCAATGATCGAATTTTCTTCAATTTCAAAGAACAGACCATTGATGGTTAAATCCCGTCGAAAGGCATCTTCTACCAGGGTTCCAAAGGTATTGTTAGCCGGAAGAACCTTATTATCACAACTATCATATTCACTCTGGGAGCGAAGAGTGGAGACTTCAATAATTTTATTCCCCCGGTAAAAAACTTGAACCAGACGAAAGCGACGACCAATAGTACGACTGTTACGAAATAGTTTTCTGATTTGCCCGGGACGGGCATTGGTAGAGATATCAAAATCTTTGGGTTGTTTGCCAAGATACAGGTCCCGAACAGCTCCGCCGACGAGATATCCTGAAAAACCGGCATCACGGAGACGAAACAGAACTTTTAAGGCCTCCCTGTCAATATCTACAGCACGAATAGGATGTTCTGCTTCCGGAATAATTAGTACCTGCCCGTCTGAAGATATATCCCGGCTGTTATTACTATCAGCTGATTCCATATGAGTTTTTGGTTTTTATTTTTACCTAAATCCTGCACGCTGAATATGGAAAAAAATATAACTGTTCACCAGCAAGCCATCTTCGGAATCTCCCGCTGGTTAATTTTTACAGTACTGAATTGGCTAGTGTCGTGTCAACTCTCAAATGACGCATCTCGCTTCCCTCGTTTCCACGCTCCCGCGTGGGAATGGCAGACACACAGGTCTGCCCCTACCCGGTTTTGCTCGTTCCCACGCGGGAGCGTGGGAACGAGAATTACGCCATTTCATCGTTGACACGACACTAGGTTGACCGCCTCTGGTAAACGGCTACTTTCCTTATAAACCGATTCCGCCTCACTGACAAAACGAGAAAAAATCTCATGCACCGGTAAAATCTCATTCATTTTCCAGGTATTTGATCCGGAGAAAACCAGACCATTCTCCACATCACCTGTACAGGAAGCCATCAACCGATCATTAATACAGTATTTATATGAACATTTTTTCAGACATTTATACATACATTTTCTGGCCGCAACATCCTCTCCCTGTGTCATTCGTTCAGTGAAATGAGTTTTGATTGCCCGACCGGTCATGCCCACGGGAGACTGAACCATAACTATGTCATCTTCCTGGGCATCTATATATTTCTGTTTAAATTCATCTGCAACCGAGCACTCTTCACTAAGGACAAACCGAGATGCAATCTGGATTCCGTCAGCTCCATATTTATCCATTATCTCTGCCATTTCAAAGCCATTGATAATACCACCGGCGGCGATGAGCGGTACTTTGGAGACAACCTTACGAATCGGCGGAAAGAGATCCCGAAGAAGTTGATCAGTGCCCAGATGACCGCCGGCCTCTGCCGCTTCAACTATAATAGCGGCAGCCCCAAGCTTTTCAGCCAGACGGGCAAAAGCTGGAGAAGAAACGATGGCAACAATGGGTACATTATATTTTTTACCTATTTTGAAAATATCACGGGAAAAACCGGCTCCGGTGATAATCATATCCACACCAGCCTCAATGGCACCCATGACCAGATCATGAAAGCCCTGCATTGCATACATGATATTAACGGCTATAACTCCGTCAGTGGCCTGTTTTGCCTTGCGAATATCTTCCTGCAACTCCGTCACAGGGAGTCCGGAGCCACCTATGGTTCCAATGCCGCCGCATTCTGCCACAGGAATGGCAAGAGCTGAGGTGGAAACCCGTATTGACATGCCTCCCTGAATAATAGGAACTCTGGCAGTAAAATCACCGATTTTAAGTTCTGGTAGTTTCATCTATTCACTCTGTAAAAAAATAACTGTTCAGGTAAGCGTTCACCAGAGGTAAAAAGTAACGGCTGTATATTGCCTGTAAGCGTTCATCCAGTGCCTCATATTCGGAGTCTCGTTCCTCGCTTACCTGTTCATTCT
>CAYRGM010000028.1:0-17918 GCA_964423765.1 uncultured Desulfobulbaceae bacterium
TGGGGCACTACCCAAACATTTATAGTCCTCGATTATGCGATTCTTTTTGCCAACCCGAATGTTTACGATAAAATGTCAAGGATAAATATTTGACCTTCTTGATGCCCCTTCGGTATGATTTATGAACTCTGCCATGGATGAGGAGAGCTTTTATTGACCCATGGCTTGCACCGGTAAATAATGGGAGGGTACGGAACGGGTCATTGTAAAAACTTCGACCCGGACAGCTCCAGCATGTTTAAGAACCCGGCTGCATTCCGACACAGTTGAGCCAGTGGTAAAGACATCATCGACAAGAAGAATGGTTTTGCCGGCCACCATACTGGCGTTCATACTTAAGACGAATACCCCTTTAAGGTTTTTGCGTCGCTGCTGAGCCTTAAGAGATGTCTGGGGGACAGTTGGATGCCAACGAAGCAAACTCTGGACCACAAAACGATCCCGCCAATCGGGAAAACAGTTCTCCGCCAGCAGAAGAGCCTGATTAAACCCTCTTTCCTGTAAGCGTTTTTTATGGAGCGGAACCGGGATAATCAGATCAGGTTTGACGATATGTGAAAATAATGGGGACTGCCTGGCCAGGGTAGCAAGACTTGCAAGAGTTCCAAGTTTACCGGCAAACTTTAATTTAACAGTTAACGATGCCGCCACCCCGTGGTGAAAAAATGGGGCTCTGGCCAGGTCAAATGCAAAAGTATTGGTTAGACACTCACCGCAAAGATGATCTTTGCCGGCAATAAAAGGAAAACCACAGCAGATACAAAGAGGAGATGAGATTGGAAAAATCTTGGTCAGGCAGCTTGAGCAGAGAAGAGGAGGACGGGAATGGGGAAGACCTGCCAGACACTCAAGACAGCGAGGCGGGCATAGCATATCCCGGATGGCATCAAAATAAACATTTACGCATTTGTTGATTACTTGATACATAAAATATCAATTTAGCGTTTGATGTTTTACAGACCTCATAAAACAAGCAGACAACCGTATAGACGGATTTTAAACCCGTCTCCTTCCGGCAACCATCGGCCATGCCGGTGTCACCGTGAAGACGGGTTTGAAACCCGTCTCTACCAAATCCAGACAGTTTAAGAGGACGGCAAATGAGATCGGCGAAGCAAGAAAAGAAAATTGTCCAAAAAAAACAGGGCATTTTATAGGACATTTACGATGTCTGTAACACCCTTAATTCATCGATTAAGCCATGGCTGCCTTGCCAGGTTTTCCTCTAATGCGACCAGGAACTCTTCGGTGCTGAGAAATTGCTGGTCTTCACCTACCAGCAGAGCCAGATCCCTGGTCATTTGACCGGACTCAACAGTTTCCACGCAAACTCTCTCCAGAGTTTCAGCAAACCTGACCAGATCCGGAGTATCATCAAACTTGCCACGATAGCTTAGGCCACGGGTCCAGGCAAAAATGGAAGCAATGGGATTGGTGGAGGTTTTATTGCCCTTCTGGTGTTGACGATAATGGCGGGTCACTGTGCCATGGGCTGCTTCCGCCTCTATGGTTTTGCCATCTTCGGTCATCAGGACTGAAGTCATCAGGCCAAGGGAGCCAAACCCCTGAGCCACTGTGTCGGACTGGACATCTCCATCATAATTTTTGCAGGCCCAGACAAAGCCGCCTTCCCATTTAAGGGCAGCCGCGACCATATCATCAATTAGTCGATGCTCGTAGCTAATCCCGGCTTTGCTGAATTTATCGGCAAATTCAGCTTCAAAAATTTCCTGAAAAAGGTCTTTGAAACGACCGTCATATTTTTTCAAAATAGTATTCTTGGTTGATAAGTAAACCGGCCAGCCAAGGTCAAGACCATAGTTCATGCAGGAACGGGCAAAACCCCGAATGGATTCATCAAGGTTATACATCCCCATGGCACAACCACTACCCGGGAAATTAAACACTTCATATTCAATGCTTTCGCCGCCGTCAGCAGGTTCAAAGGTCATGGTCAGTCTGCCAGGTCCAGGAACAAGAAAATCAGTGGCACGATACTGGTCACCAAAGGCGTGACGACCGATAACAATAGGCTTGGTCCAGCCGGGAACCAGGCGGGGAATATTGTTGCAGATAATAGGTTGCCTGAACACTGTGCCGCCGATAATGTTACGGATTGTCCCGTTGGGAGAACGCCACATTTTCTTTAAGCTGAATTCCTCCACCCGCTCTTCATCCGGGGTGATTGTCGCACACTTTACCCCGACCCCGTACTTTTTGATGGCATTGGCAGCGTCAATGGTTATCTGGTCACTAGTTTCATCCCGTTTCTGAATAGAGAGGTCATAATATTTTAAATCAATATCAAGATAGGGTAGGATTAATTTTTCTTTGATAAACTCCCAGATAATCCGGGTCATTTCATCTCCATCCAGTTCGACGACAGGATTTTTCACCTTGATTTTATCCATGTTACTCCTTTTTTGATCGTGATGATTAATTTAACATGAGTTATTTATGATTTATGCCCAAATGATGAATAATATCCGATTCACAGCAAATCGTCAATGAAGCTGTTTTTGCTTTCATTGGGGGAGAAGATGATTTATACAGATATCTATATTGCCTGAATTCGTATAATCCGAAATTGATCCAAAAAATAACAGCCATGAACATCTTGCAGCCAATCCGCCAGCTTATCTTTATATTAACCCTACCTGTTATTACCGCAATTGTCTCTATCCTTGCCTTGATAGAGATTAAAACAAGAAAAATCTCCGCTACGGCTGTCCAGAAGTATCCAAGAACCTGGGCTAAAATAATAATCTCCATTGCCGGAGTTCGGGTGCGGGTCAGCGGGGGCGAGAACCTTGACCCCAAGGCCATTTATGTCTTTGCTGGTAATCATACCAGTCAGTTTGATATTTACAGTTTTCAGGCAGCTTTTCCCCATGATTTTAGATGGATCGCCAAAAAGGAACTATTCCGTATCCCTGTTTTTGGTCTGGCCATGCAACGGGCGGGTTTTATTCCCATTGATAGAACAAGGGGCCGGGAAGCCCTGAAGAGCCTTAATCTTGCGGCCCTGCGGATAGCAGCCGGAAGTTCTGTGCTGGTCTTCCCCGAAGGAACCCGGAGCCAGGACGGAAAACTCAATGTTTTTAAATCAGGTGCATTTCTGCTTGCCATCAAGTCGGGCGTTCCGGTGGTTCCCATCGCTTTTAACGGGGCTTATTCAGTTTTACCTTCCGGGAAACTCTTTCCCCAAAGCGGTGAAATTATAATCCGGATTGGTAAACCTATACCAACGGTACAGTACAAAACAAAAAATAAACAGGAACTTGCCAACCTGATCCACAATCAAGTAGCTGAACTTCTTGATGACCACCATTTAGGGTTCGGAAAGAAATAACTTGGCCTTTTTCAGCCATAAATTTCTTTCCGAGCCCTTACCCTAATCCTGATAATCCGTTGCATTTTTTCCAAGGCATGGCATAATAGTTTTTTTTATAAACCGCCAGTCCCGATGAGTCGGGTATAATCAAGGTAACCAATCAAGCCATATAAAAGGTATCTTTATGCAGTCAATCTCAGCTTTTAGAAAAATCAGGCATTCATCCGCTATTTTGCTCAGTCTTACTTTTCTTTTTCTATTATCAGCTGGTTTTTCCTGTACCGCCTTAGCGGATTCAAAAACAATTTTTCTTCCCTTGAAGATCAATGCCCCTGAGAAAAAAGAACTACAACAGCAGACTGACCAGATACTTGTCCAGGTTCTTGCGGAGCATGGTATCACCATGCTCTCTCGCAAAGAAGCGGCAGAGCTTGTCAGCTACATTGGCATCTGGCCGCCGTCAACAAAGAAACTTGATCTGATTAACGATAAAAAGGGTTCTGATTATATCGGGATTGGCAGCTTAACCAAAATCGGTGAGCAAATAAGTGTTGATATTGCTATGTACGATGCTTTATCCCCTGACATTTTCCATCGTATATTTAAAGAAGGCAGGACCCTGCAAGAACTAAATATGATAATTCATGAGGCTGTTACTGATATTATCAGATATACCAAACGGGAAGTTATCATTGCCTCTGTTGCCCCTGCCGGCAATAACAAGATTGATTCCGGTGCTATTTTACGACAAATCAGAACCAGGGCAGGGGACACCTTCAATCCAGTGGCCCTGCGAGATGATTTAAAGGCAATTTTTGCCATGGGGTATTTTGATGATGTCCTGATATCTGTTACAGATACGCCAACCGGTAAAGCCGTTGTTTTTCAAGTCAGTGAAAAGCCAATTATCAGCTCGGTTTCATTTATAGGTATAGATGAGTTGTCTGAGGAAGAGGTCAGAGAAGCTGCAAATATTCAGCTAAATACTATTATCAATCCTGTCCTTATAAACCTTGGTATCCAGCGAATAAAAGCATTGTACAAATCTAAGGGATATTTCAATACGGAAGTTGCGGCAAATATCACTCACCCGCAAGATAAGCTGGTCAATATAGAGTTTCACATAGAAGAAGGGGAAAAGATATCCATCCGGGAAATCTCCTTTCCCGGCAACAGAACCTTTGATGATGATGTGCTTAAAGATGCTATAGAAACCGGGACCTGGAACTGGTTTTCTTGGCTGACCAATAGGGGTATCCTGAGAATGGATGTCTTGCACCATGATGTTGGGCGGTTGTCAGCTTTTTATCATAATCATGGTTTTATTGAAGCAAGGGTCGGGGAACCTGTGGTTGAGGAAAAAAACGGGAGGCTGTCGGTCAGTTTTCCCATTGAAGAGGGTCTCCGCTACAGGGTAGGAACAGTCGAGGTTGCAGGCGATATCATCAAAGAAAAAGATGAGCTGATTGCCCTGCTGGCTATCCGCGATGAAGAGTTTATCAATCGTCAGATGATAAGAGATGATGTCTTAAGGCTCACTGATTTCTATGCAGAAAAAGGGTATGCTTTTGCCGAGGCAAGACCTGAGCTTCGAGCCTTACCCGATGAACAACGGATTGATCTAATATTTCAAATAGACAAGGGACACCTGGTTTATTTTGACCGAGTAGAAATCCGTGGTAATACCCGAACCAGGGATAATGTTATCCGCCGGGACTTGAGCGTACAGGAAGGAGGAGTGTTTGATTCCGTGGCAATCAGGGAATCCACTCAAAGACTGCGGAGGCTTGGTTTTTTTGAAGAGGTGAGGATTACCCCCCAGCCGACCATACGGGAAGATAGAATGAATGTCATTGTGGAGGTTAAGGAACGACCCACTGGCCAGTTCAGTATTGGAGCAGGTTACAGTTCCTCCGAAGCATTCATGTTCATGGGAGAAATCTCTGAAGACAACCTGATGGGTACCGGTAATCGTCTCGCGCTTGCGGTCAATATGAGTGGGCTTAGTACAAGGTTCAATTTGAGTTATACCAACCCAAGGGTTATGGACTCGCGCCTGTCTGCCGGTATTGATCTGTTTAACTGGGAAAGAGAGTTTGATGACTACACCAAAGAATCGGTTGGTGGCGGACTTCGTTTTGGTCATCCTTTTTATAAAAAATGGTATATATTTTATGGATACTCAATTGAAAATACCACATTGAGTGACATTTCCCCGGATGCTTCCCGAGTCATCCTGGATTCGGCAAAGATCAATCTAATCAGTGCTGTCCATGCCCGTCTGGTCAGAGATACCCGTAACCGCCGATTTATTGCCACCACAGGTTCAAGACATTCTTTATCCATACGAAAGGCGGGCGGCTGGCTGGGCGGAGATGCTGAGTACACCAAGTTGGAAGGTTCAACCGCTTGGTATTTCCCTCTTGTTTGGGAAGCTGTCTTGCATGGTCGACTATCTGCCGGGCAGGTATTTGGCGATGATGATAAGCTTCCCGTTTTTGAGAGGTTTTACTTAGGCGGGATGAACACCATCCGTGGTTTTCGTTCTTCAGAGATCAGTCCAGTTGATCCAGTAACCGGAGAAAAAATAGGTGGCGACAAGATGTGGTACAGCAATATCGCTATCCAGTTTCCATTGCTTAGAGATGCTGGTCTTTATGCTGAAATCTTCACTGATTTTGGTAATGTTTATGCAATTGAAGAGAACTGGGATTTAGGCGATTATAAGCATACTGCCGGTTTGGGATTTCTCTGGATGTCACCTATGGGACCAATCAAAATTGCCTGGGGATACAATCTTGATCAGCAGAAAGGGGAGGACCGCTCCAACTGGGATTTTACCATGGGCGGCTCTTTTTAATGGGTATGCAAAAGCAATAAATATGGTAACTATTCAGCGAGCTTACGATACTTAAGTGGAGTGCAGCTAAATAGCTACCAATCATTAAGCTCTATGTCATCTTATAGCAAATGCAGTCAATCCTAAATCTTCTTCAAAAAAAACAAAGAGCCTTTAATGTCATTGGCATGACTGGCAGCAGTGCGGCCTTATTCATTGCCAGGGCTGTGGAAAAACTTAAAAAAACCGTCTGCTGTATAGTGTCCTCTGATGAGCAGATAGAGATAATGGCCAGGGATATCGCTCTGTTCACTGCGGCTCCTATCCTTACCTATCCCAGCTTTGAGATACCTCCATATACCACCCTTGCCCCAGATCCAATCACCGTTGGTAACCGGTTGTCGACCCTCTATCAGCTTAAATGTAATCAGCAACCAATAATTACTATAACTTCCATCGAGGCAATTCAGCAACGGGTACTGCCCGGACCAGTTCTGGAAGAAAGAGCTGAGCTGGTGATCAGTGGTGAAGAGATTGACCGTGAAGAGCTAATCTATTCTTTAAGTTCTGCGGGCTATGAGTCGGGCGATTTGGTAAGCAGGATTGGTGACATCGCGGTAAGGGGCGGCATTATTGATGTATTTCCGCCAGCAACCAGAGACTTTTCCCGGCCTCTTCCCCTTCGTCTTGATTTTTTTGGCGACACCCTGGAATCGATCCGGGTATTTGATCCGATAAGTCAACGATCTCTACATGAGGTCGATGAAGCAATTATTTTGCCAGCCACAAGTCTTCTTTTTCCGCTCGAAAAACAAAAGAAAAAATGGCTCCAGTTTCTTGAAAAGGA
Source organism: uncultured Desulfobulbaceae bacterium (assembly GCA_964423765.1). Taxonomy (GTDB): domain Bacteria; phylum Desulfobacterota; class Desulfobulbia; order Desulfobulbales; family Desulfobulbaceae; genus DRLX01. Next base: position 7,021 of record CAYRGM010000028.1, read on the forward strand.
AACGGATAAATATCAATGGTCAGAAGAGGAAAGATTTCAGCTTTTAAGTCAGTTTAAAAGCAACCTTAACTTTGCAGGTGCTGAATCCTTCCTGCCCTTATTTCATAATCATCAGTACCGATTGCAGAGCTTCTTTGATTACCTGCCGGATAATTCCCTGATAGTGAAAATTGCTCCGATTGCCTGCAAACAGCAGGCAGTCCTGATTCAGGAGCGGATCATGACCAATTACACTGAAGCTCTTCAGAGCGGCACTCCGGCTCTGCCGCCAGCTAAACTCTTTATTACCAGCCAGGAGGAAGAACAGTATTTAAGCAATCATTCCCTGGTTTCTGTTTGCCAACTCCCTGACCCTGACAGCAAGGAGGAACAGATCGAGGTTGCCTGCGGTGATCACACTCTGATTGCCCAGGAAATTGAGGTGCAGCGTCAAAAAAGAGGGTTGCTGGCACCTTTGATCGACCGTTTGGTTAACTGGGTGGAAAAAAAAGATATATCTCTAATTGCCTGTAAATCAAAGCGGCAGATGGAACATCTCCAGGAGTTGTTGGCAAACTATAGGCTGAGAGTAGACCCGGTTGGTCAGCCCCTTGATCTCTCAAAATTATGTCCGGGGAATATCTATCAGACCGTTCACCCACTCAGCCGTGGTTTTGATTTAAAAGATGAAAAAATTCATATCCTTTCCGCCAATGAACTCTTTGGCGAAAAACGGCTTTTAAACGACAACCGTAAACATAAACAACGCAGACAACAACCCGTTCAGATCGAGACCTTGTCTCCGGGTGATATTGTTGTTCATCGCGACCATGGTCTTGGAATATTCTGCGGTCTAACCAGCATGGAGCCAGCCGGTTACCGGGCCGATTTCATGGAAATTAAGTATCAGGGCGGCGATAAACTCTTCGTGCCGGTGGATCGGCTCCACTGGGTCAGCCGTTACCAGGGATTAAGTGACCAGCAGCCCCGTCTTGATAAATTAGGTTCAAACAGATGGCAGACAGTCAGGAAAAAAGTAACCGATGCGGTCTGGAAAGTAGCCCATGAACTTCTTGATATTTATGCCCGCCGGGAAATGGAACATGGCCACCAGTTCTCTGAACCAGGTGCTGTTTATAAAGAACTTGAAGGATTGTTTCCTTATGAGGAAACACCGGATCAAACCCGGGCCATTGAAGATGTGATCGCTGATATGACCGGGGACCGGCCCATGGATCGGCTGATCTGTGGAGATGTTGGCTATGGTAAGACAGAAGTCGCGGTCCGGGGAGCATTCAAGGCCATCGAAGATGGATTTCAAGTGGCGATTCTGGTGCCGACCACGGTGCTGGCTGAGCAGCATCTGACTACTTTTCGGGATCGTTTTAAAGGGTTTCCGGTGGAGATGGCATCTCTGAACAGATTTCGCACCGGGGGAGAGCAACGAAAAATCATCAATGGTCTTGATGATGGAACCATTGATCTTGTCATCGGCACCCATGGTTTATTGTCAAAAAACATCAGCTTTGCCAAGCTGGGATTATTAATTATTGATGAAGAACATCGTTTCGGAGTTGCCCATAAAGAAAAAATCAAAAAACTAAAAAAAGCAGTTGATGTCCTGAGTATGACGGCTACTCCAATCCCCAGAACCCTGCAGATGTCTCTGCTTGGGATCCGTGATCTATCTATAATCTCCACTCCGCCCAGGCAGAGGCGGGCGGTTAAAACATTTCTGGCCCGTTACGAAAACCTTGTGATCAGAGAAGCCGTTATTAAGGAGATGCAGAGGGGCGGCCAGGTATTTTTTGTCCATAATCGGGTTAAATCAATCAGACGGGTGGCAGCAGAACTCTCAGAGCTGGTTCCCCAGGCCAGAATTGGTATTGGTCACGGTCAGATGCCAGCTGCTCAGATTGAGGAAGTCATGGTCAAATTTATCAACCATGAACTTGATATTCTGGTCTGCACCACCATTATTGAATCCGGTCTTGACATAAGCAATGCCAACACCATAATCATTAACCGGGCTGATCAGCTTGGTCTTGCTGATATTTATCAACTTCGGGGCAGGGTAGGCCGTTCTTCCCGGCAATCTTTTGCCTATCTGCTTGTCCCTTCTCTTGACAAATTAAGCAAAAATGCCCGGAAACGGCTGCGGGCATTGATGGATGCCTCTGAACTGAGCAGTGGCTTCAGGCTGGCCATGAATGACCTTCAGATTCGGGGCGGCGGCAATCTGCTTGGGGTCTCCCAGTCCGGGCATATTGCTGCGGTTGGCTATGATCTTTATCTTGATCTTCTTCAGGCAACTGTTGAAGATCTAAAACAGCGGCGGGATAAAGGTGAAAGCCTGGAAATTATTGATCCGGAATTGAACCTTAAAATCACAGCCTTTATCCCTGATAAATATATCCGGGATACCAGTCAACGATACCATATCTACAGACGCTTATCTATTGCCGGCAGTAAAGAACCTGAAGTGCTGATGGATCTGATGGATGAAATGGAAGATCGTTATGGTAGTCTTCCGGAAGAAACCCGCAATCTCTGTCGCCTTATTGAACTTAAATACCCTTTACGGGAATTAGGCATAAGTAAACTTGAACAGGGACCGGATAGTTTCATCTTGAGTTTCAGCAAGCAGACTCCTGTCAGCCCTGAACAGGTTATTTTATTCATGGATAAACAAAACAAACGGATTAAAAAGGGAAAAGAAAAAAGAAAACCAACAAAACTTGTCCGGATCACCCCGGATCAGCGATTGATTATACCGTTTTTTAATGAAGATGAAAATATTTTTGAGCAGATAAAAAACATTTTAACAGCAATTGAACAGCAATTGAGAATTGAAAATTGATAATTGATAATTCTTGACCATAAAAAATTGTCCAAAAAACAGGGCATTTTTAGAGGGCGTTTACGAGGTCTGTAAAATATAAATAAAAACAAAATGAATAAGAAAAATCCTGAAAAAATATTTGCTTCATTGTCATGGGATCTGATTGATACGGTTCTGCTCGATATGGACGGAACTATTCTTGACAAACATTTTGATGATTATTTCTGGAACCAGTATCTGCCGGAACATTACAGCCTGGTTCATGATATTTCCATCGACCAGGCCCGTTCAGAACTGTTTACAAGATATAAAAGAGTGGAAAACACCCTGGACTGGACTGATATTGATTACTGGTCAAAGGAGCTGAAACTTGATATCCCTGCACTGAAAATGCGGGTTGATCATCTTATAAATGTCCATCCCTATGTGATTGAGTTTCTGGAATTTTGTTTAAGAAAAAAGAAAAAACTGTATCTTGTGACCAACGCTCATTCAAAGACCTTGGCAATCAAATTGAGAAAGACTCTTTTAGGTGCATGGTTTGACCGTATCACCTGTTCTGAGGAGATTGGCTTTGCCAAGGAACAGCCTGAATTCTGGAAAAAAGTAGAGGTGGAGCTTGATTTTGATAAAAGCAGAACCATCCTTGCTGATGACACGGAAAAAGTATTGTTAGCCGCAGAAGCAAGCGGAATGGCACGGGACAAGTTGATTTTTGTGGCAAAACCAAGTAGCAAACAGGAAAGTACCTATTCTTCCCGTTACCCATCCATTGATTATTTTAAAGAATTGATCATTGATTAACCCGCATGACTGGTTTGACGGTCAATTAACTCCATCTACGCTGATTATACCCTGTTTTCCCCATATTCTGAGCACATAACTTAGGTAACATGCTTTTTCCTGATATCCTTGGTCATAACAGAGTCCTTCGTCTGCTTGAACAGGCGTTGAAGAGTGAACGCCTGGCCCATGCTTATCTTTTTTCCGGTCTGGACGGGGTCGGTAAGGCTATTGTGGCTCTTAAGATAACTGCTTCTCTGCTCTGTACGGCTAATTCAGAGTTACCACCTTGTGGAGAATGTTCCGATTGCATTCAATTCTCTTCCGGTAATCACCCGGACTTCATTCATATTGTCCCAGATGGTGCCTCTATTCGGATTGATCAGATCCGGGATTTGCAAAAACAACTGATTTTTTCTCCATTTGCAGGAGGTCTGCGGGTTATTATAATTGAAGAAGCTCAAACCATGAGTAAAGAGGCGGGCAACAGCCTTCTGAAATTACTGGAAGAACCGCCTCCCAATAATATTTTTTTTCTGATAGCGGCTGATGGTGAACCGATATTGGCCACCATTATTTCCAGATGCCAGGTTATTGCTTTTTCGCCGATAAGCATTGATATTACCGGGCAGATTATCAGAGCCCAGCGACCAGAGCTAAATGAACAACAGTTAATAATGTTAGCCAGGATGTCAGGCGGCAGTCCCGGACGGGCCCTAACCATAAAGTTTGATGTTGTTCTTCCCCTTTGGGAAGATATTATAGCCGGACTGTTAACTCAGTGGCCATCAAGGGCAAAGACTGTGGAAGAGCTCTTGTTACTGGCCCGGGAAATGGCGGCTCTGAAAAATGATCTGGAGTTGCTTTTTGATCTGCTCCGTTTGTTTTTTAAAGAAGCTTTGCAGTTTTCTTTACAAAGTGATGGAGCGGGATTAAATGGGAGCCTTGATATAAACATGCTTAAGCAGGCAAGAGAACGCTGGAGTTTATCTCATCTTTCTGATAAGCTGGATAATATCGACGCTGCGGCCGAGGCTCTCGCCGGCAACTGTACTCAAGAGCTTATCTGTAAAGTTTTGTTGTTTCGTTTAATTACTCCCTATTTAATACCTTACTCCTGAAAGTCTGCCATAAAAAAACAGGTAGCAGCGAAGCGGCGAGCGTAGACTTCTAAAAAATCAGCGGCATTTATGATCAATAATTTTCAATTTTACATATCATACCATGTCTCAAAGGCAGCAACCCTCAAAATATAAACAAATTAAAACAGTGGTGAATGGAGAAGAGCTTAACCATCAACATGGTGGATATTACCGTTTTTGTTTTCGTCAGTCAGGACAAGAGCATACAGCCTTTGCCCCCCAGGACGATCTCGTTGCTGGAACCTGTGTAATGGTTGAGACCGACCATGGTCCGGAACCGGCAAGAATAATCAGCAGAGCAATTCTCACTAACTGTCATAAAGGAAAAAATCGTTGTCTCCGGGTTATTTTACGAAGGGCTGATGTTAATGAGGAAAAAAGGTATGTGCGGCTTCCCGCTTTTGAGCTGAAAGGATTGCATACCTGTCGGAAAATCGTTAATGAACTTAAGCTCTCCATGCATCTGGTTCGGGTTGAGCGTTATTTTAATGGTGCAAAGATAATTTTCTATTTTACAGCTGAGAGCCGGGTTGATTTTCGGGAACTGGTCAGGCGATTGGTCAGTGAGTTTAGAACCAGGGTGGAGATGCGGCAAATAGGTGTCCGTCATGAAACTCAAATGCTGGGTGGGCTGGGACCCTGCGGCCGGGAATTTTGTTGTACTTTGTTTTTAAAAAAGTTTGATTCAGTTTCCATAAAAATGGCAAAGGCCCAGGACCTGTCTCTTAACCCTGCTAAAATATCCGGGGTTTGTAATCGTTTGTTCTGCTGCTTAAGTTACGAATATGATAATTATCGGCTGATAAAGAAAAAAATGCCTAAAGTTGGCCGTTTGATTCGTTTTGAGGGCATTGTTTACCGGGTGATGAGGCATCTTACCTTGCAGGGGAATATCATTGCCATTAATGAAGATCGTGAGGAAAAAACTTTCACCGAGGCAGAATGGGGGACTTTTGAACATTTGCATAAGCCAAGGCAAAAAAAGAAAAAAGGTGGATACAGCTCGGAAACAAAAAGTCAGACGGATACAAAAGGAAATGAAAGCTAAGAACACATATATAACCACACCCATTTATTATGTTAACGCCATGCCCCATCTTGGTCATGCCTATAGTACTGTGGTGGCTGACACTTATGCCCGTTTTAAAAGGCTTTGCGGACATAAGGTCCGGTTCCAGACCGGTACGGATGAGCATGGAGAGAAAATCGTTCAGGCGGCACAACAGGAAGGGGTAACTGCCAAGGAGTTTGTAGAAAAGGTCAGTGCGTCTTTTTCTGACACCTGGCCGCTTTTATCGATTTTTCCTGATAATATTATAAGAACCACTGATCCTGTACATGTTCAGACTGTGCAAAGGATATTAGAGCAGGTCTATGACCAGGGTGATATTTATTTCAGCAAATATTGCGGACATTACTGTCGGGGATGTGAAAGATTTCTCACCGAAAAAGAGCTGGTGGACGGGAAATGCCCGGATCATTTAACTAAGCCTGAAGAGATAGCCGAAGAGAATTATTTTTTCAGAATGTCTAAATATCAAAACTGGTTAATAGAGCATATCAAAGAAAATCCTGATTTTATCAGACCTGAGCGATACCGGAATGAGGTTCTTTCTTTTCTATCTGAGCCGCTTGAGGATTTATGTATATCCAGACCTGTATCCCGTTTGACCTGGGGAATTCCCCTACCTTTTGATGATAAGTTTGTCACTTATGTATGGTTTGATGCCCTGATAAACTATTTAAGCGGGCTGGGCTGGCCGGCACATGAAAATTTTCACAATTTCTGGCCGGTTGCCGAGCATGTAATTGGCAAGGATATCTTAAAGCCCCATGGAATTTACTGGCCGACCATGCTTAAATCCATGGGGTTAAAGCCTTTTAAGCGGCTCCTTGTCCATGGCTACTGGAATGTTGATCAGATCAAAATGTCCAAATCTCTTGGTAATGTGGTGCGAACAAAAGATCTGGTTGATGAGTACGGGGCTGATACGGTTCGTTATTTTTTCTTGAGAGGAATGAATTTTGGTCTGGATTCGTCTTTTTCCAATGATGCCATCATTGATCGCCGGAACGCTGATCTTGCCAATGATCTTGGTAATCTGTTTTCTCGTTCCTTGACCATGGTGGTGAAGTATACTGATTCGCTTGTACCTGTACCCGATCTTGACAACCTTGTCGAGTTGGACCGGGAGATCATTGCCACTGCAGAGCAAATGGTTGTTGTTTACCGTCAGGCCATGCTTGACTTCAGGTTTCATCAGGGCCTGCAGGTAATATGGGATTTTATATCCTTGCTTAACCGGTATATTGTCAGTAATATTCCTTGGGAGCTGGCAAAGGATGAAAATCAGAGGCGACGGTTGGATACGGTTCTCTATTTTTTACTGGAAGGGCTGCGGCTTATTGCTTTACTGTTGCAACCGGTCATACCGTCAGCAAGTTTAAAAATGGCATCGGCACTCGGCCTTGAAGAAGATCTGGAGGTCAGCACCCTTGAAGTTTATGGTTATTGGGGAAAGTTGCAGCCCGGAGTAAAGGTCAATAAAGGGATGCAGCTTTTTCCGAGGATGGAGAAAAAACAAACCAATCGGTAAAAAAATAGGAAAATACAATATCCATAACCAGCCAGGCTGGTTATTAATTTTTTTATATTAGAGGAATTATGTTTGTTTTAAGTAATTTTGTCAACGCCATTGCTACCCTGGTCGATGTTCTGCTTACCGTCTATATATGGATGATAATTGGCAGGGCGATTATTTCCTGGGTTAATGCCGACCCGAATAATCCCATTGTTCGTTTCCTTGTTCAGGTAACAGAACCCCTGCTTTTTCGAATCAGGAAAGTTGTACCGGTTATGAAGGGATTTGATTTAAGCCCCATGGTTCTATTGCTGGCAATTATTTTTCTCCAGAGTTTCATTGTCCCCACCCTGCGGAATATGGCCATGACTTTGCAGTAACGGTAAGATTCAACCATTCAATAAGCCCAAAGGCAGCAAACTGTTCGGTCCTTTGTTTTTTAAATTCTCTACAGGCATCGTAAACGCCCTATAAAATGCCCTGTTTTTTTGATAATTTTCTTTCCTGTGTCATCGGTCTCATCTACCGTCCTCTTAAATTGTCTGGATTTGGTAGAGACGGGTTTCAAACCCGTCTTCACGGTGGCGCGGCATGGCTAATGGTTGCGAAAGAAAGGAGACGGATTTTAAACCCGTCTCTACGGTTGTCTGCTTATTTTAAGATGCCTGTTCCCTGCATCTCCAAGAGCCTCTTTATTCGTTCTTTCATGGGCGGATGAGTAGAAAAAAGACCAGAAAAAGTGCCGCCTTTTAAAGGATTGACAATATACATCTGGGCCGAAGCCGGATTGATCTGCATGGGACGCTTGGCATTATAGTCAGCCAGCTTGTGTAAAGCATTGGCTAATGCTTTGGGGTGGCCGCAAATTTCTGCTCCGGTTCTGTCGGCAATATATTCACGGCTTCTTGAAATAGACATCTGGATGAGTCCGGCAGCAAGTGGTGCCATTATCATCATAAGAATCATCACGATGGGATTTCCTCCTCTATCATTGCCTCTTCCTCCGAAGATCATAGAAAATTTAGCCATGGTGGCAAGATAAGAGATTGCTCCCGCCATGACCGCGGCAACAGAGCTGATCAGGATGTCCCGGTTTTTAATGTGGGCCAGTTCATGGGCAATTACCCCTTCCAGCTCTTGCCGGTTAAGAGCCTGGATAAGACCTGTGGTTACTGCCACTGCCGCATGTTCCGGATTACGACCGGTAGCAAAAGCATTGGGAGTCTGGTTATTAATCACATATACTTTTGGTTTGGGGATATCTGCCCGGCGGGCCAGGTTGGCGACCAGTTGGTGCAGGTCCCGAGCTTCGGCTTCAGAAACTTCACGGGCACCATTCATCCTTAAGGCCAGTTTATCTGAATTCCAGTAGGCAAAGAAATTAAGCACAACCGCCAATAACAAGGCAATCACCATGCCCTGTTGACCGCCGAGGAGCTGTCCTCCCGTCATGAATAACCCGGTCAGGGCAGCCATGAGGATAAAAGTTTTGAATGAATTATTCATTTTGCTTCCTGATAATTTTATTTTTTCTTATTTGATTGATATGAACATTATGTAAGCTTTCATCAAGTTAGCAAATCGCTCAATTCAGGTTTAACCCTATTGTGACTGACCAGCTTACCCATAGACCGTGTTGATTCTCACACAATAACTACTAAAAGGGGATGGTCAATATGTAATTTTATGAATAACCCATAAGGTGAGGGTTGATTCGTGGACTTCCTAATCATCAATACGGTCGCATCCAGCCAGAATAACAGCAATGTTTACTGTTATTCATCTACTCTTCTCCACAGTGAATATCTGGCAGATTGCGAAACCTGTCGTCATGGTCAAGTCCATAACCAACCAAAAAAACATTTTCTGTTCGTCTTTCTAACTTATCTATCAGAGTACATATTTTAAGGGAATCAGGGTTGTTGCATGCCAGGAGCTGGTAAGAAGGTTACCGGGACTGCTAATCCCTATGAAGAACCGCTTGCTCCGGAAGTAATTATAGCTGCCACTTGTATGACTTCTGCTGAGGCGGTTCAGAAAATATTTTTATACCTTGAAGAGCAAGAATATATCAAATAGTGGTTCACTATATGCCGTTTGCCAATAAGTGTAAATCAAGTATTGAGCGATACCTGCCGTTATTGCTTGTTATTCTGCTGATTATCGGTTTGCCATTTTTTTTCTTTGGTGGACCAGGTTATCGCGGGAGCCGTTCATTTATTGCCCTTTGGAACCTTGGCCATATACTGTTCTTTTCTCTGTTCACCCTGCTGGTTATTGTCTGGAACAAGAGACGGGGAATTCATACGACTAATTTGCGATTTTTCGCTTTGCTGTTTGGCACGGTTTTTTTGTTAGGTCTTGTGATTGAAGTGGTGCAGGTGATGCTGAAATACCGTACAGGCAGCGTTAATGATATTTATCTTAATCAGCTTGGCTGTCTGCTGACTTTTAGTCTGGTCGGTCTGGGAATTGGCAGGCTGCGGCAAAACTTGGTCAGAGCAGGAGTTTTCCTGCTGATTATATTCTCAGCCCTGCCCCTTGCCCAGGCCTTATATGATGAAAACATGGCTGTCAGACAGTTTCCAGTTTTGTCTGACTTTGAAACAAGGTTTGAGCAAACCCGCTGGCGGGATGTCCGTCAGATAAGACAGCAGTCGGAAGTTGTCAGGCATGGCAGGTATGGGTTGCGGGTACAGTTGTCGACAGCCACTTATTCTGGAATAAATATTTTTTATTTTCCTGGAGACTGGCGAGGATACAAGACGCTTAACTTTAGTGTTTACAATCCGGATAATGAAGAATTTACTCTGCATGTACGCATTCATGATCGTCGCCATGAGCGGCAGGGGATGAAGTTTCCCGATCGTTTTCATCAACGGCTTACTCTCCATTACGGTTGGAATGATTTTGCCATTTCCCTGCAAACGGTGCTCAATGCTCCCGAAAGCAGACAAATAAATATGGCAGAGATAGCAGGTTTTGGTATATTTGTTATCAGGCAGACTAGGGCAAGGATTATTTATCTTGATCATGTTTATCTATGTGACAGGTGACAATATTTAAAAGAATTTTCGGCATGATGATTGGTCTACCGGAAGGAATTGCCAATAGATAATAAACATGGGTTTGACAGATAAATCAGGTAATGCTAAATAATTATAGCCTTAGCAAGAATGGAGCCAGGTCTAAGTTTTATACCTGAATTGAGCGATTTTATGACGCAGATATGTGCTGATATCTCGCCGTTGCACTGCTGTGTGCCAAGGATTTTAAGAAAACCGCAGGCATACCCGTTGGTCTGCCCACGGATTTTCTTAAAAGACTTGGCGTGCAAGAGATCAGAGTCTCGTTGTGCTCGCTTATATGGTGCAGATCAAGCTAAAAAATCGCTCAACTCAGGTGTTAATATCACCGCCATCGTAGAGACGGGTTTCAAACCCGTCTCTCTTCCCGCAACCATCAGCCATGCGGTGCCACCGTGAAGACGGGCTTGTAGAGCAACTGCCATTTATAGAAAACGAAAAAGGTGTGCTTTTATGAGAAAAATGAAAGAAAATGAAATAGATG
>CAYRGM010000029.1:0-17882 GCA_964423765.1 uncultured Desulfobulbaceae bacterium
CCCGGGAGCAAGCATTAGCTGCCTCATCAAAACAAAATGCTGAAGCCTTTGTTGTTCCCAAGGTCGTTGGTTAGAGGAATAGATATAAATGCTTGATATGACATTGAGTGAGGCAAGGGGAAAAATTGCCTGTAAAGATTTGAGTTCTTTAGAGCTGGTTGAATCAATGTTTGCCAGAATAGATAGAGTTGAAGGCAAGGTGAAGGCTTTTCTTCACCTTGATAGAGAAGGAGCGTTAATCGCGGCTGCACAAGCGGATAAACAGAAAGACACTGGATATCTTCATGGAATTCCACTCTCTGTCAAGGATGCACTCTGCACCATGGATATGCCTACCACCTGTGGTTCGAAAATTTTAGAAGGGTTTGTTGCACCTTATGATGCAACTGTGATTGAAAAACTTCGTAATGCCGGGGCAATTATCATTGGCAAGACCGCCATGGATGAGTTTGCCATGGGGTCAACCACGGAAAACTGTGCCTATCAGGTGCCTGAAAATCCCTGGAAAGCAGGTTATATAACCGGTGGTTCCAGCGGCGGTTCGGCGGCAGCGGTTGCTGCCGGGGAATGCTTAGCATCTCTTGGTTCAGATACCGGGGGTTCCATTCGCCAGCCCGCCTCTTTATGCGGGATTGTCGGGATGAAGCCAACTTATGGCCTGGTTTCCCGGTACGGTCTGGTGGCTTTTGCCTCTTCCCTTGATCAGATAGGTCCCATGACCATAGATGTCCGTGACTGTGCGATAATGATGAATGTCATTGGCGGTCATGACCCCCGAGACTCAACCTCAATTAAGAGAGATCTTCCTGATTATACAAGATCTTTAACTGATGGTCTCAAGGATATTCGGGTAGGGATTCCCCAGGAATATTTTACTGAAGGGATAGACCCCGAAGTGGAAAAAACCGTCCACAACGGTATTGAGATGCTCAGGGAAGCCGGAGCAGATGTGGTTGAGATTACCCTGCCCCATACAGAGTACTGTGTAGCTGTATATTATTTGATTGCCCCGGCTGAAGCCAGTTCAAATCTGGCCCGTTTTGACGGGGTTCGTTTTGGTTATCGGGATATGGCTGCGGATTCTCTTGTTGATATGTACAGCAAAACCAGATCCCATGGATTTGGTGATGAAGTTAAAAGACGGATCCTCATTGGGACATATGCCCTGTCAGCCGGATATTACGATGCTTATTATAAAAAAGCTTCCCAGGTTCGCACCTTGATTAAGGACGATTTTGCCAGGGCTTTTAAGAGTTGTGATGTGATTGTTTCTGCGGTTAGCCCAACCCCGGCTTGGCGGATTGGCGAAAAGAGCGATGATCTTCTTGCCCTTTACCTTTCTGATATCTTGACAATATCGGCAAACCTGGCCGGGATTCCAGGGATTTCTGTGCCATGTGGTTTCTCAGCAGATGGTCTGCCCATTGGTATGCAGATGCAGGCGAATTATTTTCACGAGGAGATTCTTTTTAAAACCGCCTGGAATCTGGAGCAACGAACTGGTATTGCCGGCAGAAGAGCAGAGCTGTAATGAAACTTGAATGCCCTGAACATATAAAATCCCTAATACCTTATTCACCGGGAAAACCTCTTGAGGAACTGGAAAGGGAATATGGAATAAGTAATTCAATCAAGCTGGCTGCCAATGAAAATTCATGGGGTCCATCTCCAAAGGCTGTGGCCGCCATTGAAAAAGCCATCCATGGTTTACATCGTTATCCGGACGGCTCAGCTTATTATCTCACTGAAGCTTTAGCTGGCTGGCTTGGAGCTGGTATGGATGAAATTATCCTTGGGAACGGCTCCAATGAAATTATAGAGTTTCTGGTTAAGGCTTTTGTTCAGCCTGGTGACGAGGTGATAACCTCCCACCCCTCTTTTCTCATGTATCAGAAATTTGTCCAGGTCAGAGGGGGGGTAAACCTTGTGCTTCCTCTTAAAGGTATGAATCATGATTTGGATAGAATAGCCGGTGAAGTGAATGAAAGAACCAGATTAATATTTCTTGATAATCCCAATAATCCCTGTGGAACTTTTTTTGCAGGTAAACGATTTGAGGATTTTCTGCACAGGTTGCCGGAGAACTTGATTCTGGTGCTTGATGAGGCCTATATTGATTTTGTTGTACCCGAGGAGCGAATTGATGTTCTTTCCTGTATCAGACATGCAGATGGTATTCCCGCGGTGGTTTCATTGCGCACCTTTTCCAAGGCCTTTGGCTTAGCAGGGCTGCGGATTGGTTTTGCTCTGATGCACAGGGAAATTGCTGATTTACTCCATAGAGTCCGTCAGCCGTTTAATGTGAATCTTCTTGCCCAAGCAGGGGCCTTGGCGGCTTTGTCCGATACGGATCATTATCAAAAAACTCTTACCGGAACTCGGCTGGGACGACAATGGCTGGTGGAACAGGTGGAGAGATCAGGCTGCAAATGCTACCCATCTCGTGCTAATTTTTTTCTGATTGATGTTGGTGGGGATGGTACGACTCTTTATGAGGCCCTGCTTAAGAGAGGTATGATTGTCCGCCCCATGAAAGCCTATGGTTATCCTGATTTTATCAGGATAACCGTGGGTAGGGAGCGGGAAAATATCCGTTTTGCTGAAGCCTTAAATATCTGTCGGCAAGAGTTGGGATATGTTAGAACAGCGTGAAATAGTTACCATTGATGGGCCTTCTGGGGCTGGAAAATCAACGGTTTCCCGAATGCTTGCCAATAGTCTGGGGTTTTTATATCTTGATACCGGAGCCATGTATCGGGCTGTGGCCTGGGGTTGTATCCAAGCCGGTGTTGATACCGGTGATGCAGATGGGGTTGGCAGGATTATCCATGATATGGAGATTGTTCTCAAAGAGTCAGGTCATCCTGATGATGATGTTCAGGTTTATCTTAATTTTAGGGAGATTGGCGGCTTAATCCGGACCCCGGAAATTGGGATGGAAGCCTCAAGGGTGTCTTCTTTATCGGTGGTACGGGAAAAACTTACCTTGCTGCAGCAGGAAATGGGAAAAACAGGAAAACTGGTTGCTGAAGGGCGCGACACAGGCACGGTGGTTTTCCCCCGGGCTTTTTGGAAGTTTTATCTTGATGCCACTCCTGAATCACGGGCAGAAAGAAGGATTAAACAATTACATGAGAGGGGAGAGCTAATTCAAGATAATCAGGTAATCTTAAATCAGATTATTAAGAGGGACAGGAGCGATCAACAAAGGGTCATTGCTCCGCTTAAAGTGGCCGCAGATGCAGTGGTAATTGACGCAACAGAGCTTGATGCCGATGCAGTTGTGGCGAGAATGTTGTTGATAATCAGTAGATAATTGATAATTCTTGAGCATTAGATGACAGGACACAGGAATAGAAATTATTTTCCTGGCTTTTCCGCTATAATAATCAGCTTACCCATTGTATCCGGGATGTTAATTCTGTGTGCCGGTTGTGGAGATACACAAGAGACACCGTCAGGTTGTGCTGGCCCTCTTGTGTAAAACCTTTAGTCAATATCCTGCATGGGTCCCCCGCAACAGACCGGCACGGAATCGCCTGGTTTTAAGTGAGAGTACTTGTTACAAATTGTGCATATTACTGTACATTCCTTATCTACCTCGTCATCGGTATAAACCGTTTTGCTTGGCACCCCTTCGATAATGAAACGGGCTACTTTGGATTTTGTCGGAATGAACTCTCCAATGGGCTCCATCCGTTTATTATCTGTGATACAGTCAACCATAACTCTCCACAGGGTCTCCATATCGGCGGTTTCTTGGGGGGTATCAGTGTGAAATTCAACAATATTATTCTCTATAATTATTTTCATGATTGCTCCCTTAGCAAAAACCGAAAATTTATATTAGCATTAACAGCCGGTCCTGACCCGCCACAGCGACAATCTTTCATGGATTGTGACTATGGGGCTGGTAAAACCTGCTTAAAGCATGCTGGTTACTACCCTTTAAGGGTTTTCCCCACGGTTTCTCCTAACTCCACACATGATGTTAGGTGGCTGTGTTCAGGCACATATTGAACCTTTAAACCTGGATGACAGATATTGAATTTCAAATCTGTCATGATTTGGTTCATTAATTTTACCGACTCACCTGACCAGCCATAAGAACCAAAAGAAGCTCCAATTTTGTTTATTGGTTTTAGACCCCGCATATACATGAGAAAGCCCGCCATGTCCGGTAATAATCCGTTATTTAAGGTCGGGCAACCAAGGATAATGGCACTGCTTCTCAGGACTTCTGTCATGATATCACTGCGATGATTGACCTTGAGATTAAGCATCTGGTAGCTGATACCCTGATTTTCAAGTCCAGTGGCAACCGCTTTTGCCATCATTTGCGTGGATTGCCACATGGTATCGTAAAGGATCAGAGCCTTGCCATTACCTTTCTGGGCTGCAAATGCACCATATGCTTTGATTATTTTGCCTGGATTGTTCCGCCAGATCACTCCGTGGTCAGGGGCGATGATCTTGATTGGCAGGTTCATTTCTTGAATACTTTTAAGAAGCTTCTGAACCAGAGTAGAGTAGAGAGTCAGGATGTTGGCATAATATTTTGTCCCTTCATGCATCAGGATACTCTGATTCACTTCATCATCAAACCGTTCGCTGGTGGCGAGGTGCTGGCCAAAGGCATCACTGGAAAAGAGAATCTCATCTTCCTTGATATAGGTGAACATGGAGTCCGGCCAGTGGAGCATTCTGGTTTCCATGAATGTGATGGTCTTTTTACCAAGTTTAACCTCTTCACCAGGGGTTATCACATGATAAGGCCAGTCTTTCTGGTGAAAATGTTGAAGAAGAGACTTTTTCCCCATCTTTGAGCAAAATATTTTTTCAGGTTTAACAATTTCCATAACCTCGGGCAGCGAACCTGAATGATCTAATTCCACATGGTTGACCACGAGATAATCAATTTTCTCTGGCTCTATTATGTTGCGGATATGATGCATAAACTCACTACAGTAAGGTTTTTTAACCGTATCAATCAGGGTTACTTTCTCATCAATGATCAGATAGGCGTTATAGGTAGTACCTCGGTTGGTTGAATACCCGTGAAAATCACGGGTAAGCCAGTCAACGGCTCCAACCCAATAAACATTTTCGCTAAGCTGAACGGTTTGCATTATTGGTTTTTCCCTCTTTATGTGACTTTATTTCTGTGTTTATATGAAAGCTGGTAACTATGGGGCTACCGTATACCGGCATGATCATCTCTTATGATTTCCAGAGACCATGCAGGTTACAGTAGGCACGGGCTGAAACCTGGGCAGCATCAGTACAGAATAATGCTTCCGGGGATTGGGAGGGAATTAGTTTTTGACGATAGACTTTTTCATTAGCAACCAGTTCAATCCATTCAATCCAGTGTTTTTCTTCCATGGGATGGGCTGTGGAACCAACGATTATCCGATACCCCTTATCGGTTTTTTCAATAACTGGAATATGTTTTTCCAGGGCAGCATCCACGGAGTTTTCTTTAAGCACATCCATGGGACTTCCGCAGCAGACCAGGTCTCCGGCACCAGTGTGCATGATTTCAACGATGTTACCGCAGATACCACATTTATAAATTTCATTATCTTTAGTCATGGTTAATTCTCCTTTCTGGGTAGAGAGTGCTTTTGAGTTATCCATGAAAAAAATATTGATAACTCAAAAGCAGAAAATTATAATAGATTATTAGTAACTATTCATCTGCACTTCACGGAGTCTCGCAGATAAGTGCAGAGTTCGAGCTCGCTTATCTCTTTGCCCATTTCACTGAATAGTTACCGATTATTAAACATTTCTGGAAAGATAATCAGCCACTCCTTCTGCGGTCGGCTTCATAGCCTCTTCTCCTTCCTGCCAGTTGGCGGGACATACATCGCCGTGTTCTTCGTGAAATTGTAGGGCGTCAACCATTCGCAGGGCTTCGTCAGTTGAACGGCCAAGGGGTAGATCATTGATTATAGAATGACGGACAATTCCTTCTTTATCAATGAGGAATGTTCCCCGCAGGGCAATGCCCGCTTCAAGCAGTACCCCATACTGTTCAGAAATGTTTTTATCAAGGTCGGCAACGAGAGGATATTGAATATTGCCTATGCCGCCTTCTTTAACCGGAGTGTTTTTCCAGGCCAAATGGGAAAACTGTGAATCAACGGAAACACCGATTACCTGACAATCTTTCTTTTTAAATTCATCAAGTTTTTTATCAAAGGCGATAATTTCAGAAGGGCAAACAAAGGTAAAGTCCAGAGGATAGAAAAAGAGTATGATATTTTGTCCTAAAAAATCTGAGAGTTTGAAGTCTTCCTTCATGGAGTTGTCGGGCATAACGGCAGTCGCAGTGAAATCAGGGGCAGGTTTGGTTACAAGTGTGGTCATTTTCAGGTTCTCCTTTGTTGGTTATTTAGGGGGGTTATTCTCATCCTAAGATAGGATAAAAAATTACTGATTTTTTACAAACGGCTTAAAATGTTTATGGGGACTTATACAGACTGAACATGCTTGGAGGAGCTTATTTCCTTCATGCATCTTTGGCAAGAGCTTCTTTTCCGTTTTCGGTGATTGAATATTTACAACGAACCGGACTTTCAACAAAACCCTTTTTCTTAAGAGCTGTAATTTGACAGCTTACCTGTTTAGCTTCAAGGCTGGTGGCTGCCGCAATATCCTTGCTTCCGCAGATATCGTCCGGAGCATTTTGTAAAGCCTCTAATACTTCCCGTTGGTTGTCGCTCAAGCCTTTGGTGCCGCATTTTGATTTACAGGCCATTTTTTTATTATCTCCTTTGTTGTTGGTTTTGGAATCAATCAGGCATTCCGGGCAAATGCCTGAAAATTCAAATTTATGCCCGGAAATTTTATAACCACAATTAATGTCATAGGGCATGGTTATACCTATGATATCTGTGATATTTATGTTGTCAACCCGTTGACATTGTAGGCAATATATGTGATCATGAGGGCTGCTATCCCAGTCAAAGAGTTTTGATTTACCCTTGGTTTTAAGTTTGCTGATCTGACCGGTCTCAGACATGATTTTCAGGTTTCTATAAACCGTTGCCAGGCTTATATAAGGTAATTTTTTCCTTAACCTCTTGTGGAGTTCATCTGCTGTCGGGTGTATTTTACAATTTTTTATTTCTTCAATGATGACCATTTTTTGTCTGGTCATTCGAGATATTTTTTTCATTATCCTGAAATCTGGGATCGTTCTCGATGGTACTGTAGCTTTGCTGTCTTGACATGTTTGATAATCATCAGTTGTAACTCTCCAGATGTGCTTCACGGAGTCTCACACGCTCGATTCGTCCATTTCGGAGTGCATCTGAATATTTACTAAATGATAATCATTACCAGGTCAAGTAAAAAGAAAACCAGCAGCATGAAAAATATTTCCGGTCATAAAGAATAATTGATTGAAGGGGTTGTTTGTTTTATGAGGTTATGACCTGTCCAAGTCACAGTGCTAAAGTAACCATCTTTCATGGTTTGATGATTAATCAAGTCCAGCCATACTGTTTTTTTACAGTTCTTTATTCAAGGATAAAGTCTGCCCGTCGGTTTTGGGCAAAATCAAATTCTGTCTGTCCTTTGAACAGGGGCCGTTCTTCACCATAACTAAGGGTACGGATTCGGTATGACCTTACCCCAAGTTCAATCAGATAGTTCTTGGCACTCATCGCTCTTCGCTCACCAAGAGCAAGGTTATATTCTCGTGTTCCTCGTTGATCCGTGTTACCTTCTACTACCAGGTTAAAGTTGAAATTTCTTTTGAGATACTCCCCATTATGCTCCATTCGGGTTATCATGTCCGTGCGAATATTGCTCTTATCAAAATCAAAATAAATTGGTTGCATTGCCATGGAAGAGCGACCAAATCTCTTTTTATGCTCTTCGCTTTGTTGATCAGCATTGATTACCATTCTTCCTGGCAATAAGTCATGCAGGTCCATTACTGTATCTAATGGTTCTTCAATGGCTGCGAATTCTTCCATTATAATTCCCCTGCCAAGGTTTTCATCATGACCAGCATCATGTCCGATCATGTTGTTTCCTGTTGTTATGGGGGCATAAGGAGATATTACTTTTTTCCCGCAGCCTCCGTAAAGAAAAACAGAGGCAGAAATAAAAATAATCAAAAAGAGTTTACTTCTATTTTCAGTTTTCATGACCATTCCCTATCTTGTTTATATTGATTTTTTACTTTATCAGAATTGAGCGATTTTATGACGCAGATATGTGCTGATATCTCGCCGTTGCACTGCTGTGTGCCAAGGCTTCTAAGAAAACCGCAGGCATACCCGTTGGTCTGTTGAGGATTTTCGGGAATCCTTGGCGTGCAAGAGATCGGAGTCTCGTTGCACTCGCTTGCCTGGTGCAGATCAAGTTAAACAATCGCTCAACTCAGGTCTAATACAGTTGGATATTCTACCAATTTACTTTAGATTGCGTCAAGAGAAAGATAATGCCTTCTGACAAGGTAATTGTGTACCGGCACCTCGTTTAAGTCTCGCAGGCTCATTTACTCCTCTCCTTTTCTGGTTTCGGAGTCTCGTTCCTCGCTTACCTGAGCTTCTTGAGTAACATTAGTACGCTTCAAAGCTCAGGTAAGCGAGGAACGAGACTCCGAAATGAACGAATATAAAGCACATCTGAACAGTTACAGCCTAAGTTTATGGGAGTTTGTTCATCTCGCCGAATAGTTACAATATATCTAAATCGAGGTGTTTTTGAAGATGAATCCTACAAGTAAAATTTTTATAAATCAGACCTGTATCATTTCCTCAACAGATATTTCCTTCTCTTTTTCGAGAAGCAGCGGTCCTGGCGGTCAGAATGTCAACAAGGTGAATAGCAGGGTTACCCTGACCTTTAATGTTGCTGGCTCACCGGCTTTATCTGCCAGTCAATGCCAACTTGTTATGAGTCGGCTGGTGAACAGGATTAATCGCAGGGGAATTCTTCAGCTTTCATCAGATATAGCCAGAACTCAGGCAGGTAATCGAGAGGAGGTGATTAATAGGTTTGTAAAGTTGATGCGGCAGGCCTTATATGTACAGCCTGTACGCCGCAAAACAAGAGTTTCTCGTCGGGCAAAAGAGAGGAGGCTGGAGATGAAGAAAAATCGTTCTCAGATTAAAAAACTTCGTAGCCGGCGGAGTTGTCAATAACCATCAAGGCTGGAGCAGATAGGTTAACCATAGCAACGGTCAAGATTGGTACTGTAGTATGGACCGGGCTTTGCAGTATTTAGGTTTCATGTAAACCACCATGCCCGGCGAGCCGGGCATAATAGATAATAAAAATGAAAACAGCGAAACAGGCAAGCGAACGCAGTGAAACTCCGAGTAGTCAGGAAAAGAATCTAACCTGAATCGAACGATTTTATGACGCAGATATGTGCTGATTTGGCACTATATAGTGCCGGATTGTGTGCCAAGGCTTTTAAGAAAACCGCAGGCATACCCGTTTGATCTGCCCACGGGTTTCCTTAAAAGCCTTGGCGTGCAAGAGATCGGAGTCTCGTTGCACTCGCTTACCTGGTACAGATCAAGCTAAAAAATAGCTCAACTCAGATCTAACAAAACTATTTCCATTTTCTGACTTATGTCCTCTGTTTTAATCTTTCAGGTCTTCAAAGGCACGGTCAAGTTTGTATTTTCTTGAAGTCAGGTAAGATTCCATGCCTTGCATTCTCTCCTCCATGGCGGAGAAACGAGAGCGAATATTGCTGATCGTTTTTTGCGGTGAACGGTGAATGGACTGCCATAGTTTTTTTTCATCTTCTTTGAGGTTAATATCTTTTGGTTTGCTTTTTAGAAAAAACATTGCCACTATATAAATTGCAGAAGTCGGCAGGGTGAAAAAAAAGAGAGACACTAAAACAATTAACCTGACTATTAACCGGTTAATCCCGAAATAATCAGCAATACCGGCACATACCCCGCCTATAATGCGATTTTTTCTCTCTCTGTAAAGGATATTGTAGAGTTTTCGTTTAGTATTATTCATCTATGTCCCTCCAGTTGGGATGCTGATCATCCAAAATAGTTTCCAAGCTATGGATTCGGTCCTGCATTGTTTGGGTTGTCTGCCACATTTTGACCAGGTTTTCTTCGTCGTCTTCTGACAGACCCTGCATTGATTTCATTTTGGTGAGATAATGCAGGAGTAGCCAGACCGGTAAAATGACAACCATGAAAATGGTGACCACTGCGGTCAGTGTACCCATAAGTATTATTTCCATTGTTTATGTTTCCTTTGTCTATTTGAGGTGAAATATGCGGACTATGCCAAAAAAACACTGAAACCTTGGCATCGTTGACTTTAGGGTGCCTTGAAAAATTAGAATTTTCGTTCAAAATCGAGGCACAAGAAAAATTTTACCGCAGGCATATAGTTAATATTCCGAGGATAAAATTTTTCTTGCAACAAAGAGTTTGGGCGAAAAGGCAATTTTTCAAGGTAGCCTTTACCCTATTGGAGCGTTTGTGGCTGGCTTTGTTTCTCCATTCGTTTTTTGAGCTCTGCCAGTTCTTGTTCCACATTCTCATCAATGTCCAGGTCTGTGAAATCTTCATTGACCGGACGATGCGGCTCCATATCCCATGATTCGGCTTTGCCTTCCAGCATATCCATTTTTCTCTCAAGATGCTCAAAATTTGTCATGGCCTCATCAATTCTGTTGTCACTTAGTTTACCCTTGGTTTTGATTCGGCTGTCAGCTGTTACGCCTCGCATGAGCAAGGTCTTCTGTCGGATTTTTGCTTCGCTTAACTTGGCCTGTAGCTTGACGATATCTTCAGCTAAGCGTTGTCTTTGCTCCTCAATGTAAACAGTGTCATCTTCGAGTTTCTCTATGACTGTTTGAATGTTTGATTTTTCTGTTAATGCGGTTCTCGCCAAGTCATCACGACCTTTGCTGACTGCCAGTTCAGCCCGCTTTTCCCATTCTATCAGTTCAGAGCCTAACTTCTCTAAACGACGAGCCATGGTTTTCTGGTCCGCAATGGTTTTGGCTGCATTGGTTCGTACCTCGACCAGGGTATCTTCCATTTCCTGGATAACGAGACGGATGATTTTTTCGGGATCTTCGGCCCGGTCAAGAAGAGAGTTGATGTTGGAGTGGATGATATCGTTGAATCGTGAAAAAATACCCATGGTGTTGCCTCCGTATAATTTGTTTGGGCGATAAGTGTGATTTGCCCTGTATGTGAGTGCCCATTTGTCATTATATATTTCATGAATTATGCCATGTTGCAAAACTTGATTAACTATTGGATAAATCATGAATTTACTGGAAATGGCACATGACTATCTTTGTGAATTAATCCAGTTTGTGGTGTTTTTTGCCGTTTTATGGTATGTTATATTTATTACGGACATCGTCAACTCCCTTTAAAAACACCCTATTTTTTGGACAATTTTCTTGTGCAGCTTTCTCTGCCCCCGATAATCAAGCCCTTGTGTGGTTGATAATTCTCAATTATCAATTATCAATTATCAATTTACGAGGTCTGTATTATGGATATTAATACTTCCCCCTCTGTTGTCATTGGTCAATCGCCTTTTTTTTTAACTGTTCTTGAGCAAGTTGCCCGGGTGGCTAATATTGCCAGACCGGTTTTGGTGGTTGGTGAGAGGGGTACAGGTAAGGAGTTAATTGCCGATCGACTCCACTATCTTTCCGGTCGCTGGCAGGAACCTTTTCTCAAGATTAACTGTGCAACTCTTGCCGAGTCCTTACTTGAATCTGAGCTTTTTGGTCATGAATCCGGTGCGTTTACCGGGGCGGGTCGTCGCCATATCGGCCGTTTTGAACGGGCGGGCAAGGGTACTATGTTTTTGGACGAGATTGGCTCCATGTCCATGCGTCTTCAGGAGAAATTGTTACGGGTTATTGAATATGGAGAGTTTGAGAGGGTAGGAGGGAGTACGGTTTTGCTTTGCAGGGCCAGATTCACAGGTGCTACCAACCAGGACCTTCCTGACATGGTGCGGGCGGGTAAGTTTCGTGCGGATCTGTTGGACAGACTGGCTTTTGATGTGATCACTTTACCGCCTTTGCGGGTACGCATAGAGGATATTCTCCTGTTAGCTGAACATTTTGGCGTGTTAATGACCGGTGAGTTAAAACGGGATTATTTCCCCGGATTTACAGGGTATGCCAGAGAAAAACTGTTGGAATATTCATGGCCGGGTAATGTTCGGGAATTGAAAAATGTGGTGGAGAGGGCAGTTTGTCTGAATCCGGCTGGAGAACAGGTTGGGGAGATCGTCATCGATCCCTTTGAGTCTCCGTTTCGTCCGGTTACCGTAAAGGTTGGGCCGGCAGATGCGGAAAAGAAAAACATAGAGACGACTCTTACAATTCCTCGTGATTTCAAGGAGTATATCAATAATCAAGAAAGAATTATTCTGGCAGAGGCTCTAAAGGTAAATAGGTTTAACCGGAAGATAACCGCCGAGCAATTGGGACTTAGTTATGACCAGCTCCGCAGTTATTTGAGAAAATACGATGATCTTGCCTGAAGGTTATAACCTGAATTGAGCGATTTTATGACGCAGATATGTGCTGATATCTTGTGTGCCAAGGCTTCCCGAAAACCGCAGGCATACCCGTTGGTCTGTTGAGGATTTTCGGGAAGCCTTGGCGTGCAAGAGATCAGTGCAGATCAAGTTAAAAAATCGCTCAACTCAGGTTATCAATTATGCCCATCTAATTCTTCACGAAGATTTCGTTTAAAAAGCTCCCGCACAGCATCATGACATGATTTTCCCTGATAGATAATCTGATAGATCTGGTTAAGCATGGGCATTTCAATCTCAAGTTTTTTGGCCAGATCATAACATGATTTGCTTGTTTTTACCCCTTCGGCAACCATGGTCATGTCAGCAAGAATGGTTTGTAAGTCTTTACCTTGACCAAGAGCCAGACCAACACTGCGGTTTCTGCTTAAATTTCCGGTACAGGTCAGGACCAGATCACCAAGTCCACCCAGACCTGAAAAAGTTAAGGGGTTAGCACCCATTGCCACTCCCATTCTGGTTATCTCTGCTAATCCCCTCGTAATCAAGGCGGCCCTGCTGTTTAAACCAAAACCAAGACCATCACAGATTCCGGCGGCAATGGCTATAACATTTTTCATGGCTCCGCTGATTTCAAGACCAACAACATCGGTGCTGGTATAACCTCTGAAAAATTTACCGGCAAAGAGTTGCTGCACAGTACGGGCAATTTCAAGATCAGCAAAGGCAATGGTTACGGCAGTGGGCTGGTTTTCGGCCACTTCACGAGCAAAACTTGGTCCTGACAGAACGCCAAAATAAAAATCTTCTTTTTTACCTTTCTTGCCGGCTTCCTCTTCCATAAGGCTGGTCATGGTGGCAAGGGTATTGGTTTCAATACCTTTTACCGCAGAAACAAGAATTGCCCTTTTTTTAAGATAAGGAACAAGACAGGAAAAAACTTCCCGGTAAGCATGGGAAGGAACCACCATGATTACGCAGTCTGCATCATAAACCGCTGCTTCAAGGTTTTTTTCCAGAGACAGGTTTTCAGGGAGGATAAAACCGGGCAGATAACGACCGTTTTCACGGGTTTTTTTTATTTGATCAATATGCTCAGGCCGATGTCCCCAGAGTACTATATTTTCATCTTTATCAGTCAGTAATTTGGCAATGGCTGTTCCCCAGCTTCCAGCCCCTATAACCGCTGTTTTCCTAATTACTATATCTTTCATGACTGTGATTATGGTTCTTCATTCTCGCCGTTTTCCAGTTCATCGTGACCTTCTTCCACAACTTGATCACGGGCAAGCATGGACAAACCAACTACTTTTTCTCCATCTGCAAGATTTATCAATTTAACTCCTTGAGTGTTACGACCTATAATGCGAACCTTATCCATCGGTATTCTGATAACCTTGCCGGAGTTAGCGATTAACATGACCTGATCCTCATCAACAACCTGTGACACCCCAAGAACAAAACCATTTCTATCGCTGGTTTTTATGGTAAATATACCCTTACCGCCTCTTCTTTGCAGTTTATATTCCGAAACAGCCGTTCGTTTACCATAACCATTTTCCGTAACCGTGAGAATTGAATCATTACCGGTAATAATCACCACCCCAACCACTTCATCATTATCACCAAGGGTAATTCCCTTTACTCCCGCGGCCAACCTTCCCATGGTTCTAACATCAGATTCATGAAAATGAATGGCTAAGCCCCGTTTGGTTACCAGAAAAATCTCATTTTCACCGGAAGTTATAGCTGCTGTTAAGATTTCATCATCATCTCTTATGGTTAAACCGTATTTTCCTTTTTTAAGAGGCCTTTTATATTCAGCAATACTGGTTTTCTTCACCCTTCCTTTTTTGGTAACTGTTAAAATTGTCTGTGATTCATTGGCATCGGCAAGACCAGCTACCGGTAAGATAGCGGCAACCTTTTCGCCATCACCAAGCTCAAGCAAATTGACAATTGCTTTACCGCGGGCTGTTCTGCCGGACTGGGGGAGTTGATAAACTTTTCGCCAAAACACTCGGCCCTTATTGGTGAAAAAAAGAAAAGTATCAAGAGTAGAGGCTATATGCAGGTCTGTAACAAAATCATCTTCAATGGTGGTTATTCCCTTAACTCCTTTACCACCCCGTCGCTGGGCCCTGTACAGACTTAAAGGATTTCTTTTGATGTAGCCGCTATGGGTGATGGTAACCACCATCTCTTCCGGAGTTATAAGGTCTTCAGGAAGAATTTCATCAGGGGCATCAATTATTTCAGTACGCCTTTCATCACCATATTCGTCACGGATTTTTTCAAACTCTTCCCTGACAATTTTAATAATCAGATCATCATTGGCCAAAACCTTTTTCAACCAGTTGATTGTGGCAATAACCTCTTCATAGTCCTTAACTATCTTATCTCTCTCCAAGCCTGTCAAACGCTGGAGACGCATATCTAAAATGGTTTGAGCCTGAATTTCACTCAATTCAAAACAACGAATCAATTCGGTCTTGGCTTCAGTAGGGTTGGCAGCCTTTCTGATAAGAGCTACAACCTCGTCAAGGTTTGAGATGGCTATTTTTAAACCTTCAAGGATATGGGCTTTTTCTTCTGCCTTTCTTAACTCATAAGCTGTTCTACGATAGATTATGGTTTTACGGTGAATTATAAAATATTCAAGAATTTGTTTAAGATTAAGAATTTCCGGTTTGCTATTAACAATGCAGAGCAGAATAATGCCAAAACTTTTCTGCAAAGGAGTCATCTTGTAGAGCTGATTGATGATAATTTCTGCTATTTCATCTTTTTTTAACTCCATCACAATCCGCAGACCCTGCCGGTCTGATTCATCTCTTATCTCGGAAATAGAAGTAATCCTTTTTTCCTTCATTAACAGAGCTATTTTTTCCACCAGAGATGCCTTATTCTGTTGATAAGGAATTTCTGTAACAATAATGGATTCTCCTCCGTTTTTCCGCTCTTCCACATGAACTTTTGAACGCATGATTACCACACCGCGTCCGGTTTCATAAGCTTCACGGATTCCGTTGCGGCCAAGAATAAAACCACCGGTTGGAAAATCAGGCCCGGTTATTATTTTCATTAAATAGTGGCTGGTTATATTCTTGTCATCAAGCAGGGCGATTAACCCGTCCATGACTTCAACAATATTATGAGGCGGTATTTTAGTTGCCATACCAACAGCAATTCCCTCGGAACCGTTAACGAGAATATTGGGAATTTTTGAAGGAAGTACGGTGGGTTCCTGAAGAGAGTTGTCATAGTTTGGAATAAAATCTACTGTTTCCTTATCAAGATCAGCCACTATTTCCTGATCCAGTTTTGTCATCCTTGCTTCAGTATATCGCATGGCTGCCGGAGCATCGCCATCCATTGAACCAAAGTTTCCCTGACCATCAACCAGAGGATAACGCAGAGAAAAATTCTGGGCCATACGCACCAGGGTATCATATGCGGCCGTATCACCATGGGGATGATACTTACCAATAACATCACCGACAATTCGTGCTGATTTTATGTAGGGACGATTATAGGAGTTACCAAGCTCACGCATGGCAAACAGCACTCTTCTATGCACTGGTTTTAGACCATCACGGACATCAGGCAGGGCACGACCGACAATGACTGACATTGCATAATCAAGATATGATTTCTTTAATTCTTTTTCTATGGAAATAGTTGGGTATAGCGGTTGCTCTTTTTCGTTTTCAGTTAAATTGGTTGTCATGCTGAAGATGTCCTTTTGTCAGAAAACAGGAGACAGGAGATTAGATTCTTTTCCTGACTACTCGGAGTCTCGCAGGCTCGCTTACCTGACTTGCTGTTTTCATTGCTTTGCCATGCCCGGCTCGCCGGGCATGGCGGTTTATCTGAACGATGGCGGTTATGACCTGTCCAAGCCACACGACCATCTTGATTGTTGTTATGATTGGTAAATTTGTTCCAGCCATGCTGGTTATTCGCAACTTATACCTGAATTGAGAGATTTTATGACGAAAATATGTGTTAGCCTGCAGTCCTTGGTTATGAGATTTTTTTAACAACCCGAACATTTACATCTAAATAGTAAATAATCTAATATATTCAAAATGATATTGCAAGATTTAATTCTTTTGCAAGTTGATAACCGCCGTCTCGCTGTTTGCGGAATTATGCTGGCATAGGAGGAGGCCCATGATAACAGGTTAGCTGGCAATTCCCTGTTGTATCGGAAAGGTAAATCTGAAAAGTGTTCCAGATTCTTTTCGACTCGTACAGGTGACGGTTCCCCTCAGGTCTGTCACCAGAGTACGAACAATGGACAGTCCTAATCCTGAATGTCCTTTTCCTTTAGTACTGGTAAAGGGTTCAAAAAGATGAGACTGGATATTTTCCGGCAGGCCTGGCCCGTTATCCCTGATGGTGAGCTCAATGGAATCTCTGCTTTTATCTGTCAATTCTGACCCATCTCTTTTGTTTACTTTTACCATTATATATATATTTCCTCCGTCGTCCATGGCTTCTGCGGCATTTTTGACCAGGTTGATGATAATTTGCTTTATGGCTCCTGCATCGGTCATAATGGCCGGCAAGTCAGGATCAGGTGTGAAATGAACCTGAAGGTTTGAAGAATAAAAAACAGACTTGGCAAGAATGCTCAGTAAATTGACAAGAAGGGCGTTTACATCTGTTAATTCAAAACGATATGTTGAGGGTGTTGAAAAATCATCAAGCTGTTGCATAATTGTTGAAATACGAATGATCTCTTCATCTATAATAGCCAGCTCGCTGGTTAAGGAATCCTTGTCTGATATTTTCATTTCAAGAATTTTTAAATAATTTCTAATAATAGCAAGGGGATTGTTTACCTCATGCACTACTTTTGTCGCTGCCATGGAAGCGGTAGCAAGACGGGCAGTTTGAATTTTTTCCGCCTGTTTTCTGGTCACCTCATCCAGATGGAGGGAGATAGCAGCCTGATTGGCTAATAATTGTAAGAGCTCAGACTCTGGTTTGTTTGATAAATCATGGCCTTGAGAATCGGGCAGGCCGATGACGAGCACACCAATCGATTTCTTTTTTGCAATCATGGGAAGATAAATCATTCCTTTGCCAGCGACAGCCTCAAATAATTGAGCATCTGCAAGGCTGTCCAGAGGAGTATTGGCATCTTGCAAAAATGTTATCGTCTGTCTTTCTTGCATTGATTGTACCAGAAGACTTGTTCCCTGCTCAGAGGACAGGGAAAGACCCTGTAAGGGGTCAGCGTAACGATTGAGGGTAGAAGTAATGCCATATAAATTCTTCTGCTCAAAGTCGTGCAGGAAAAAGAATATTGTATCAATGTCAAAAAGAATATTAAGAGCCTGTTCTGT
>CAYRGM010000030.1:0-17706 GCA_964423765.1 uncultured Desulfobulbaceae bacterium
TGCTTGATGCCTCCCCTGATATTTTTACCCGGGGAAAAGACAAAGAAGCTGAGAAGATGACAAAGAATTTCTCAGGCATCCTTTTTATGGAAGTCGAAAGATCAGAGACTATTTGAACCACCAGGGTTTTCCTGTCAACCGCAAACAGGTTCAACAATTGATGCTGCGTCTAATGGGTCTTGATTCGGTGGTTTCTAAGCCTCATACAAGCAGGTCTCGAAAAGAGCATAAGATTTATCCATATCTTTTGAGGGGGATGTTGATCACAAAGCCTAATTAGGTTTGGTGTTCCGACATTACCTATATCAGGCTTGCTCATAGATTTGTGTATTTAACGGCAGTTATGGATTGGGCAAGCCGCTATGTGCTGTCTTGGGAGGTGTGTCTGTGACACAATGGACGACGATTTATGCGTGAACGCTCTGAAGAGTGCTCTGTGCAAGCATAACATCCCAGATATATTCAATACCGATCAAGGTTCACAATATACCGGCAACGCCTTTACCGGTGCATTAAGAAAAAAAAGGCATCAAAATCAGCATGGATGGCAAGGGGCGTTGTATGGATAATATTTTCATAGAATGTTTGTGGCGATCAGTGAAGTACGAAAAGATATTTCTTGAAGAGTTTGAAACAGTAACGGAATTGATTGCCGGTCTGAAAGAATATTTTGAGTTTTACAACTTTGAACGACCACATCAGTCGTTTTTAGGAAAAACACTTGGCTGAGATGTATTGGGGAAAGGAAACTGTCCAAAAGGCAGCATGAATAGTTCAAGGGATAAAAGACAAAAAGAAACACACCTTAATTCAGGAGAAAATTGTCCTTGACTTGGGGTCCACTTCAGTTGGAGCCGGATTTTTGTATACCTTGATCTTTGTCCCACATTCAGGGCAGTGCATGTTTTTCAGGTTTCAGGCATGGAGTTATTTTCATTTTTCCGATGCCTGCGTAAAACATAGAGATTTTATCTCCTGCCAACAGTTGACTGTGGGCAGGTTGTGGCGGTTAATATTCCAGGGCTGGGTAAAGACAAAGGGATTGATACCAGCCTGTCCCAGCATGGTACAGGTTTCTGCCCGGTCATCAATGAAGTGGGTCAGGTTGTGTGTTTTTATATGGTGAAGTTTATTATTATGTTCACCGGTGGCAATTACCCTTATGCGGGAACATATTTTTTCTGGCATAACTGTTTCCAGCCATTGATTGACCGGCTCGGCCTGTGTTCTGGCCGTGACTACGGTTAATTGACCATGGGTACTGAATTCGCTGAGTACTTCAATGGCACCAGGCATGGGTTTGAGTCCGGATGCGACAGGCTCTAACTGTATTGCCATGAAAATGTCCCGGATTATTTCCCGGTTTATAGAAAGGCATTGTTCAATTTCAAAGCTGGTTATTTCCTCAATTTTTATATCGCAGATATTGTATTTTTCACAGGCAATACGGAGAAATGCCTCTGCCGTGTCTGCGATGACCCCGTCAAAATCAAAGCCAAGGTGGGACGGGGTTAACTTGATAGTATAGGAATTTTCATTTTCGGGCAATTGTATCATCATGGTTATGTGTCACGCGTGGTGCGATATCATCAGTTGATGTCGTTAACTTTACAATTAATTATTATCAATTGATTATTGATTATTTGATATGGCAAAAGGCGATGATATACAAAAAAGGCTGATTGATTTTGCCGTGAGCATTATTAATCTCACAACAAAGTTATCAAAATCTTCAGCAGAAAAACATGTTGCTGGGCAGATATTACGGAGCGGAACATCTCCTGCACCTAATTATGCTGAATCACATTCAGCCGAAAGTGCCAATGATTTTATACATAAGCTGAAGATCGTTTTGAAAGAATTAAATGAAACTAAAGTTTGGCTACAAATAATTATGCAGAGCCAGATGATACCAAAGCAAGAGTGTGCAAGTTTATATAAAGAGTGTGATGAACTTTGCAGGATTATAAGTGCGAGCGTAAAGACTGCTTTCAATCGCAAAAATAATAATCAATTATTAACAGACTAAAAGCCTGCCCGAAGGGTGCTAAATTTAACCTGAATTGCTTCCCCGGAAGAACAGAACACTCTACAAGTTAAGGAGAGGATATATGCAATTTGATAAATTCACACTTAAATCACAGAAAGCCATCCAGGCAGCCCAGACTCTGGCCGGTAACAATACCAATCAGGAATTGCACCCGGAACACCTGCTCAAAGCAATTCTGGAACAACCGGAGGGAGTTGTCGTCCCGGTCCTCCAGAAAATGGGGGTTGAACCAGCAATTATCTTAAGTGAAACCAATCAGATAATCGATAAGCTCTCTAAAGTTTCCGGGGCCGGAGCAGGACAGCTCTATGCCTCACAGGATTTTCGTAATCTGCCTGACCAGGCATTCAAAATTGCCGCCAATATGCAGGACGAGTATGTAAGCCAGGAACATCTGTTCATGGCCATCCTTGCAGGAGAAACTACTTCTGCCGCCCGGATGCTTACCGGTCGGGGAATCAACAACGACGATTTTCTCAAGGCCCTGACCACAATCCGTGGTAGTCAACGGGTCACTGACCCATACCCGGAAGATAAATACCAGGCTCTGAAAAAATATGCTCACAACCTCACAGATGTCGCCAGACAGGGAAAATTAGATCCGGTAATCGGTAGGGACGAAGAAGTAAGACGGATTATCCAGGTATTAAGTCGAAGAACAAAAAACAATCCTATCCTAATCGGTGAGCCGGGAGTAGGGAAAACTGCCATTGTCGAAGGTCTTGCCCAGAGAATTGTCAACGGTGATATCCCAGCGACCTTAGAGGGGAAGCAGGTTCTCTCCCTTGACCTTGGTCTCCTCATTGCTGGAGCCAAATACCGGGGAGAATTTGAAGATCGTTTAAAAGCAGTTCTTAAAGAGGTTGAACAGAAAGCCGGAGAAATCATTCTCTTCATTGATGAAATCCATACCCTGGTCGGAACCGGGGCCGCAGAAGGTTCCATGGATGCATCCAACATGCTCAAACCAGCCCTGGCAAGGGGTGAACTCCATTGTGTCGGAGCCACCACCATTGATGAATATCGAAAATATATTGAAAAAGATGCAGCTCTGGAGAGAAGGTTTCAGCCGGTCATGGTGCTGGAGCCATCCAAAGAAGATACCATTGCCATTCTGCGCGGCATCAAGGAAAAATATGAAGTTCATCATGGAGTCAGAATTCAAGACTCGGCAACAGTGGCGGCTGTAACCCTGTCAACCCGCTACATCACCGACCGCTTCCTGCCGGACAAGGCCATTGATCTGATTGATGAGGCAGCCTCAAGGCTTAGAATCGAAATAGACTCTATGCCTACCCCGATTGATGAACTTGACCGTAAACGGATCAGATTAGAGATCGAGATTGAGGCCCTGACAAAAGAAATAGATGAAGCGTCCAAAGAGCGGTTGGAAACATTGAAACAGGAACTTGCCAACATCAATGAACAGCTTAACGGCATGAAAGGGCAATGGCAGTTGGAAAAAGATGTTATCCAGAAGATAAGAGCCATTAAAACCGCCATTGATGAAGCTCATATGGAGGAGCAACGGGCCGAACGGAGCGGCGATTTAAGTAAGGTTGCGGAAATCCGCTACGGCAGGATGATTCAACTCGAAAAAGAACTTGAAGAAGCAAACCGGCAATTAGAAGAAACCCAAAAGAAAGGCAAAATGCTCAAAGAAGAAGTTGAGGCCGAAGATGTGGCGGCTGTGGTCGCCAAGTGGACAGGTATCCCCGTGGGCAGGTTAATAGAGGGCGAGAAGGAAAAATTGATCCAGGCAGAAGACCAACTGGCAAAACGGGTTATCGGTCAAAAAGAGGCTGTCGTCGCAGTGGCAAATGCGGTTCGCAGAGCCAGAGCCGGCCTGCAGGATCCCAACCGGCCCATAGGTTCTTTTATCTTCCTGGGACCAACCGGAGTCGGCAAAACAGAGCTGGCAAGAAGTCTGGCTGATTTTCTCTTTGACTCTGAGCAGGCAATGATTCGCATAGATATGTCAGAATATATGGAAAAACATTCAGTGTCCAGGCTGATCGGTGCCCCTCCGGGCTATGTCGGTTATGACCAGGGAGGAATGCTGACCGAGGCCGTACGCAGACGACCTTACTCAGTGATCTTGTTAGATGAAATTGAAAAAGCCCACCCGGATGTCTTTAATGTCCTCCTGCAGGTATTAGACGATGGCCGGTTAACCGATGGTAAGGGCCGAACGGTTGATTTCAAAAATACAATCATGATCATGACCTCAAACCTTGGTAGTCATGTCATTATGGAGCTGGGACAAACTGACCCGGAAGAGATGCGTCGTCAGGTTGACGATATGCTCCATAGACAGTTTAAACCGGAATTTCTTAACCGGGTGGATGAGACCATTACCTTTCACGGTCTGACCCGTGAAGATCTGATGGAAATTGTAATAATTCAGATCAACCGGATGACAAAACGACTTGAAGAGCGTAAGATAAATATTGAGCTGACCCTGAGAGCCAGAGAATTTCTGGTTGAAACCGGATATAAGCCTGCTTACGGAGCAAGGCCTCTCAAGCGGGCTATTCAACGATATATCGAAGATCCACTCGCCATGAAACTCCTGGAAGAAAAAGTCAGAGAAGGAGATAGAATACTTATTGACCGCGGCTTGGACAGTAATCTGGTGTTCAGCAATGTAGACGATACAGTCGGAATAATTGAGAATTGATAATTGATAATTATCGATCACTCAAGGGATTTGATTAGCAGGGGGTAGAGAAAGCGGTTTAAAATTGAGAATTCTCAACCATAAAGCATTATCCCCAAAACAGGGTGTTTACGAGGGCTGTATAAGGGAAAATTAACAATAATCAAAAATTCAAGGGATCAACCGCATGCCATGCAACATATAATCGTTACCGGCGGAGCCGGCTATATCGGCAGCCATACCTGTCTGGAACTTCTTAATGCCGGCTACTCTGTAACTGTGCTGGATAATCTATGCAACTCAAGCCAAGAAAGCATCCGGCGGGTGGAAGAGTTGACCGGCAGGGAAATTAATTTTTTAAAAGCTGATCTGCTTGATTTAAAGACTGTGGAAACAGCATTCTCAAAAACTAATGCTGATGATGGGGTTATCCATTTTGCCGGCTTAAAAGCAGTCGGCGAATCAATGGCAAAACCTCTTGAATATTATCAAAATAATATTACCGGCACCCTTAATCTCTGTCAGGTCATGGAAACACACGGCCTGAAAAATATCATTTTCAGTTCATCGGCCACTGTATATGGCGATCCTGATTCCGTACCGATCACCGAAGAGTTCCCCCGTCGGCCTGCCACTAATCCTTATGGCAGGACCAAGGCCATGATCGAAGATATTCTGCATGATATTTACCTGGCAGATAAAGAATGGAATGTCGGTCTTCTCAGGTATTTCAACCCGGTTGGAGCCCATAAATCAGGAAAAATAGGTGAAGATCCCGGCGGCATCCCCAACAACCTGATGCCCTATATTTCTCAAGTGGCTGTCGGCGGCTTAAGGTCATTACCTGTTTTTGGTAATGACTACCCAACTCCGGACGGCACCTGCATCCGCGACTTCATCCATGTCGTTGATCTCGCTCTTGGTCATATCAAAGCCCTGGAAAAATTAGGCAGCAAACCGGGAGTGGTTACCTATAATCTTGGCACCGGCAAGGGACACTCGGTGCTGGAAATGATCAAGGCTTTTGCAAAAGCTACCGACCGGGAAATTCCATATCAATTCGCCCCCCGTCGCAGCGGAGATATAGCCCAATGTTATGCTGACCCCTCTCTTGCCAAAAAAGAACTGGGCTGGCAGGCAAAACGGGGAGTAGACGAGATGTGCAAGGATGCATGGCGTTGGCAGTCCGGCAACCCGAAAGGGTACGGAAAATAACAAAAAAAAATAACTTTTCAAGTTATTATCATAAGTTAATAGCCATGAACAGGCAACATAGCATCTCAAACTACTTATCAGTTATTATCCTGCTCCTCTGTGCCATACTGCTGTCTGCCGGCGAAAAGGCCGAGGCATCCTCCCCATCCCCAAATTATTTCACCGTTATTCTTCCTGCCGAGGCTCTGTTAAAAACAATTCAACCGCTTCTGCCTCTGGAGTTTACCCCAAAACATTCCTCTTTCTCAGGGACATTACAGATTGACTCCATTGATCATATCTCCATCGGCGATGGAATTCTCAATTTAAGCGGAATAATCTCCGGCAGGGATATGACCATCAACACATCTATTGGAGGACAAGACTTCAAGCTGAAATTAGGTCAGCTTACCATACCGGCTGCATGTGATCTTCACCTTCGTTTTGATCAAAACAAAAAACAACTTTTTATCACCCCCCATCTCCACCAAAACCATAACATACACAATACAGATAATAATAATGGACACTTATCCATGATCAATGATATGATCAGCAAAGAGTATCCTCTTGACATAGGTCAACTCCTCTCGTTCAACCTGACAATTAACGGACAAAGTCAACTCATACGCATGGAGCCTGTCGATATCATTACTGAGTACAACCAGTTAATAATTAAGCTGAAACCTGTGAAAAATGCTCAAGTGCAATAATCATATTCAAAAAGGAGAAAAATCATGAGCGACAACTGCCTGTTCTGTAAAATAATTAGAGGTGAGATACCATCTGAAAAACTCTATGAAGATAAGGATATGATAGCCTTCAAAGATATATCTCCCCACGCCCCCGTCCATTTTCTGGTTATTCCCAAAAAACATATCAGCGGGCCTGGAGATATCAAGGAGGAAAACGAACAGTTAATGGGGAAAATCATGCGAAAAGGCAGCGAAATAGCCAAACAGGAAGGGTTGGAGCATTTCCGGGTTGTCTTTAATAATGGCGAGCAGGCCGGGCAAACCGTATTTCATATCCACATGCACATTCTCGGTGGTCGTGCCATGAGCTGGCCTCCCGGCTGATAATATTAGCCTGATATAGAGTGGACACCTTGTTTGCCGTCACTGATTTAAGTTACAGACAATTCAGCCATGATAGAACAGATACATAAAATAATTAGATTCTTACATAAGGAAAATTTTTTCCGATTAATAACTGCAATTCTGATTATGATTCTGAGCAGCTCATTGCTGATGTCCTGGTTTGAACCTGATCTTTCCTTCGTCAATGCCATCTGGTGGTCGATTGTTACCCTGACTACAGTTGGTTATGGTGATATATCCCCGGTCACTCTGGGGGGGAGAATAGTCGCAGTATTTATAATGTTTTTTGGCATAGGTGTTCTGGGAATGCTCAGTGCTGGTCTGGCAGCATTATTAATCAGCAAAAGAATGAAGGAGAACAGTGGAATGTGCAAAACAGCTTTGAAAGATCATATAATTATTTGCGAATGGAATCACCGGGCAAGGGCTATCCTCAAAGAACTCCGGGCAAACCAGAAAACTGTAAACAGTCCGATAGTACTGATTGCCGATATAAACGAAAAACCGCTTAATGATGACCTGCTCTTCTTTGTCAGAGGCAATGTCAATGAAGAAATCCTTAATCAGGCAAACCTGCATCAGGCCAAAACAGTGGTTGTCCTGGGAGATGATACCCTTGAGCCTACTTCCCGGGATGCCAAGGTGGTACTCACCACCCTGACCATTGAAAGTATGGCCAACCATGTACACACTGTAGTTGAACTGGTGGATCAGGCCAATAAGCGACATTGCCAAAGGGCAAAGGCTGATGAAATAGTTGTCGGTAGTGAAATTTCCAGCCACCTGATTGCCACAGCCACTCTGAACCACGGTATCAGTACCGTGGTTTCAGAACTGCTCACTTCCAGTTACGGCAATAAACTACGAACCATGCCGCTGCCAAAAGAGTTGGTAGGCAAAAAATTCATTGAAGTGTTGACCACCGTCAAGCTGAAGTATCAGGCAACAGTATTAGGGATCCAAAAAGAAAAGAACGGGGAACTGATAACCAACCCGGATGTTGACTACCTGGTTGAACTCCACGATGACCTTATCATTATCGGCAAAAGGCTACAGGCAACTCAGAACGGCCAATGAAGCAGATCAAGAGAATACAGATAAACAAAAGCCGCACCAGAACCAATAAACCCAAACCAGACATCATCCCAGCTCCAGAGTTTTTTACTCCAAAGATCAAGAGCCTCTTTTATAAGAGTCACCACAATCCCCGCACTGTACAGCGGCCACCAATACACACCAAGCAGGGTCAGAATAAAACCCCAAAAAAAATGCAGTTGCAGATCCCAGCGAAAAAAACGCATGACCATATCACCGGACTTTAAATATTTTGATAATAATTTCATATAGCTGCAAATAGTGAGTAATGGATGATCATTAATGATCTCTATAGTGACAAACTCATCCTAACCTGATGATTACATGCCTTACAGACATCGTAAACGCCCTATAAAATACCCTGTTTGGGGGGGGGATTTCCTTTCCTGCTTCACCGGTCTCATCTGCCGTCCTCTTAAACTGTCTGGATTTGGTAGAGACGGGTTTCAAACCCGTCTTCACAGTGGCGCCGGCATGGCTGATGGTTGCGGAAGGAGACGGATTTGAAACCCGTCCCTACGGTGGCGGTGATATTAACACATACTTTGGTTTTGCGACTGGTTTATTTTCGCTAAAAATGTTTAAAATCCATCTCTACGGTTGTCTGCTTGTTTTACGATGTCTGCATAAACAGAAATTTTACGCTTTTTGCCAGCTAATTGCAATATCCAAAATAATATCAGGAGCAAACATGGGTTATATTGCATTGACAGTAGCAGTTAAACCGTAAATATTCGGGTAGCGAGGAACGAGACTCCGTGAGGCACTACCCAAACATTTACAGTCCTTGTTTATGAGAGTTTTTTTACCAACCCGAATATTTAAGTTAAACCCAGCCGCAACATAGATTTATCCACCAAAAACCGCCCACTACCCTGTCGTCTATCCTCTAATTATGAATGATCGGTTCTTACTTCTGTAAAAAGAAGCAGATTTTTTTTGTCACATCTGCTATCTTGCCCATACGATTAGCCCCAAGCAAACAATCAAGCCATCAGAACCAACATGGATAAATCGTAAACACCATCATATAAACCGCCATGCCCGGAGATAAATCATGAAATCCATTCAAGGTGCCATAACAGCAATTGTCACCCCCATGCTTGACGGCAAAGTAGATGAACAAAGCCTCATTGACTTGATAGAATTTCAAATTAATGAAGGAATCAAAGGACTTGTGCCCTGCGGAACCACAGGAGAATCTGCCACGCTTGACTTCGATGAGCATAAACGGGTTATTGAGCTCACCGTCAAAACAGTTAATGGCAGGGTTCCGGTAATTGCCGGGACCGGAGCCAACAATACCCTGGAAGCCATAGATCTGAGCAAATCAGCAAAAGCCAGTGGAGCAAATGCAGTGCTATCGGTCGTTCCCTATTATAATAATCCAAGCCAGGAAGGTCTGTATCAACATTTCAAGGCCATTCATGATGCAGTTGATATTCCCATGATCTTATACAATGTACCAAGTCGCACGGTTACCGACATGGCTCCGGCAACTGTTGCCAGGCTGGCAAAGCTGCCCGGAATCATCGGAATTAAAGAAGCCACCGGTAATCTTAACCAGATATCTGAAATTATCCGTATCTGCCCCAATGATTTTATTCTTCTTTCCGGTGATGACTTTACCTGTATGCCCACAGTTCTGGTGGGCGGCAAGGGAGTTATTTCCGTAACCGCCAATATTGCACCCGCCGAAATTTCCGCCATGATGGAGGCAGCTCTTGCCGGTGACCTCAAAAAAGCCAATAAATATCATTACCGATTGTTTGCTCTTATGGGGTCCATGTTTTGTTATCCCAGCCCGGCTCCTGCCAAAAAAGCCCTGGAGATGACCGGTAAAATAAAATCATGCCAGGTCCGGTTGCCGATGACGGAAATGAACGAGGCAAGCATTGAACAGTTGACGGCAGAAATGAAAAATATCGGTTTATTATAACCCGAGTTGGGCGTTTTTTTAACTTGATCTGCACCAGATAAACCAGCATGGCTGGAGCAGATTATTGGTCGTTCATGGGCGAACCTTAACTGTGCGTTTCACATACATAAGTGTTGTAAGTTGGCAGGCATCAGCATCTTTAACTAATTGTTATACTCTGTATTATATTACTGTGGTAGCAATATATAAACATGTGAATCTAATATGAAATTTGAATGGGATTCAGAAAAAGAGAAAGTCAATATCAATAAACATGGGATAACCTTTGAACAGGCTTCTTATGTTTTTGCTGACCCATTCGCCTTGAATAACTATGATGATGAGCATTCAATTGAAGAAGACAGGTGGGTTTTGTTAGGAAAAGCTATAAACGAAGTTCTTCTTGTCGTTATCCATACATTTAAAGATGATGATAACATTGAGTATGTGAGAATTATAAGTGCAAGAAAAGCCACTAACAATGAACAGCAATCATATCAACTAAGGTGCCCAAAATGAAAGATGAATATGATTTCACTGATGCAGAACAAGGAAAATTCTACAGACCGATAGAAGAGTTAGATATCCCAATATACTTAGATAAGGAGGTTAAAGAATATTTCATCCAAAAGATACATAGCAAGGGGAAACCATTTTCTTTGAATGAGACTATCAATTCTCTCTTAAAAAAAGATATAGAAATATCGAATAAATTAGCGAGGTAAGGTATAATAATCGCATGCACTCAGACAGCGAAAAGCACTGCTCGTTCCTTGCTCTGCTTTTTTCTGCCAGTAATGCAAAGAGTTAGCAACACAACCAGTATTCTGGTTTATAACCTAAATCCTGCACTTCAGAAAATAAAAAAATGACAAAAGTAATTGTTGCCGGAGCTGCCGGCAGAATGGGACAAAGAATAGCTGCCATGGTTCACCAAAACCCTGAACTTGAATTAATCGCCGCCTTTGAACACAAGAAAAGCCCGTTCCTAACCCGTGATATTGGCGAGCTTGCCGGCTTCGGAACCTGTGGAGTTACCATATCCTCCGGTCTTGAGTCGGTCATTGACCAAGGCGATGTCATAATTGATTTCACCTTTCACAAGGCAACCATGGAGTTTGCCCATCTGGTAGCTAAACATAAAAAAGCCATGGTTATTGGCACCACGGGGTTAAGTAATGAAGACCTCGCCAGTTTAAAAGAGCTGTCCGAAAATAATTTCCCCTGTGTCCAGGCTCCAAACATGGCAGTGGGGGTCAATGTTCTCTTCAAATTAGTTGAAAAGACTGCCAGGGTTCTTGGTGATGCCTATGATGTTGAAATAATTGAAGCTCATCACCGAATGAAAAAAGATGCCCCGTCCGGCACGGCCTTGAAACTTGGGGAAATGGCTGCCAGTGGACTTAACCGTGAACTGACAGAAGTAGGGGTTTACGAGCGGCATGGCATGATCGGGGAAAGAACCGACAAGGAGATTGGTATCCAGACCATTCGGGCTGGAGACATTGTTGGAGAGCATACTGTTTATTTTGCCGGTACCGGCGAACGGATAGAAATATCACACCGGGCCCATAACCGGGACAACTTTGCCCGTGGTGCCGCCCTTGCATCTGCCTGGGTTACCGGGCAGAGCAATGGGATGTACAACATGTTTGATGTGCTAGGGCTGAGCGATTTTTAACAAACAGGAACATACAGCCTGGATTGGTCTTGGCTCAAACCTAGGGGATTCCCTCCAGATTATCCAAAGGGCATGGAAACGGTTAGGGGAACAAGCTAACATCAGGATTATGGCTCTTTCTTCCCCGTACGAGAGCGAACCTGTCGACATGGAGTCAAAACACTGGTTTATCAATGCGGTTGGCAGTCTTGAATGCAGTTGTGCCGCCAGGGAACTTCTCGACATTCTCCTGAGAGTTGAAAAAGAGTTCGGCAGGGTACGGCAAGTTGACGACCAAGGTCACCAGGATAGAACCATAGATATGGATCTGTTATTCTATGACGAGATGATTCTTAACAGCCCCAGCTTGCAACTGCCCCATCCTGAACTTCATAAACGCTTATTTGTTCTTATGCCGCTTAATGAACTTGCTCCAAAACTTGTCCACCCGAA
This sequence comes from uncultured Desulfobulbaceae bacterium, assembly GCA_964423765.1. Lineage (GTDB taxonomy): Bacteria > Desulfobacterota > Desulfobulbia > Desulfobulbales > Desulfobulbaceae > DRLX01. Next base: position 12,130 of record CAYRGM010000030.1, read on the forward strand.
GCAAAAACTTTCTATTGCAATGCTTAATAAACGACTCCTTCTCCAAAAACAACTCCCGGTTTGCAGGTTACAGGGAACGGGAGACTGGGGATAAATTATTTTCAAATAAAATTAGACTTTCTATTCACCATGGATATAATACAAATATCAGCAGGTATCAGAATGCACCATTTTAACATGATAAATAAGTGGAGGGACTGCTAATGGATCCTCTTCGAATTTTTATTATTGCAATTCTCCTCTATATCGCTTGGCGACTGCTAATAAATATATTCAAGCCCAACAAACGCATAAGCGAACAGCCATCAGAGTCGTCCACTGTTAAAGATGTCCTTGTGGAAGACCCGGTATGTCATACACTGATGCCCAAAAAACAGGCTATCCACTTTCGCCAAGGCGAAGAGACTTATTATTTTTGCAGTGAAAAATGTTGTGATATATTCTCAGAAAAATTAAAAACTGAACAGCAGGAACAGGAAAATCAATAGCCTCTGTTGACAGGAAAATGATCTACCATCCAACAATACCGGACTTATCATTTTCAAGCCGATTACACCCGCTACATAGAAAATTTACATAAAAACAAAATGTTGCCAAACATCCATTCAGGTAAGAGTAATCATCAACAAGAGGGGAAAATGAAATTTTTCATCGACACCGCAAACATTGAGGAAATAAAAAAAGGTCTTGCATTAGGTATGGTGGACGGGGTAACCACAAACCCTTCGCTCATCTCAAAAGAGCAGCAACCTTTTGAGGAAATATTAGATAAAATCTGCAACCTTGTTGACGGTCCGATCAGTGCCGAAGTAATTAGTATGGAAACAGGAGGAATGGTTGATGAAGCCCGGCAACTTGCAAAAATCAGCGATAATATCGTTATAAAAATACCGATGATTGAAGAAGGACTGAAAGCGGTTAAACAATTATCGGCTGAAAACATCAAGACCAATGTGACCCTGATTTTCTCACCTACCCAGGCTCTGCTGGCCGCCAAAGCAGGTGCTGCCTATGTCAGTCCGTTTGTCGGCCGCCTTGACGATATTTCCTTAAACGGCATGGATCTGGTCAGTGAGATAATGACCATTATGCGTAATTATGGTTTCCCCACAGAAGTCATTGTCGCCTCCATCCGCAATCCCATGCATGTGGTTGAGTCTGCCCTTATCGGGGCTGACATTGCCACTATCCCCTACAAGGTTATAACTCAGCTGGCAAAACATCCCCTGACCGATATCGGTATGGAAAAATTCCTTGCTGACTGGGGCAAAAGACAGAAATAAGAGAGAACAGGAGTTGCCGATGCGTATCTGTTTAATGTCTGCTGTTATATTATTTTTTCTGTCTCACTCCGCTCTGGCTCTGGCCGAAATATATACTTTCGTTGATGAATACGGAGTCCGCCACTATACCAATATCTCGGGCGACAGCCGGGCCAAACCTGTTGTCTTTGCCCCTCAACGGCAGACAATGATCTCCACGACAAACAATAATAAGAAATATTATAAAGGCAGAAGCAACATCAGCCGCAAAGTCCAAGATATTGAAGAATATATCCGTAGTGCCGCATATAAATACCAGATCGATCCGCTTCTCATAAAAGCGGTAATCAAAATCGAATCAAGCTTCAACCAGTTTGCAGTTTCTCACCGCGGAGCCCAGGGATTTATGCAACTCATGCCTGGTACTGCCAGAGAATTACAGGTTACAGACCCATTTGACGCATATCAGAACATCTCCGCTGGTACCCGTTACCTGCGTACCCAGTTAAATACTTTCAACGGAGACCTTCAGCTAAGCTTGGCTGCATACAATGCCGGTCCTGGACTGGTATCCCGCTTGGGCAGGATTCCCCGCATTCCGGAAACCATTAACTATATCCGTAAGGTCATGGAGCAATATCATGCCTACCGTCAGGATAAAAACCTCACGACATTTGGTATTACAACAAGCACCTCAGTGCCGAACAGGACACTTATCACATCCATCAATGTTCAGGAACTGGTAACAATCAATTGAAAGATCACAACAACAAGAAAAACCAAAACCTTCCCAATCTGATCACCGGCTTCCGCTTTATCTTAGCAGGAGTACTTGCCATATTTCTCATGATTGAGCAAACCCGCACCATTGGGATATTTTCTTTTCTTATTTTTCTTATTGCCGCGATCTCGGACTGGGTAGATGGCCACCTGGCCCGCCGTTACGAGAGTATAACCCGTCTCGGTAAACTCATGGACCCCCTTGCTGATAAAATTCTTGTCGCCACAGCCCTGATTATGCTCATACCCTTGGATCGACTCCCCGCCTGGGTAGCCTTAATCATCATAGTCAGAGAAATTCTCATTACCGGTCTGCGGGGAATGGCATCAAGTGCAAACATAGTCGTGGCTGCTAGCGGTCTGGGGAAAATCAAATCAATTATGCAATATATAGGTATTGGTATTCTTATCTTGCCGGCTGCCCTACTCCCTGTTCCCCACCTGCACCTAATCGGTCTGATTATTATCTATGCTGCCATGCTCCTGACAATTTGGTCAGGAATTGATTATTTTTATAAACTTCGTAGAATGTTTTAACCTGAATTGAGCGATTTTATAACGCAGATAAGCACAGACTTCGGCACCTCGTTTAAGTCTCGCAGATCAATGCAAACTGAAAACTCGCGGACATCTTATCTTATTCCGAGTTCTGCACTCTCACCGTTACACTGCTACTATATCCATGGTGAACGCTTAGGATTGATTAATCTGAAAATATAAATATATCCTTGACATGAAAAAATTAGATGAGTATTTTCTACAGGAAACATAGCTAATCTATGCCGGAGTGGTGAAACAGGTAGACGCACTGGACTCAAAATCCAGCGAGCTTATGCTCATGTCGGTTCGATTCCGACCTCCGGCACCAGTATACAAAAAAGCTTTATTTCACAATGAGCGGGATAAAGCCTTTTTTGTTGGAATGGCAGATTAGAATTAGACACTATAGATGTGCGAATTATAGTCCGCAAACAGAATGTGTTACTGTGGTTAAGCAAACTAAAATGAGCAGCTGCACAAAAGAGTTTCAGGAAAAGACCGTGAATCTTGTTGATAAGCAAGGTTATGCAAACCTGAATTGTGCTTGAGGCTACCTTGAATTTGGAGAGCCGAATCCGACAGGTAGACCAGATATCAGTAGATATCGTTGTCATAAAATAGTTTACTTCAGGTTATAAAAAAAAGGTTGACTCCATGCCTGCTTCCATGAACTGTTCTGGATATGAAAACGGATATAGTCTGTAGATTTTGAATTAAAACTCCATGCAAATTCATAACCATCGTGAATGGCCAACACTCTGCCTCGACTGCCTATCACCCTGATATTGGCTGGTTCTTGCAACACAACGGATACCAAATCGTTTTCCCTTGCCAATTCTTTGATCGTAATGCCGGTTGAGCAATAAAAGTTTCCCTCTCTAATAGCTTTGAAAATTGTCTCAGGAGTGTTTTTGCAGGAACGCACCATTATCCAGGCATAACCGATATCATCTCTTTTATGAGAGTCATCGCCGGCAAAACCAAGCAGAGGAAATCCCATGGAAAGAAGACGATCCCATTTCCAGGTAGCATCAGCCAGACCATCGTCAAATTCCAGAGTATAATTATATATTTCAATACCATCAAATGATTGGCTAAAACGAAGAAGAGTATCCATGCGGTGATGTTCTTCAATTAACCAGTTTGGGTGATTGGCTATTTTAATAACACCATTGTTCTCAGTACAATGCATAACCTTGTCAATGCTCCTGTGACGCAGATAAGTTTCAATTTCGGCAGGATCAATCCCGTAAATTCCGACATGATCATATCTTGTGATCGTTTTACCTGAAACCTGACCAGTTCGGGAGTTCCATTCTGTTCCAGGGAGCAGAGTCAGACCGGCATGATCAGGAACAGTGACAAAAAGGTGATTGGATATGGAGAGAAAATCGTAATTTTTCTCCACATATCCGGTTAAGAGTTGATTCATGGAAATTGAAGCACATGGACTTGTCGGTGCACAATGGCTGTGCAGACAACCCTTCAACCAGGTTCCGGAATCTTTTGCATAGGGATTTTGCCAATTTATGGGCATTGTTTTTCCTGTTGACAAATAAGTTATTCTGTTTTCAGATTATTCTTTTGTATTGTAATTGCGAAATCATAATCAGCATAAACCATTGGGTACTTGACAATGTAGGGTGCCTGTAGTCATTATTATATCGTCAATCATTTATATAATATTCATCTACATTATGCAACGACAAGGAATATAGGTTAATCCTAAATTAAGTAACTCTCCGTTTCACTTATTGTAAACCTATACTTCCTGTTGAACGCTTACAGAAAAATGAAGATTGACAAACTTATTGAAAAACGATTAAGTACTCTCCTTTAAGGAGAAACTTTAAAATCTGAGTTGGCTATTATTTAACTTGATCTATACGAAGGTAAGTGGGAGATTTTGAGCTCGCTTACCTAACATATATCTATGTTATAAAATAGCTCAATTCAGCTAAAAATAACTTGTCGTCTGTTGCTTCCATGAGGTATCGTTAGATATTTTTTCTGTGTACTTTCATCATGGAAGGGCTATTGATACAGATGACTACAGGCAATTTCAACATAGGAGAATAATATGGCGTTAACTGTTAAAGGAATTGCAGAGAGTATTAATATAATGGGAACCCGCAGTGGCAGTGCTATGAAAAAACGGATTCCAGGTCCTGTTCAGGAAATGGCCAAAGAGGAAGCTGCTGCAGGTGCATCTTATCTCGATCTTAATATTGGCCCGGCCAGAAAAGACGGTACAGAGTTAATGCCATGGATAGTTGAGACGGTGGAGGCAGCAGTTGATATTCCTCTCTGTCTCGATACCACCAATACTGATGCTATGATTGCCGGTTTTAAAGTTGTCAAAAATAAGGAGCAGGCAGTTATGAATTCCATTTCTGCCCAACCGGAACGAATGGAAGCCCTTATTCCGGTTGCTGCCGAGTGCAAAAGTGATGTGATTGCCCTGCTCTGGGGACCGGATGGTATGCCGCGGGATTCAAATGAGCGTGCCGCTATGGCTGTCGACCTGATGATGTCGTTAAATGAAGCCGGTATTCCAAATGAAAAAATTCTTTTTGATCCGATTGCTACTCCAATGACTCTGGGGTCTGATCAGATTGCTTCCGGGCTTGAGTTCATGATGATGCTGCCGGATATTGCCCCAGGAGCTGGCTCAACAGTTGGTCTGTCCAATGTCTCCAATGGAGTCGCAGAGCATCTTCGCAAGTATCTTGATCGTACCTATCTGATAATGCTGATGAAATATGGGCAGTCTACTGCTATTGTCAACTCTTATGACTCTGAGCTTATGGCTATCTGTAAAGGTGAACGGCAGGAACTGGTTAGTCTTATTCACGGCATGATGGACGGTGATGACCCTGATCCAGCCAAACTGGACGCAACAGCTCTTGAGCATTATAAGACCTACAGAGTACTATCAGGACAGGCTGTGTTTTCTGAATCCTGGCTTGAACTATAAGTACAGACATTGTAAATT
>CAYRGM010000031.1:0-17253 GCA_964423765.1 uncultured Desulfobulbaceae bacterium
AATAGTGGGGAATTACGGATTGCAACTTTGGGGATTTCTATTATGCACAAAACAAAGGTTGATGCCAAATTTTTCTTCCATTATTTCAAGTTGTTCGATATTGTCTATTTGTTCTTTCTTGTTAGCCATAATGATCTCCCTTATAAATAGCTATTATACAAAAAATTCAGATAATTCTATATATCCGATTATTGCGGATGAAAACAGAAAAAACAGTATTAGGCAGCAACCCGTTTTTCCGTTTTGTTTTTTTTCATTACTTTCATCAAACAGACATGGGGTCAAGTCTCATCTTGACATATAGACGGGGGCTACACTCTGTTGCTATGAGTTGACCATTACGCCTTGAATACCCCTGTGCCTGGTATCATCTGATGAATCGGGGTCGCAAAGGGTGATTATATCTTTGCTGACAACAAGGAAGGAGTCAAGTCTACCTTTGATATAAGAATATCCCGTAGCTTGCTATTATGCCATGAATAGTGATAAAATTAAAAAATGGAGGAAATATTTTTTAAGGGTGTGCAAAGCCCCACACTTTTCTTAGTAAAATCAACAAGTTAAGCTCAAAAGACTTTTGGCCCAACCTAGTGATTTTATTAAGAAAATCACCAGTCTTTGTAACACCCTTTTTTTGTCTTATAATGCCGGAAATTATCCGTTTTTTCTGATTTTCTTGTTAAAAATCAAAGATATACTTGACCCCACTTTATAACGCTATATCAACAAAAAACTCGTTTCCAGATAATGACTAACCCTTTTTTGGGTCAGAGTGCTTGAGTAAAGGTGGAAACTGTCAACAACAAACGGAAATCCGAAATTTTCTCCCCGTTCTTCAAAAAAACAAACTATCTGTCTAAGAGGAGTATTGCTCAGCCGGGCCAGTGTAATATGAGGGGCAAATTTTCTTCTCTCCGGCTCCAGACCAATGTGAACTAAGCGTGACTCTATCCGGTTTCTGAAGCTGACCAGCTCTTCACTCTCCTTTAACCCCGCCCAGATTACCTTTGGTTTTCCCCGAGGCGGAAAAAAACCGAGTCCTTCAAGCTGAAGGGAAAAGGGCTGCTGGTTTATTTCGGCAAGGGCTTCCCGGATATCATGAAACAATCCGCCCTCAACTTCACCGATGAAACGCAAAGTCAGGTGAAACTGCTGCGGGTCAGTCCAGCGGGCATTGACCAGACCACAGCAAAGCCTGGACAACCTTTCTTTTTCCATTTCCGGAAGATCAATGGCAACAAAAAGACGCATGACAACCCCCTCCCGTAATGCGTACAGATATCGTAAAATAAGCAGACAACCGTTGAGACGAATTTCAAATATTTTTAGCAACAATAAACCAGTCGCAAAAGCAAAAGTATGTGTTAATATCACCGCCACTGTAGAGACAGGTTTCAAACCCGTCTCCTCCCGCAACCATCAGCCATGCCGGTATGCCACAGTGAAGACGGGTTTGAAACCCGTCTCTACCAAATCCAGACAGTTTAAGAGGACGGAAGATGAGACCGGTGAAGCAGGAAAGGAAATTGTCCCCCAAACAGGGCGTTTTTATAGGGCGTTTACGATGTCTGACATCTATCCCCGGAAACCTATAAAGGCAAAATATGTATCTCTTCCTTGATAATAAAATTACCTTTTAAAAAAAGACCGTTGCGACCATCAATGGAAATCGGGTCGCCAAAACTAATCTTTTCGCCGTGTATTTCCGCATATTCTCTGGCTTCATAAACCTGAAGATCCCGGCAGCCGACCACGCAGGTTTTCTCCAGACGGGTGGCAACCACCGAGGCGTGAGAGGTCTGACCTCCACGGGCGGTCAACAATCCGTCCGCCATGGCTATCTCCCGTATATCCTCAGGCACAGTGTCCTGACGAATGATAATAATATCTGTATTGGGATATTCTTCCCTGAGCCTGTGGATATTTGCCTCTGTGAATACAGCCCGTCCAGACATGGCAGAACCACTCACCCCGATTCCCCGGCCGAGAGTTGCTGCAAGGACAGCGTCTTGATCTGCAAAAACATGCAACTGTTCTTTTTTCTTGATAGTAATCATATCCCTGGTCTGAAGAATATATAAATCTTCAGGAGCTGGCCCTTCAAAGGTGAACTCAATTTCCTGCGGATTCCATTCCTTGGTGTAGACAAGATCTCTGGAAATAGAGAGCAACCGCTCATAAATAACCGGGAATTTTCTCTCCAAAGTATTATCCGCGGCCCGACCGTCCAGCTCAGCCTGCTCAACAGAAATCGGATAACTGGTAACCAGTCCGGAAACAATATCTTCGCCCTGGTCACCAGGGGCATAGTCGCCCCATAGAGCCACCCTTCTCACTTTCCGGTAAGGGTGGGCCGTAAACAAGACCCCGCTGCCGGCCTCCCGGCTCAGGTTACCATAGACCATGGCCTGAATGATAACCGCGGTTCCCCAGTCATCGGATACCCCCATCAGGCGCCGATATTCACAGGCTTTGAAGGTATTCCATGAGTCCAGCACCAGCTCCACGCTGCCGATTAACTGCAACCATGGATCTTCAGGAACTACGCAGCCTAATCGTTGCACCGCTTTTTCATAGTTGATGGCCAGTTCCTGCATCTGTTCCGGAGAAAAGTCTCGTTTCAGTTTTTTATTATATTTATGTTTATGACTATTCATTAGAAACTGAAACTCTTCCCGGCTGACATTTTTACCCATACCCCAGGATTGAATAAAACGGCGGTAATTATCCCAGGCGAAATAAGTCTGGTCAGGGTTATGAGCGATAAATTCTTCGATCAGATCAGGATTGATTCCCACATTATGGATAGTGAACATCATCCCCGGCATGGACATGGCAGAGCCACTGCGAACAGAGAGCAGCAATGGATTCTTACCGGAACCAAATACCCGGCCGGTCAACTCTTCAATTTCGGTGATGGCAGCCCTGACTCTGTACATAAACTCATCCCGGGCACGATCAAAACCGGAAACTGCAGGCCAGCAACGGAAAATCTCGGTGGTAATTATTGCCGCCGGTGGCACAGGTTTACCGTCCCCGGCCAGGATCATCAGATTAAACCCCTTATTACCAAGATGAATCAGGTTATGGGTCTGTAGATTCTCATTAAATAGAGAACTTATGGCCTTCTGCGGATTATAGGTCATCAGCAGGTCCAGGGTTTTTTCATCAAGCAATTCTTTTTGTGCCTCCAGGGTACGAATAATCTTGCTGATAAAATTATCAAGATGCTGAAGACCAAAAGTAGTGGCAATCAGATCTCGGAGGAAAGATTCAGAAAGCCGTAATACCGTGGATGATAAATCATCCTCATCCCAGAGAGATCGATAAGAGGTGAGAAGATTTTCACGGCCTACCTGGGGAGTAATGATAGAGAGATTGTTTTGATGAATATTGGTGTAATAGGCATAGATCACATCCTTGACACCTTCTGAGAGGCCACGCATGATATCAAGATGCTGGGTATAGGAAAACCGTTTGATATCAATGGAAGAGGCAAGCAGGCTGGCATAGGTGTCCAGCTTGCGGCTGGATATCCCGTCAATTCGCAAGGCCCGCAGATAAAGCCTGAGACAGCGGACAATCTGAATAAAAGTTGCCTGGGTAATAAAATTGAGATTGATAGTTAGGGCGAGTTGTTCAAGATAAATATTGGCCAGATTTTCCAGACGAAAAGAAAGACCGAGGGCATCAAATTTGCGCTCACTGTAACGACCATAAACTGAAGGAATATCAACGGCAATATGGCGTTTGTAATAAATCTCCTCCTTCGGTTCAAACTTTTCTTCACTTAAAATAATATTCTTAAGCTGCTCCAGGTGATCAAGTAAGGCCTCAAGGCAGCTCTGAGTGTCACAATGTGAGAGGATAACAAGCAGTTCTTCCATTTCCGGAAAACCTGTTTGAGCTACCTGCTCCAACTGGTTACGAAGTTCAGGGAGGCTGAGATTATATTTCTGGTGCAGCAGCTTATACATCCTTACTAATAATTCAAAGCGTTTCCTCTCAGTAATTGGGATGTCATTCTGCCGCTCAAGCCAGGACCGACGGGATTTTTCATCCCAGTCCAGGATATATTCCATATCGGTAAAATGGAGTTCATCGTTAATCCGCAGGGCAAGGATGTGGATATCATCAATAAAGCGGCCGGCAGTCTCTATTTGAGCATATACTTCATCTGGCAGAAAATCACGCAACGATTTTTTATCAAGGGTGGTCCAGAAACGAAAAATCGCCGCTATAAAATCAACAATAAGGTTACTTGATTCGACATGACTTTGTTTGCGAAGAAAATGAATCAGTAAATCCTGGCGTTTATTGAGTTCATCCAGTTCAGTGGAAACTTCCCGCAGCTCACCTTCGGCACCTATTTCATTGAAAAACACCGGCATCAGCTTGGTGAACTGTTTGGCAAGGTTGTAGATAGGGGCAATGGGATGATTAAGCAGCTCGGTGATATCCCGCTGAAAGAGGTCGGTATCCTTAACACAGGTACCGGAGAGTTTGAGATTGATAATCAATGCCGAAAACAAAGTGGAACACCATTTGGGTTCCTGCATGATCAGGTTGAGCCAGACCCGGATATTGGTAAGGTGAGCAGGGTTGCTGATTGGCTGCCAGTCTTCGTCCACGCCCATGACATTGGCATACTGAAAACCAAACCGCACCGTTTGCCAGAGGAAAGCCTCAACCAGCAGGGCATTGCCCCGTTTAAAAACTTCAGCACCAATAACCTGAATACATTGCAGGGAAGTATGGGGATATTTGCGGACATTGGCCTGGAGAAGCTGAAAAGTGGTGACAAAAAACCTTTCAATATCATCAAAACTCTGTTTACGAATCAGCTTGATCAGGGAACGGTTGATCTCCCGCAGGGTCTCTTCATGGATAAGGTACAAACCGCCTGTGTCCATGATTATGAACAGAAAAAGCAACTTTCGATTCTCGGCAAACGACTCTTTCTTATTATCAGGAATCGGTTCAGCGGCCAGTTTGGCGGGAATTGCCCGGTACAGACGAACAATGTCCATATGGGCAGGTAACTCCAGGATTTTTTCCAGGGCTGCCCGGGGTGCTTCATCGAGATTAACCGACTGTAATAACTGTACATGTTGACTAATTACGGCATGGGAAACAGCGGTAAAAAGAGCTCCGGCCTGCCAGTCACTACAGTATTTCCCGCAATTCTTCTCAAACCAGGCATAGGGATCATCTTCAAGCAGCCAGTAACGATAGTTAAGGGTAAGGATTCTCTTCATCAAGACCGCGACAGCAGTGTAATCGAACTCCAAGTTATGGGGTTGGAGCTTGGGATTTTGTCCTCTCTCTTCTCTCTTTTCGCTTCTGTCTTCTGTAAGGGCAAGCAGTTTTACAGCCATTTTCTTCATGGGATGATGTCCCTGCACCATGTACATCATCACCTTTAAATCAAGTTCATCTTCAAGAGTGGTAAGGCGGATAAAAAAAACATTCAATTCAGTTTCATACCGCTGCAGTCCTTCATAGTCCAAAGAGTTTATCAGTTTATCCGCATAAGCCAGCAGGCCCTCAATAATTATTTTTGATAGTCTGGAATTTTTTTGGGAATCAACAAGTGCCTCCCAAAAAATAGAGGTAAAAAGGGTAAAAGCTTGTACTCCCCGTTCATGACCATAAAAATATTTGAGATTTTTAAGAACAAAACTCCGTAGTTCTGGGATAATCATCTGCCAGTTACGAAAGGGGTGGCTTATTTCATAAAGAAGTTTTTCCAGCCGGGCCGACAAGCCCTGAAACTTGACAACAATATCAACGAGACTACGCAGGGATTCATCAATCACCACTGCACTGGTGGCAGTTTCCAAAAGATTTGCCTGCAGGGCATCCGATTCAAGGGTTTTTGCAACTGTTTTGTTTTTTTTGTTTATTACAGAATTCATATTCACCTGCTTTATGTCAGAAGCCAGAGGACAGAGAACAGAAAAAATATAATCTTTCGTCAGGGATAGTGGCGACCAGCAGAAGACCCGGAAGATGGCGTGCCGGTGAACGAACTTGTTATGAAAAAACTACAAAGGCTTGTTCGCCTCCATATGAAGAGCAAGATCAAGCATCCGATTTGAGTATCCCCACTCATTATCATACCAGCTCATCACCTTGATTGTGGTACCCATGGCCCGGGTACAAAGACCATCAACAATGGATGAATGCGGATCTCCCTGAAAATCTACGGAGACCAGAGGTTCTTCCGTATAACGAAGATAACGATTGGCGGCTGCGGCAATGGCATCGTTTATTTCCTTGGCCGTTGTCTCCCGTTCCACTTCAATCACCGCATCGACCAGGGAGACATTAGGAGTTGGAACCCGGACCGCCAGCCCATCAAATTTATTTTTCAGCTCCGGGATTACCAGGGCTACAGCTGCTGCCGCTCCAGTCCTGGTGGGTATCATGGACATGGCGGCGGCTCTGGCCCGTCGCAGGTCGGGATGGGGAAAATCAAGAAGCCTCTGATCTCCGGTATAGGCATGAATAGTGGTCATCAACCCTCGTTTTATTCCAAAATTATCAAGAATCACCCGGGCAAACGGAGCAAGACAATTAGTCGTACATGAGGCATTGGAGACCACATGCTGAGTGGTTGGGTCATATTCATCTTCATTGACCCCCATCACCAGGGTCTTGACATCTCCCTTGGCCGGGGCAGAGATAATCACCTTGAATGCTCCGGCATCTATATGGGCTCCGGCGGAATCCGCATCCCGAAATAATCCTGTACACTCCATGATGTACTCAGCCCTGTAATTCCGCCAGGGTATATCTGCCGGTCGGCGATGATTAGTTACCGGAACAAATTTAGAACCTATCATAATGCCGTCATCCATAGCCTTCACATTCTCGACAAAAGTACCCATCACCGAGTCATATTTTAACAGATGAGCCATGGTTTTAATATCAGTCAGATCGTTAATGCCAACTATTTCAAGATCAGCAAACAACTCATCTTCATATAAGGCCCTGAAAATATTTCTCCCAATCCGGCCAAAACCATTAATTCCAATCTTAATACCCATAATATTCTCCTGGATTTTCTTAGCTTATGATTATATGCATTTCCTGCCAGACACCAATTAAACAAATACAGTTTCAGTGTACCTTATTGTCTGAATTTTCCACCATTATAAATATATATTTTAAAAATTCTTTCAGACTTCACAGTCGCAAGGTCAATATGCTGATGAAAATTGTTACCATCAAAACTTTGTTTGCCCAGCATCTCGTAAGGGTTAACCAAATAAATCAGGTATCAGGCGAGGCGTTTGGACTATAAATATCTTGTGGCTTATAATTTAGAGCCTGCAGCCTGGCCTGTTCATAAATATCCAGATACTCTGCCATTACCTTTTTCCAGGTAAATCTTTCATGGATCACCCGCACCGCCTCTTTCTGCATGGCCAAAATCTGCCCGGATTGCTCTCTATAGACCAACAAAGCCCGCTGCATGCTCTCTTTCAAGGCCTGCGGAGAATGTTTACGATAGCTGAAACCAGTTTTCCCATCCTCTACCTTAACCAGACCGCCAACCCTGTGCACAATGGGGAGATTGCCTAACAATTGGGCGATATAATCAGTCAAACCACAGGGTTCGTATAATGAAGGAATTAAAAACCAATCGCCGGCCGCATAAACCTTGAGGGCAAGTGCCTGGTCATATCCTTTAAGAAAACATATTCGGCCAATGGCGTTTTTTCGTCTCGTTAAGGCCGCTAACTGCAGCTCAAGATCAGGGCTGCCATCACCCAAAACCAACAACTGAAAATTGCGATCCTCCTCAAGAAGTAAATCCAGGCTCTTAAGAAGCACATCCACCCCCTTCTGATCAGTCAGACGACCAATAAAGGTGAACAGGGGCAGACCCACATCTCTACTTAAACTACCTATCTGATCAATTAGCTGCCATATTCGAATTTCTGCACATTGATCGAGTATCTCTTGTTTACATATTTTTTTACCGGCAAGATCACCCCGCACCGGAGAAAAAGGAGCGGCAAGACCAAGATTTTCTGGTTCAGCAGGATCGAAATCATGGGGATTAATCCCATTGGTTATGCCAGCCAGTCTCACCCCTTTTTTAAGTAAACGGTGACCAAGCCAGCCGGTGCGGAGATCTTCACTGGTTTCCTGTAGCTCATGGGCATAATTTTCACTAACCGTATTGAAAACCGCATATCCAGCAGCAGCCACAAACGGGTCAAAACTACCATCAAGCAGACTGGCAAGGATCACCGACTTCGGCAAACCGGTAATCGCATGGGCAAAAGCCAGATCAGCCACTTCCTGATGATACCCCAATCCTCCATTATGAATGGTTACCACCACGCCACTGTGACGAAAATAATGCCGATACCCGGAATTCTCCCTGAGCATGGGGGCAAGAGTCGCGGCGTGACCATCGTGGCAATGAATAATATCAGGTCGTTCATCAAGAAGAATCATGATATTCAGAGCCGATTTCTGAAGAAGAATATTCATGGCAAAATAATCAAAATGCCCACTTCCCCGGCTCTGCCATGATTTTTTTTCTTCCTCTTTTTTCGTATAAGTGTAAACTCCTAGTTTTTCCGCAAACCGCCGGGTTTCAACCAGCACAACCCTTACCCCGTTGATTGTCCGCTGTAGATAAGTTACTTGCTCCCGTCTCTCTTCCCCAACATAGTTCATGTTCACAGTATCAACATTGGCAATACTACCTTGTCCGGCATCATCCATATCACCGGCCATCCAGGGTAACTGGGAAAAACCCAAAGCCTTCGCATCCATGAACCCGTATCTCGGCAAGATAACCGTAACTTCAAGCCCGGCTTCATTGACCAGAACTTCTGCCAGTTGACGACAGACATCTTTAACCCCGCCGGCTCCGGCCAGAGCGTCATACTCACGACTGACCATCCAGACAGAATTTATTTTATTTGTCATTTTCCTGTTCCCTGCCCATACCCTCCACCCTATCTACAGATTAATTAAGCGACAACTGACGCAAAAGCTGATCCGCTAACACCAGCTTGACCATTGCTTCGCAAACCGGTACTATTCTGGGAATTGCAGATATATCATGTCTGCCGCCAATCTTGATTTTGACCGGTTTATTAGCAAGATTTACAGTTTCCTGCTCTTTATTTATAGAAGGAATTGGTTTGACTGCTACTCGAATCAGCAAAGGCTCTCCGTTGCTGATGCCAGCCAATATACCACCGGCATTATTATCGGAAAATCCATCGGGCCTGATCGGATCATTATTTTCAGAACCCAGCATTGCCGTAGCCGCAAATCCTGCCCCGATCTCCACTCCTTTGACCGCACCAATTGACATCAACCCTTTTGCCAACTCAGCATCCAACTTGTCAAAAACCGGTTCACCCAGACCAGCAGGGCAGGTGGCACGGATTTCAACAATGCCACCTAGGGTATCTCCTTGTCTTCGTATGGCTGCCAGTCGCTCTTCCATCTGTGCCGCAGCTTTATTATCAGGGCAGAACAAGTGATTTTCATAGATCTCATCCATATTGCGTTGTGCAACACTTATTCCGCCCAGAGCAACTGTATATGCCTTGACCTCAATATCATATTTTTTTAGCAACTGAGCAGCAACAGCCCCGGCTGCCACCCTGGCCACGGTTTCCCGGGCCGAAGCCCGACCACCACCCCGATGATCACGAATTGCATACTTTGCCTGATAGGTCAGGTCACCATGACCGGGACGAAAAACATCCCTGAGATGATCATAAGACTTTGAGTGAGCATCCCTGTTCATGATGATCAGGGAAATGGGAGTGCCGGTGGTCAACTCATATTTAGAGCCTTCCGGCTGGAAAATGCCGGACATTATCTGTACCAGATCAGGCTCTTTTCTCGGTGAAGTTGCTCCTCCCTTACCAGGCCGCCGCCTTTCCAGTTCTGCCTGGATAATTGGTACACTGAGTTCCAGTCCCGGAGGACACCCGTCAATCACCGCTCCCAATGCCGTACCATGGGACTCTCCCCAGGTTGTAACCTTAAAAAGAATACCAAATGAATTTCCAGCCATATCTT
The DNA here is from genome assembly GCA_964423765.1 of uncultured Desulfobulbaceae bacterium. Lineage (GTDB taxonomy): Bacteria > Desulfobacterota > Desulfobulbia > Desulfobulbales > Desulfobulbaceae > DRLX01. The sequence goes on from CAYRGM010000031.1 coordinate 10,069, forward strand.
TTTTCCTTATTTTCTTGGTTTTCTCTCACCTGATACACCTGTATAAGGTGAGAGAAAGCAGTAAGTGTGGACTCTTTTTTCTCCATTATTTTCCCAAACCCGACACCTGCAATTCAGCAATCTTTCTCTCAATCTTATCCGCGAGTTCAGAGGGGGATAGTCTATCGGTATCAAAAGACATATCAGAACCAGCATCATACAGAGGCTGCCGTTGCTCAACAAGAGTTTTTGTCTCCGTCAAACAACATTCTCCTGTCAATGATGGTCGCTGACGGGTACTGCCTTTATCTTCAGCAAGGCGGTTGATGATAGTGGCGATTTCAGCCCGCAACCAGATACTGACACCTTCACCATTGCCCCTTAATGCCGCCCAGGCATGCCCGTGAAGGATTGCTCCTCCGCCGGTTGCAATCACCACTCCGCTCATCTTGCTTAAGAAAAATAGAATCTTTTCTTCCAGTATCCGGAACTCATCCCAACCGTATTTTTCAATAAACTCTGCCAGAGTAACACCGGTTTGTTTAACAAACAGGTTGTCTGTATCCAGAAAATCCAGGCTCATATTTTTTGCAAGGATACGACCAACGAGAGATTTTCCGGTTGCCCGAAACCCGGTCAGAATAATGCGTTTAAATTGGATATCAGCGAGGTCGGGTCGTCCTGTATGCTGTTTTATAAACTTATTCATGTAATCTGCGTAGTTATTTCCCTCAGCAGCCCCATATAATTTACTCCCTTAGCCTTATTTTCCTTTTCTTTTCGAGGCACCTTACTTATATTACATGAGAAACAGATTATAGATACAGGTCTTACAGAAAAAATAAAAAATCTGCCTGAATATCATGACCTTTCAAATATGTTTATGTATCGGAAAATCAAAGTTTCTCATTAATCTTGAACCACCAATAAACACGAATAGACACAAATTTAAAACACAACAAACAACAAATAAAAATCAGTGTTCATTCGTGGTTCGTTTGTTTGCCCGAAGGGTACCTTCGTTATATGATATCTATGCTAACTATATCTGTTATTCTCTTAATATTGCTTCAAAAAACTTAAAAAAACACATAACTATTCAGCTGCACTCTATTGTTACCAGTGTGTTTTTTCCACGAAAGGAAAGATTATGGAAAAAATTAATATTCCACATTTATCACAATTTACAATTGCTCAAAAACTCAATTTAATGGAGGCTATTTGGGATGACCTGACTATTGATGAGAAGACGCTTGAATCACCGGCTTGGCATGAAGATATCCTCAGAGATAGAAAAAAATCCTTAACAGCCGGCAAGATAACCATATCTGACTGGGAAGAAGCTAAAAACAGAATCAGAAAGAACATTGCATGCGAGTAAGAATCCTTGATCCTGCCGAGAGAGATATTGAAAAGGGGTACCGTTTCTATGAGCGGCAATCTTCTGGCCTTGGATCTTACTTTCTCGATTCGCTATACTCTGATATCGACTCTCTCGCATATTTCGGAGGCATGCACTGTGTAGTTTTCGGATTCCATCGGCTTTTCTCCAAACGGTTTCCATTTGGCGTGTATTATGAAATTGTTGAGAATATAGTCTTGGTAATAGCTGTGCTGGATTGTCGCCGGAATCCAAGTTGGATAAGAGAAACATGGGGTCAAGTCTCATCTTGACATATAGATGTGACGGAGCTACACTCATGTTACTATGAGTTGACCATTACGCCTTGAATACCTTGGCACCTGGTAGCATCTGATGAATCGGGGTCGCACAATGGGTGATTAGATCTTTGCTGACAACAAGGAAGGGGTCAAGTCTACCTTTGATATAAGAATATCCCTGAGCTTGCTATTGTGCCATGAGTAATGATAAACTTAGAAAGATAGAGGAAATATTTCTTGTCTTATAATGCCGGAAAGTATCCGTGTTGTCTGATTTTACTGTTAAAAATCAACGGCATACTTGACCCCCCTTTATAAAGGAAAAATAATATCTTAAGATGAGACCTGGCCCCACTTTCGAAGAGTTGGGCCGCCTTTCCAGGAGAAGATAACCGTTGACCATGCTTTCTTCCATAATGAATCATATCCATCTTCTTTCTCTCATCGCAGGATTTTTTGCTGCGGCTATTCCAATCCTGTTCATAGCTTTCACTATTTACAACCGGCTGCTCAGGCAAAAATCAGGTCTTTCCATCCGTCTGGAACTGACAAACCGCAACCTGTTAAGAGTTGAAGCAGAAAAACAACAAATAGACAATGAACGGCAAGTCCTCCTTGCCAAGCAGCAGCAATCAATCCGCAATACAGCAACCCTGCAGGCAGAGCTGTCTGCAAGCAAAATACTCATGGAGGAGAGGAAAAACATCCTTGAAAAAACCAGAATACAGATGAAAAAAGATTTTCAGCTGCTCTCCATGCAGATCATGGAGCAGCAGGGACAACAACTTACCGAGCAGCACGCGGCAAATCTCACCTCTATTCTCAATCCTGTTAAGGAACAACTACAGAACTTCAAGGGAAAAGTAGAAGAAGTTTACGATAAAAATAGCCGTGACCATGCCGCCCTGTGCAGAGAGATTGAACTTCTCAGAACCCTGAACCAGCAAATCAGTAATGAAGCCAGAAATCTTGCACGGGCCTTACAGGGAAAAAATAAAATCCAGGGACAGTGGGGGGAAATGGTTCTTGAAAAACTCCTGGAAAATTCCGGCTTGCGAAAAGGGCATGAATTTGAAACCCAGATATCTCTACGAGACGAGAACGGGCAACTATACCGACCGGATGTAGTTATCAGGTTGCCAGGTGGCAGAGATGTTGTGATAGATGCCAAAGTTTCTCTGACTGCTTGGACAAAAGCAGCCGGAGAGGAAGACCATGAAAGACAAAAAAAGCTGCTTAAACTTCATATTCAATCTCTGCATAACCATATCCGGAGCCTGGCTGGCAAAAAATACCACCGTCTGCCGACCATAACTAGCCTGGATTTTGTTATCCTCTTTATTCCCACCGAGCCTGCATTTCAGGCAGCCCTGCTCCATGAACCTGATTTACCGGATCTGGCCATGCGAAAAAAAATAATCCTGGCCGGCCCCTCAACCCTGCTTGCCATTCTCCGTACCATTCACAATCTCTGGCGGCTTGACGAACAGGGAAAAAACGGTTTAGCTATTGCCAAACAAGCTGGAAATTTATATGATAAATTTGCAGGTTTTCTTGAAGCATTTGAAGATATAGGTTTTCGTCTCGAACAAAGTCATCAGTCATGGCATACTGCCCGTAATCGTCTGTTGACCGGCAAAGGCAATTTGATTTCAAGAGTTAATACTTTAAAGGAACTTGGTATTCAACCCCAGCGAGAATTACCCGATACCATTCAGAATGACCATCAATCATCGTAAACATTCGGGTAGCACCTCACGGAGTCTCGTTCCTCGCTTACCTATTCGTCCATTCTGACCGGTTCGAGTAGCAAAAGTACGCTTCACCGGCCAGAATGAACGAATCTAAGGCACTACCCAAACATTTACAGTCCTTGTTTATGAGAGTTTTTTTACCAACCCGAATATTTACCAATCATCCTGATCAATCTAATACCTTATTTCTACACTACAGACATCGTAAAATAAGCCACGACATTAGATTTTAACCCTTGTGAAATCAAGAAAATGTGTCAAAAATGGACAAAAAATTCCTGTAAATATTCAGTAAACCCCGTTCTGCCAGTCTTTTTAGTAAAGCGGCACACACTCCGTCATTCCGGCTAACAACATGCCGGAATGACGGAACAGGGTATGTTTTAAGCTAACAGCATGCCGGAATGACAAAAAAATCGTGCAAAAAAACAGGGTATTTTTAAGGAGTGTACGATGTCTGACATTAATGACAACACGACCAAAATACTCAAATAAACATAAACATAAACATAAAAAACTTACAGGAGAATTACCATGAAAAAGATTTTTTCCATCATGCTTGTCTGTTCTTTTCTTGCTCTTAGTTCATGTGCCAATATGCAGATACAGGAGGGACGAAAAGGTCAGGCCGGGGCAGTCGGTGGAGCCGTCGCAGGAGCAATATTAGGCCAAGCCATTGGTCAGGACACAGAAGGAACTCTGATTGGGATAGCAGTGGGTGGCCTTCTCGGTTACATACTTGGTAATGAAATGGACAAGTCAGACAAGAGACGACTTGTGAATATCTATGATCGGGGGCGCTCCCATCAAGTATCGTCATGGGTTAACCCTGACACTGGTACCCAGTATAGAGTTGTCCCTGAACCAGCCTTCACCAACCCCAAAAACAACCGAATATGCCGAAGAGCAGAAATCACCGCCATTATTGACGGTATCCCTCAGAAAACCTACTCAACTGCCTGCCGAGATGAGTTTGGTAATTGGCATCTTGAGAACTGATCACCATGCATAGCGGTTCTTTTATGCTCTCAACCAATGCTGCCATGGAGTTTGTTGACATCAGCGGGCAACTCCAGGAGGCTGTTGAGACAAGCGGAGCAGAAAGTGGTTTGCTTGTCGCTTACAGTCCACATACCACTGCCGGCATCACCATCAATGAAGGGGCGGATCCGGATGTTTGCCAAGATCTGATTGGAGTTTTCCAGCAAATTATCCCCAAAGACTACCCTTTCCGGCACCAGGAAGGCAATTCTCCCTCCCATGCCATGACCACCCTTACCGGCAGCTCGGTAACAGTTATCATAGAAGAGGCAAAGTTACGGCTTGGCACCTGGCAAAGGATTTTTTTCTGTGAATATGACGGTCCCCGTACCCGCAAGGTCTGGTGGAAAATAATATCCGGATGACCATGGATACACAAAAACAGGAAGGCCCTGACTCTATCTGCTTCGGGCTGAACAGAATAACGGATGAACAATCGCTCTCCATTTTCCTCAAACTGTTCAGCAGAGATCAACTCTTAAACACCTTGCTGCCACGACTGGGCGAAGAAGAGATAGAAGAAGTCGTTAAACTCTTGACCAGGATCATGCACAATCACTTGCAAAAAAACGAATATCACAGTCTTTTTCTGGATGCAGGGGACAGACAATAGGTTTTTGAACCCGTAGATTCAGAATAACACATAAAGCGGTAAATCGTAAAAGGTCAGGCTTGAAATTTAAGTTTTTAGTTCAAAACTGAGTGACTGAACTAAAAATCAGGAATCAAAAATTCCAAACCAGAGGAAAATCATGTCTCCACTGCTTAACCTCCAGGACTTCATAGACCTGCTGAAAAAAAATAATCAGCTTCTGGTCATTAATGAAGAAGTTGACCCATATCTTGAAATTGCTGAAATCCATCGTCGGGTCATTGCCCGTCAAGGGCCAGCCCTTCTTTTTACCAAGATTAAAGGCTCTTCTTTCCCGGTGATAACCAACCTGTTTGGCTCCAACCAGCGGCTTGAAATGGCCTTTGGCAAACGACCCCTTGACTTTGTCCGCGACCTGGTTCACCTTGCAGAAAACGCTCTCCCCCCCTCACTGTCCACACTTTGGAAATCCCGCTCTCTCTTCAGCCAAGGCATGAAAGTTGGTTTAAAAAGCGTCCAGACAGGGGCAGTAATGGAATCCTGTCAACAGCCGGCCCGGTTAAGCGAGCTGCCCATGCTCACTTCCTGGCACTCAGACGGTGGTCCATTTGTCACGCTGCCTCTTGTCTACACAGAACACCCCGATGGCAAAGGTCATAATCTTGGCATGTACCGTATCCAGAGATATGACAATACCACAGCCGGCATCCATTGGCAGATCCACAAAGGAGGCGGTTTTCATTACCATGTGGCTGAGAGCCGCAATCAGCCCTTGGACATGACTCTCTATATCGGAGGTCCGCCTGCTCTGATGCTTGCCGCCATTGCTCCGCTGCCTGAAAATATCCCGGAACTCATCCTTGCTTCATTACTCCAGGGTAAAAAACTTACCATGATTAAAGACCCAAAAGGTGGCCATAATCTTGTGGCTGAGGCGGAATTTGCCATCAAAGGCATGGTGCCGCCCCATATTCGCCGCCCTGAAGGACCATTTGGCGACCATTACGGTTATAACTCTCTCAAACATGATTATCCGGTTTTCCAGGTAAGTCATCTCTATCATCGTAAGAATGCCATCTATCCTGCCACGGTGGTAGGGCATCCCAAACAGGAAGATTATTTTATCGGGGATTTTCTTCAGGAACTGCTCTCTCCTCTGTTTCCGTTGGTCATGTCCGGAGTTAAACAGCTTAAAACTTTTGGTGAAACCGGCTTCCACTCTCTGGCCGCCGCCCGGGTTGAAAATCGCTATCCAAAAGAAGCCTTTGCCAGTGGTCTGCGTATCCTTGGTGAAGGACAGCTTTCGCTGACAAAATTTCTCCTTCTTACCGACGGTTTCATTGATGTGGAGGATTTCCCCAGCCTCTGGCAGCATATTCTTGAGCGGATACAATGGGATCAAGATTTGTTTGTTTTTTCCAATGTATCCCAGGATACCCTTGATTATACAGGGCCTTCGGTCAATAAAGGCTCAAAAGCCATGATGATGGGATTAGGGCGGGAAAAACTAAGAGAACTCCCCAGGGAGTTCTCCGCATCCCTGCCGGATGGATGTTCAAAACCGGAAGTTTTTCTGCCAGGCACCTTGGTTGTTCAGGGAGTAAGTTATCAGGAAAACCCTGGACAGGCAAAAGAATTGACAAGCCATAAGAGCCTCGAAAACTGGCCGGTTATCATCTTGGTTGACTCCAGCCGTGAGGCCACTGTAAACCTCCAAGAATTTCTTTGGACTTTTTTTACCCGTTTTGAACCAGCTGCTGATATCCATGGAAAAACCATGACAACCCACCGTTTTCATGTAGGTCTGGAGGCACCCATAGTATTTGACTGTCGAATGAAACCCTGGTATACAGAAATTTTAGAGGTTGATGAGCAGACTAAACAAAAAGTAGATAAAAAATTTAATTCAATAATTCCGTCCCAGTGGCGTTAAGCTTCCTGACATATTGTAACCTGAGTTGAGCGATTTTTTAGCTTGATAGCATAGGAATTTTCATTTTCGGGCCATTGTATATGGTTATGTGTCACGCGTGGTGCGATATCATCAGTTGATGTTGTTAACTTTACAATTAATTATTAACATACTAAAAGCCTGCCCGAATGGTGCTAAATTTATCTGCACCAGGTAAGCGAGTGCAACGAGACTCCGATCTCTTG
>CAYRGM010000032.1:0-16836 GCA_964423765.1 uncultured Desulfobulbaceae bacterium
CCTGCTTAACAAAACTTGTCAATAATAAAATTGAGGTTGCTCTGGGTTTTTTTTGTTGCCAGCAGGATTGTTTCGTACCTGTCAATGAGCAACGAGGCTGGAACCTACAGGAAATATTGAGATGTGTCAACAAGAAACAACAGAAAATTTTAAAAAGAGTTTACGATGCCTACAGGATAAGCTATCTACTGCTCTGACAGCAAACTGAAGCTATCCCCCTAACAAATCGCGAAGCGATATTGATAGCAACTGCTTACTGTTCTCTCCCTATCCATTTACTCAGAGTTGCGATGATTTTTTCTGCCTGTTTGGCACTGGAGATATTAAATTTTGATTTATATAAGTACTGACCATTTCTTTTTTGATATCGTCTGATGGTATACTTATCCTGACCATATTCCTTTTTACTGCGGTTAAAATCCTGGTAACGAAACAGAATGGTTGTCCATGCTCCTTTAGAAAGGATTTCCTTGTCAAGCTCCCTGACAAGCAAGACATTATCCTCTTCATAATCTATGGTTATGTCATCTATTTCAGCAGTCATGGTACTCCACTTCTAACCAGCATAGCTGGATATGATTGACCAGCCCTTAAGAAGCGAACCATAAAATATAATCGCTGTGGTCTGGAGTATTTATCATCATTCATATAAAATTGATAGAGTAGGTAAAAGTGTTTGTCAAAGATTCGTTGACACTAATCTTTGACAAACATATAATACATTATCTCATGATTGTCATGAGATAATTAAATATCGGTTTCCTTGGAAAGGATTATTCGACCACACAGTGGTTTGGGTAATTTTTAGCATAATCCAAACATTGACAATCATCATCTAATCCTGACTATGCCTGCATCGGCTAACATAAAGCGTAAAAATAAAATCCTCAGCAAGGTTTACGAGGATAATAAACAATTAGGTGAGAGTAATTACGGAGCTATCAACACCGCAAAACGATATCGCCGTAACCGCCTTCTTGTTAAGCTGTTGACTGTCATCTTGATCGCAGTACTTTTCACCACCACCCGGTTTTTTGTTTTCCCGGTTTTTTTTGAACAAGAACCGCAATCAACAAAGGTTACGGCAATGGCCGTTTTACCTTGGTCTGACATTGTTATGCAGGATACCGGCGGACTAACGAGTCCCACGCCCCTGCTTATTGATACCTCCCGGGACAGGCTGCTTAATTACAGCATGCTGCTCAATGATGAACGAATACGGATCAGTTCCGTATTCGGACTTGATGTACGCACCATTGTCATTGATCCCGGTCATGGCGGCAGGGATCCCGGGGCAGTGGGCATCATGGGAACCTATGAAAAGGAAATAGTCCTGGATATCGGCTTGAGACTTCGTTATCTTCTTGAAAAGAGTGGTCGTTACAAAGTTCTTATGACCAGGGATCAGGATGTGTTTATTTCTTTGTCTGACCGGGTAAAATTTGCCAATAACAACCAGGCAGATTTATTTATTTCCATCCATGTCAATGCCATTCCCCAAAGGCATTACAACTTTGTTGAAACCTTTTATTTTGGGCCTCCTGCGGATCGACATGCACTACAACTTGCCAAGCTGGAAAATCGTGGTTCCGGAATTAAGACCGGCGACTTTAAAAGTATGGTTGCAAAAATTGGTAACACCATGAAAACTCAGGAATCGGCCATGTTAGCCGCTTCAATTCAGAAAAATCTTTTTGCCAACCTGAGCAAAGACAACAGGTATATTTTTGATCACGGCACCAAGACAGCACCTTTTGTAGTATTGCTTGGTGTTTACGCTCCAAGTGTACTGGTGGAGATTTCAGCTATCAGTTATAAGGGTGAGGAAATTAACCTGAAGAAACCGGAATACCGTAACAGGATCACAAAAGCAATTCGAGACGGAATTGTTGCTTATCTTGAACATAAAAATCTACATATCGTTGATGGAGAACCAGATGACCACAAAAAGCAGGAAGAATACAAAAGAAAATACGGAAAAAGTAGCTGACAAGCCATTACTTGTCGGCATTGATCTCGGGACTTCACGCAGTGCAATTTCTGCAGATAACGATAAAAAAGAATGGGTAGAGAGCTTTGTCGGCTGGCCCAAGGATTTTATTGCCCGCAAAGTGGTGGGGAAACCGATACTTTTTGGTGCGGACGCCATTGCTCACCGCCTTTCTCTTGACATGTACCGCCCCTTAAAAAATGGAGTCATCAAAGAGGGAACCGCCCGGGACGAGGAGGCTGTCAAAGAGCTGTTACGACATCTTGTCGGCTTGGTCAGCGGCAAGACTGACAAGGCACCAATCCGGGCTGTGGTTGGCGTTCCGGCTGAATCTTTCAAGGCCAATAAAATAGCCTTAAAAAAAGCTGTGGCAGAATTTACAGAATCGTTGATGGTGGTCTCAGAGCCATTTGCAGTGGCCTATGGAGTCGAGGCCCTGGATAATGCCATGATTATTGATATTGGTGCCGGTACGGTTGATTTTTGCATCATGCACGGAACTGTTCCCGAGGAAAGCGATCAGAAAACCGTACTGACCGCAGGGGATTATATTGATCAACAGTTGTATAATTTTCTTAAGGAACGCTACCCGGCTGCTGATTTTAATATCAACATGGTTCGTCGTTTCAAGGAAGAACACAGTTTCATTGGAGATAATGGCGGTAAAGTTGAGGTGGCAATGCCAGTGGCAGGGAAAAATACCCAACATGATATCACTGATGACCTGCAAAGGGCATGTGAATCTATCCTGCCAGCTATACTGGAAACAACCATTGAACTGATAGCCAGGTTTGATCCTGAATATCAAGGTATTATTCGCCAGAATATCATTATTGCCGGTGGGGGAAGTCAGATTAAAGGACTGGTCAACCATCTTGAACAGGCTCTCGGTGAATACGGCCCTGCCAAGGTACAGGCAGTGAATGATCCTCTGTTTAGTGGCTCAGATGGAGCCCTAGCTCTGGCAAGGGAAATGCCTGATGAATACTGGACCGATCTGAAATGATTTGTGGGATATTTTTCATGTAACCAGTGTGGGTCTGTGGCCAATCTGCTCCAGCCATACTGGTTTATCGTAACCGATCACAGGGTAAAATGAAAAAATGTATAAAACCGCTGCCTTGTAAGTGGTTACAGGGTGCCTTGATTTTGGACAAGCAGTTCGGTGCAGCGTACTGGTTGCTACGTAAGCCGGACTGATCGTTCAAAAGCGAGGTACCCTGTGACCACTTACGGTTTATCTATCACACCGGGCACTGGGCAATAAAACCATCAAGTAACCTGTTAAAGGTGGTACAGTGTAATACTTTTGCTTTGCCTGCATGATAACCTGCCCTATCCATATCTCCAACCATGAGCAGATGGATAGCACGACGAGCATGGCACTCGGCAGTATTGCTTAGAGAGAGCAGTAACTGTAAATCCGTACCGCATCTTCGACAATTATCACTTAGGCGATACCTGGCCCGACAGATTGGACAGTGGGTCATGGTTTAGTTCTCCAGGTAAAAAATAATTTCCGCCAACTCGTCCAATGCTGTTTGACGGCGATCATTATCTTCAAGGCCTGCATCCTTAATTTCCTCCAACAGCTCAATCATATCATCCCGGTCATCTTCTTCAACTTTATCAAGCAGACCTCTGGCCTTTTCCATCAGAACTTCATCTTTTTTAGCATTTCCAGTCTTGTCGTCAGTCTTTTCAGTATTTTCAGCATTCACTCCAGGTTCAGCAGGAAACAGTTCAATAATTTTTCCCCTGGCCCGTTCAAGCTCATCGTTTTCAAAACGGGAGATAACATTATCAATGGTTATGGACTTGGCAAGCCCGGTTTTCTTTTCAGTGGCCTCAACATTCAAAATCCCGTTTGCATCAAGACTAAAGCCAATGATTATCTCATTATGTGCCGGTCCTTTGCTCAAACCCTTAACAGAAAACTTGCCAATCTCAATGTTATTTTCTGCGTCTGGTTCCTCTCCCTGAAAAACATCTACAACTACCTCCTCCTGGTCAGGATGCACTGTAAAAAACACATCTGAACAACTCACAGGTATGGGACTGTTCTTTTTAATCAGAGGCACAAACATGGATGAACTGAATGCTCCATCAATTTCCCCAATGGAAGAGGTGCCAAAGGTATAAGGTGTGACATCAACCAGCACCGCCCTGACCTCATCACCTGCTAGGATAGCGGCCTGTATGGCTGCCCCTCCTGCAACACAGAGATCAGGGTCAATCTCGCCCCTCGTGGGCATCTTCAACTCCTCTTCAAGACGATTACGGACAAGTGGAGTACGGGTTGAACCGCCAACCAAAAGGATTTCGTCAATATCTGAGGCAGCCTGGCCGCCATCGCGTAAAGCAGTATGAACGGCATCAATGGTTTCATCAATGAACTGCTGAATCATTTTTTCATAAGCACTGCGTGATAGTTCAAAACTAAAATGAACAGGATTTCCATCTTTTTCAAGAAGATATTCTTCTTCAATGCTGACAAAAGGATGAGAAGATAAATAAATTTTAGCTTTTTCAGCGGCATGGCGTAAACGACTGATCACCCTAAGATCAGGCTCTTCCACCCGGTATTCACTTTTTAAGTATTCAAGAAGCCGCTCCAGGATAACCGCATCAAAATCATCTCCACCAAGCCGGTTGTTACCATGACTGGCAACAACCTCAACCACATTATCCTCCATCCGTACCAGAGAGACATCAAAGGTGCCGCCGCCAAGGTCATACACCAGTACCAGTTTTTCACCTTTTTGCCCGCTTTCATAGACCAGGGCAGCCGCAGTTGGTTCGTTGATTATCTTCAACACTTCCAGTCCGGCAATTTCTCCGGCCTCACGGGTGGCCTGCCGTTGAATATTTGAAAAATAGGCAGGAACGGTTATCACCGCTTTTTTCACCTCTTCACCCAGATTATCCTCAGCTATCTTTTTTAGACAGCGTAAAATAATCGCCGAAATTTCCTGAGGATAATACTGTTTTTCCCCCAATGATAAAGATTCATCCTCCCCCATCTTTCTCTTTATGGATTTAATCGTGCGCTCAGGATAAACAGGATACTGATTACGGGCCCGGCTGCCAACAAGCAATTCTCCATGATCATCAAGGCCCACATATGAAGGCAGAAGCTTCCCGTCATCACCTGCAAAGACCTGCAATTCCCCATCTTGATACAAGGCAACTTCCGAGTTGGTTGTGCCCAGATCAATCCCTATTACTAAATCATTCATCTATTATGCCTCTTTTCTATTCACTATGACTTCAGCAAAATGCAATACCTCACCGTTTAAGAAAAAGGCCGGGCGAAGTTCCTCAAGGACAACTCCTTCCTCTACCTGTTCATCATATTTTATATCCATTGCCTGCATATATTGCGGGTCAAAGGAGTTTCCCATACAGTTTACAACCTTTACCCCAGACCTCCCGGTGATTGCAGTTAACCGGTCCTGCAACATGAGCATTCCCTGGCGATGAGCCTCTATCCATTGCCGCTGTCTTTTAATAAAACCAAAGGGGAAGATTCCTTTTTTAGGGGGTTCGTGGGCGGTCGCCTCCATAAATCTCTCAATGAGAGGCAGCAGGAGAATCAACAGGGATTTCACCTCCTGCCCGGCCGCTTCAGATTCACGGGTCCTGGATTCTTTGAGCTGCTGGCTAAGGAGCCGGTTGGTATGTTCAAGGGTGGAAAAAACAGAACGGAAATCATCAAGAGCCGTCTTAACCTGTCGGGACTCAATCTGCACCTCGTTTTTTAGCCCCGCTAATTCTGCGTGCAGGCTAAAGGCATCATAATCTTCTGGCAGGTCATCTTCATCATCAATACAGTCCAGATATTCACTGAATTGCTGTAACAACTCTTCTTTTTTTTCTTGATCCACAACCTACTCCAACTCTGGGACATTCCGGCTAAGCACATTATCTAAAACCTTGCAAAAATCGGATTCTGTTATGCTGCTGTCACTACTCTCTTCAAAAACCAGCTCGGCAATCTCGACAATATCAGGAGTACTGGTATCAAACAGTTCATATCGTAGTCTATCCTTACGGGTGGCAATCTGCTCATAGGCCTGACGAATTTTCTGAAATTCATCAGGTTTCTGATCCGGTGAGTTGTTTCGCACCGCCTCAAGATAAGATTTTTTTATTTGCTGATCATCACTATCTACAGATACAGCAAGTACAGTATACGGAGATTTCATTTCTTATTCCTTCTCTTCATCAGCAGCATTAAACAAGTCATCAAAAAGATTCATCTGTCTATTTTCAGAAGGAATCTTCCGAACAGGCTTCACTTCGTTTTTATGTAGCTCTACAATGTGCTGCATATCTTCAAAGAAGTTGCCGGAAATCTCATCTTCACAGCCGTCTTCATCAATGTAGTTATCCACAGATCCACGACCTTTAACAACACAATTCTTTATAAAATCACCAATTCTATCAGCAAGTAAAACATTGCCCTGCCCGGCGGCTTCATATAGCATATCGTACAAAGAATCCTTGATTTCCCATAAAATAGGCTTGCTGCCATCTCTGCATGCACCAACTTCCTGCATAAACTCAAAATACAGATCATCAATAAATATATCCTGCTGCCCGACTGCAAATTTTTCCAATTGAGGATACATTTTTGCAGTCAGTAATAATTCAGCAATATTTTCTGCCTCTTTTCTGGACCAGGAAATTTTCATCGCCCGGGTCAGGTAACTTTTCATTGCCTGCACACACTCGGATAAGGCAAGCCTCTCCTCTCCCCGGCTCTTTTGTAGCCAATCCCCAAGCTCAGAGCATTCTTTTTGCTCAAAACCCTCTTTGGCCGCGGCCCGCAAGCTCTTGTCAAATTCACGAAGCATGGGGCCGGCAATCTTAAAAAGCCGCCCCTCCAGAGCAACGAGCAAAGCACCGACAAGAGAAGATGAACAATACTCCCTGCTCTTCTCTATAAGTTCCATCCCTTTTTTCCTGTCTTTACCGGCAAAAGCCAACATTGCCAGGCAAATTCCGGCACGGCCCCCGTAAAACCGGTGCCGGTTTTTCAGGTCAATTAAAGAGAACTCTTTTTCAGCAAGTACATATTTTTTTTGAGCCGCCAGTTTCCTTCCATGGCTGAAATGTGCTTCAGCAAGCAGTTGTTGGCCCTGAACATTGATCGGATCAATCTCCAGCAGGCGCTCAGCAAAACGAGAGGCTTTTTTAAAGGCTCCCCGCTGTGCAGTAGCCTCTATTGCCTTAAGGAGAATCTCAATATCATCCGGAAACAGTTCAACCGCCCGGTTCACTAACCGATACGCCTCGTTGGCTGTTTTATGCCTGCGACTCAGTTGGATAATATCAAGCCAGACCTGATGGTCATCAGCGTCTAACTGAACGCTTGCCAACAAATAACTTAAACCCCTATCAGAACTAAACTCAGGATGAGGAGCAATACGCTTTAGTATATCGGCCTGTCTACGCAGGATAAGAGCCCGCCGCAAATCATAGTCCGGCGTATCTATCGGAAAAGACTTCAAGTAAAGTTCCCACGCCCCCCCGGCCCCAAAAGGTTCACCATTTACTTCTCTGTTAAGAGCCTCTAAACGAAGTGTTTCCCAATCTTCCTTGTTCGCAATCACCTTGTAGACCTGATCACTCATATTCTTCTCATAAACAACCAATTTATCAGCTAACAACTGACTCGTCTGTTCGGGCAGGACATTGCTGCTGCCCATGAGTAATTGCAAGATCTTTCTTTCCTGGCCCGCAGTACCTGCTAACTTGACCAGAAACCGTGCCTGTTTACCGGAAAGCCCGAGAACAGAGCCAACCTGAGAGAGATTTTCCGCGGCATCAGCAGCAACTATTTTCTCCAGGCGTTCTTTTATGGTCATGGATTGGCAGGAAAAAATACCGATAAGCTGATGATAAGGTGAACTGGCTGGTAATTTGTCAAAAACCTGCTGAGCCTGAAGCGGACTCTCTTTATTTTTTAACAAACCACTTATCAAAAGCCTAAAATGACAATATGGTGAACGAAAGGAAATGGTCTGAAGATCACGCAAAGCACTCTTCACATCACCCCGGCAAAAACTTGACAAAACTCTCAGAGCCAGCGGGTAATGTGAGCGGATCGGATCAGTCTCAGGGAAAAGATCAAGCAATTTTTTATTTCCTGATAGAGCGAGGGCCGCAAAAAACTCATCTAATCGTGTCCGCTCATTTTTACCAAAGTCATCAGAGTTATCTAAATAGAGACAGACGGCTTTATCATATTGCCGGCATAGACAGAGAAGGGAAACCATTTGCCGAGGCGAGGCAGAAAGCTGACAGACCCGTTCCATATCGTGCAATATGGCAAGGGCTTCTGCCGCCATCCCCTTATCGGCAATCTCCTTAACCCGTAATTTATAAGCCTGGGCAAGAAGCAGACGGGATTCTTGCCCGGCTTCCTGTCGGTAAAGTTCCTTAAAGTACAGGATCGCCTCGGCATATTTGCCGATGTCAACAAGTTGCCTGCCGGTATTAGCCAACTGAGCCGGATTTAGTTTTCCCAGCACCAGTTTTTTCTTGCGTCTACCTGTTTTTCTTTTATTTTTCTTTCGTGTAACCATTGGCTGTTTTTTTACGGCTTATAATCTATAACCTAAGTTGAGCGATTCTATAACTTGATCTGCACCGATCTCTTGTGCACCAAGGCTTCCCAAAAATCCTCAGCAGACCAACTGGTATGCCTGCGGTTTTCGAAAAACCTTGGCACACAAGATATCAGCACATATCTTCGTCATAAAATCGCTCAATTCAGGTATAATCAAACAGACGGTTTGGAACCAGTATGCTGAAGAGTTGCCATGGCAGTTGCCACCATAGTAGAGACATCGGTGAGATTACTGGGGATAATCATGGTGTTATTTTCTTTGGCTAATTTACCAAACTGGTCAATATATTTTTTAGCAACATCGAGATTGGCGGCATCATGTCCGCCCGGCATGGCTAAGGCCTCCGCAACCTTACGAAGTCCCTCAGCAGTGGCATCTGCTACTTTCAGAATTTCCTGGGCCCGGCCTTCAGCCTCGTTGATCATTTTCATCTTCTCACCTTCTGAAAGAGCAATGGCCTCAGCCCTCTCACCGGCTGCCCGGTTGATAACCGCCTGTTTATCACCTTCTGAACGGGCTATTTCCGCCCGTTTTTCCCGTTCAGCCCGCATCTGTTTTTCCATGGCTTCAAGCACGGAACGGGGAGGCTGAAGATCTTTAATCTCATAACGAAGAACCTTGACCCCCCAATTTTGGGCGGCTTCATCTAAGGCCTGAACAACCTGCTGGTTCAAGGTTTCTCTGGCCTCAAAGGTTTTATCAAGGGTAATCTTACCAATTGCAGAACGAAGCGAAGTTTGAGCAAGCTGAGCGGCGGCAAAATGATAATTTTCGATCCCGTAGGCTGATTGTTTGGTATTGACAACCTGAATATATAAAACTCCGTCCACCTCCATGGTTACATTATCGGCAGTTATACAGGTTTGGGCGGCGATATCAATTGGTTCTTCCTTAAGAGAGCGCTTATAAGAAGTTTTATCTACAAAAGGTATCAGGATATGAAAACCTGCCCCCAGGGTTGCCCGATATTTTCCCAGCCTCTCAACAATAAACTCTTGTTTCTGCGGAACAATAACCGCAGTTTTTGCCAGAATAATCACAATCAAAACCACAAAAATTATTAGACCAAAAAGCAATTCCATTAACCTTCCTCCGAGTTGTCCGGTCGTACCTTGACCAGTAGATTTTTTTGTTCAACTACCCTGACCACCGTATTCACCTTAATTGGTACTTCTGCTTCAGCCTGCCAAAAAGAACCACCATATTTGATCTTGCCATGGAGAGGCGGGCATATCTCTTCTACCACTACTGCTGTCGCTCCAGCAGAATCAGCATCAACTGCATCTTCTTCGATCAGGGATTCACCAAAAAATATCTTGCGCAGCCATACCCTGAACAACAGTAAACTTACCAGACTATATGCAGTGAAAATGAGTAATTGGCTGGTGAGTTCCATGTCAACAAAAAAAATTGTCAGAGCCGTTAGCCAGGCACCAAGACCGAAAAAAAAGAGAATGAACACAGGCATGGTAAGCTCTATACCAAAAAAAACTATCCCAACCAAAAACCAGATCAATATTGGAGACACCTGAAGCAACATAATACCCCCCTTCTATACTTCTTTAACCACCAAAAGTAATTCTTTTATCTTTCTCTAACTCCTCATTTGGACAATAAAGAACAACGGTTTTACCTATTAGCTGTACCAATGTTGAACCAGTCTGTTCAGCAAGCTGCTCTGCTGCCGCTTTTTTCCCCACCGGACAGTTCTGACCAAGTTTTATTTTTATCAGTTCGCGGGCTGCCAGAGCCTGGCGAACAGAGACAAGCAAAGACTCTGACAAACCCTCTCTGCCGACATATACCACTGGTTCAAGTTTATGTGCCAGTCCTCTTAATATCTTTTTTTCCTTTCCGTTCAACCTGACTACTCCTTTTTCATTGTCTTTTTTTATTCTGTGTAAGGACGGCAAATATTATGCCCCTACCACCCTCATACCTGCAAAAGATTACTAATAATACGATAACCGCCCACCCAGGTACCTATACCTGAACCAATACCAGTGAGAATAAAAACCAGAAAAACCCGCAATAATTTATTATGCCACCAGCCGCGTATACGGCTGATATCAAACCCCACAGACTCAAACTCTCTCACCACCGGCGGTTTACTCATCACCTGAACAAAGGCACATACATAACCGGCACCAATGACCGGGGTCAGGCTGGTAAATGGAGCCGCGGCAAAGGCGGCAATAATGGTTGCCGGATGAGCAAAAGCTATCAACGCACCAATGGCAGCCGGGATGCTGTTGGCAAGGAACCAGAACAAAGCATTAGCTCCGGCCTCACCGATTCCCTGACGAAAACCAATAGTGACAATAGAAGATAAAATAATTATTGGAATTGCCCAACCAATATATTTCCAGGTTTTACCCACCGGAGGAATTGTATTTATTTCTTCAATTCTACTGCTGTTATCTGTATTAATTTCTTTTTTAATTCCTTCCACATGACCAGCACCAACCACGGCAATAATTTTTTTGCCGGGAGCGTCCCTGATCTTTTCCGCCATGAAGATATCCCGCTCATCAATGAGTACTTTTTTGATGTCAGGCATGGTTTCACCCAGCTCATCCATGAGGCCGGAAAGCACATCTTTTTTGCGTAGTTCAGCCAGCTTATCTTCATCAAGTTTGGTATCATCAAACAGGGAAGCAAAGAGCGAGGTCATCAGATAACCTTTTTTCCATAATGAGGTGGAACGCCAGGCTCTTCGCAGGGTCACCCTGATTTCCCGGTCACAGAGCTGAACCGGAATGCTGTTTGCTTCCGCCACCTCGGCGGCTTTAAGCAACTCGGCACCAGGCATGACCCCAAGCTGTCCTCCAAGTTTTTTCTGATATGACGAAAGGACCAGGCTGACCAGCAAGGTGGAAAGTTGTTTGTTACGGATAATCTGCTTTAAGTCAAGCTGTTCCCAGCGTTGTGGCCTGGAAAGGGCCTCAAATCGTTTATCATCCAATTCAAGGCAGACCATGTCGGGCTGCTCATTATTGATTATTTCTTCAACCAGATCTACTGACTGCCTGGAGATATGAGCAGTACCGACAAGAAGAATGGTTTTATCCCCCTGCTGCAACACCGTCACATCTTCTGAGTATTGACGGGTCAGTGATAATTCCTGCTTACAGGTATCAGATATTGGTTCTTCTTTTTCGCTCATACTGGATTCTTCTCTATATAAATTTTTGTTTTCCCCGGATCATCTAATTCCTTCTGTCCACCAGCTCTCATCAGTAAATCCCACTCCACTGGCACAATCGTCAGGGTCAGAAAGGCCGCACTGCAGAGACCGATAACAAAGGTCATGGCCATGGGACCCCATATTATAGAATATTCAGGGATTCCGATTGCCATGGGCAGTAATCCCAGAGTTGTGGTCAGGGTAGTCAGGATAATAGGACGCAGGCGTATGTTTGCCCCTTGCACGATGGCTTCCCTGATTGGCAAGTACCGGTATGACTTATTAATAAATTCTATCAACACGAGCGAACTGTTGACGACCACTCCGGTCACTCCAACAATAGCGATGAATGAGTAAATAGTAAAGAGAGTTTGTGCGATAAATGTTCCTAAAATGATCCCAGTTAGAGCAAATACGACTGAAGAAATTATGATAAGAGGCTGGATATAGGAGTTGAACTGATTGGCAAGAATCAAATAAATAAGAACTAGAGCAATCAGAAAAGCATAGGCAAGCGAGGTAAAGGAACGCTGGGTTGACTCATGCTCTCCGGCAAAGTTCAAGGATACCCCGGGATAATTCTCCTGGATTGTTCGGAAAAACTGTTCTGTTCTGTCAACTATGCGGACTGTTGACATGGCACTTCCTTCACGGATATTGGCAGTAATGGTAATGGCTCTTACGCCATTATAGCGATTCAGAAATCCTGGGTGAACAGAAAAAACCAGCTGGCCTAAATCAGAGAGAAGAACAGGTCCTTCAGCCCGGTTAATCACAGGAAGTTGCATGAGGTGCTGCAAGTCATTATCTACCTGATTGTTGAGCGTATTGCTAACTTTAAGTTTGATATCAATTTCCTCGTCAATCAGCCTGTATTGCCCAACCAGTAAACCGTTAAGAGCAGAGCCGGCGATAAGCGCGACCTGATCAACCGTTAATCCGTATTCGGCAACCCTTTCCCGGTTGACCCGAAAATTCACCACCCGACCGGGCTGACCCAGGTCATCACCAAGGTCTATCAGAGCCGGACCGATTTCAGGATCATTTTTAAGGAAATAAAGAAGTTCATTATTGAGCTGCTGGTTAAGGTGAGAGTGCTTACCAAGTATACGAATATTTACATCCTGGCCGGTTGGCGGACCTTCCTTTTCCGGTCGTAGGCGAAATGTGAATCCGGTATCAGCGTAATGTTTTTCAACTTTTTCTCGCATAGCCTTTAAGTGCATAAAACTATCATTGACCGGTGCATCGGCAAATTCCCGTTCATCCCGAGCCGGCAGGGTCACAACCACATGACCAAGATGAGCACCCCAGAGAGCCGTATAATCTTCATTAAGGGAAAATCCGGCAATTCCCTGGGCAGAAATTGCCATGCCCGGACCATCGTTCATGATATCAGCAGATATTCGCTTAATCAACTTGTGGGTATCTTCTATGGAAGTGCCGACCGGGCCGCTTATTTCCACATAATAAATGGCATAATCAGTGATAAAAAACTGAACTTTGATCAGGTTCATTTTTCCGGATATGGAAAGAGCGGCAATGACCATGGCACTCATAAAAAGAAAAAATATACCGGCCAGGCAGCTATAGCGATAGTTAAGAGATAGCTGCAGGCAGCGGTTGAAGAAGCGCCGGATTATGGACATGAACAGGGTATCATCCACCGGAAGTCTTAAATTATCGCATACAACTGTATAATTATTTTTCCCGGTTACTTCCAGCCCGCTTGCCGTTTCACCGGGTCCATATGTCAGATAATGGATGGGGAGGATAAAAAGACATTGGAAGAGTGAAGCTAACAAGGCATAGGTAACGGTTGTGGGAATAACTGCAAAAAAATCACCAGTGGAACCGGTCATGATCAGCATGGGAAGAAAGGCGGCTACCGTGGTCAGAGTTGCCGAAATAATTGGTATAAACACCTCGGAAGAACCTTCAATAACCGCATCAAATTTGTTTTTACCGCTCTGGATATGACGATAGATATTTTCCACCACCATTATGGCATTATCAACAATTATCCCCGAGACAAGGATAAAGGCAAACAGAGATATTTCATTGATGGAATTACCGGTAATAAACATTATGGTCATGGTGACCAGAAAGGCGAAAGGAATGCCAATCGTCGTCAGGGCTGCATTGCGAAATCCCATCACCGCATACATCAACAGACAGATGAGCATTATACCGAGCAACAGATTGGAACCAAGCACCCGGATGGAATCGCTTATCCTGATGGTTGAGTCCTGGGTAAGGACGAGCTGTACGCCTTTCTGTTCATAATAATGTCTTTCCCTGTCAATTATTTCTCTTACTGAGCGGACTATGCTGATGGCGTTACCCTGCCTGGTTTTAATCAACTGCAGGGTGATACAATCTTTGCCATTAACAGAAGAGATAAAAAAAGGAGTACGATAATCAAGCCGTCCATCCACGGCAATATCACTGAGCCTGACAAAGGAACCGTCGCCGTCTTTACGGATAATGGTGGACATTACCTGCTCACGGCTGCGAAATCGTTCATCAACCTTAAGAAAGATCTCACCGCCGGAGTCGGTTATATTTCCGGCTGGGATAATTATATTGGCCTGCTTAAGTGCCTGGGCGGTCTGGGAAAATGAGATGCCAAGCCCTAACATTTTGACGGGATCCAAGATAACATGAAATTCACGCACCTGTTCGCCAAGCAGTTTTATTTCCTTTACTCCTTGGATATTTATGAGTTTTAGTTTCAGATCTTCACCAATCAAGGCCAGAGCACGATTGGAACGGTCTCCAAAGATGTTGACCGAGATAACCGGAAACCAGTCATTAACATCAAGTTGGTTAAGAGTGGGCTGGCCAACGGTTGCCGGCAGGTCATGGAGGATGGACTGTACCTGGAAACGCAACTCGTCAAAGCCTTTGTCATAGTCGGTATCGTCAATGAATTTTACCAGAATGGATGAGCGTTCCCTGTAAGAACGGGACATGATAAATTCCAGGTTATCCAGTTCTTCGATTGCATCCTCTATAACTGTGGTAACCAATGCTTCCACATCCTGCGGGGACGCTCCAGGGTAATAGGTATCAATCAGAACTTTACCAAACTGAATGTTCGGATAGCGTTCAACCGGAGAATTGAGAATTGCCCAGGCTCCAATCACCATGGTGAGGACAAATATCAGGTTAAAAAATACCCGTTTTCTGAGGGTGAAATGAAACAAAGGACGCATGATGATTCCGGGATTTTACCTGAAAAAATGAGGTGGAATGATTGATAATTGAGAATTGATAATTATTAAACTGAAGTTTCCCGCTTTTATTTTTATGGCAAATCTTCCAAAACATTGTATCTTGCTGAAATATTGGATATTTATCTTGAGGGACAGGATTCGTGCGTTAAGGAATAATAAAATGGGGTTTTGTTAGTTGCATGGCAAACACCGCAAAAAATAAATTCATTCCCCTGCTGTGGCGTGTCACAGCAGTTTAAGAAGCTTTGAAAAGCGGGAAACTTCAGTCCCAATTATTAAACACACTTTTAAAAATTATCAATTATCAATTATCAATTATCAATTATTTTACAATGTCTTTACAGATAAAATACTCTCCGCAACGAATATATTCCGAAACTATCCGCAATCGTCCTGAGTCTGCCGGGTCAGGGCCAAGAACAATGATCGGCACCTGTTCTCCGTTCATCCTGACCAGCCAATAATCTTCATTATATTCCCGTACCGCGGCTGCAGAGATCAGAAGAATGTGAGCAGGGTCGGCAATGATTATGGGAATTTTCACCCGCAACCCACCTCTTTTCTCACTGATTAAAGCCAGCGTTTCATCTGTTAAACCAATATCAATGAGTACTTTTCTGCTCGCTCTGTCAAAGGCAGGGTTTACTCTTCGGATAACACCATGACCCTCTATATTGCCATCAGCAATATAAAGGGGAAACTCACCGGCTGCCTGAAGAAACCGCAGTTCTTGACCGCTCACCGCAACCGGAACAACCAACTGCCGGAAGTCTCCAGCCCTGCCGATGACCTGCCCTGCCCTCACCCACTGCCCCGGCTCAATCTTTCTTTCCATTACCAGCCATCCCGGGGCAACCTGAACACTATGTCTGGTCAGGGTTTCTTGAAGACGGAGGTATTCGTTTTTTAACTCTTTCAGGCTGAGTCTGGTCAGTTCGGCTTTAAGTTCAAACTCTTCCAGTATGGTTAGAGCCGTGGCCTTCCGTTTGACCAGTATTTCATGGCGAGCAACCTGATTTTCATAAAAGAGCAGGGTTTTTTCTGCCTTTGCCTGAGATATTTTGTTTGCCGAAAGAGCAATATCTGTAAATGTAGAGTCAATTTTGGCAAAAACAGAGTCAGCAGGAACAGGGTCACCAAGATCAGCAAACACTTCTATGCCGCGACCGCTGACTTCAGGGATAATGGCAATGGTCCGTTCTGCTCTTGTAAAACCGGTTATGATGATTTGAGTGATACTTTTTTCTGCTTTGCAGGTTGACTGAGCAATGGATACAACGGGAAAAACCGACAAAAAACAAAGTAACCCTATAAAATAAACAAACCATTTGAACAAAATGCCCTTCATCCAGAAAAAAATATGATTATTATTTCCGTGGCTGGTTAAGGTTACAATAGCATTCATGTAAATATTCGGGTTGGCAAAAAAATACTCATAATCACGGACTAGTAATGTTTTAATAATGCCTTACTTAAGTCTCGCAGATAAGCACAGACTCCAAAATGGACAGAGATGAAGTGCAAGTTGAAAGTTACATCGCAGTTTTCACAAGCCAATGATTGAGTTCACTGACACGCTTGGAGCGGAGTATAAAGCGTATCCATGTGTAAAGATTTATTATGTATTTTTGCTTTATTGTCAAAAACTTCTGTTGCATAGATTTCTTTAATTATCGCTTTCAAAACATTTACAGCAACACTATTGCCAAATTGCTTATAACTTTGAGTCTGAAGTTTCCCGCTTTTCAAAGCTTCTTAAACTGCTGTGACACGCCACAGCAG
>CAYRGM010000033.1:0-15664 GCA_964423765.1 uncultured Desulfobulbaceae bacterium
AGCCGGATTCTCGATCTGCCGAGCCGCTATGCATGCTTGTCCCAAAGCAATACCACCATCATTAACCGGTATCTGCTCACCACTGTAAACATTCAATCCGTTTTTATCGAGTTTCTCAGCAAGAAATTCCAAGAGCATCCTGTTCTGAAAACATCCACCGCCCAGTAGAATATTTTGAGTGGGATATCGTTTGGCAACTAACTGCAATAAAGCTTGATGGGTGGATCGAACCAGCCAGAGATGAAAAGACAAGGCAATGGCAGGGGTAGATGTACCGCTTTTCAGGTCTTCCAGCAACCAGAACAGCAGCGGTCTGGAATCCAACCGGTACTGCCCATTATACCACATAATTGTAGCTAAATAGCGGTCATCATCCGGTATGAAATCATCATCTTCATACGCTGTCCAGGCCAGTGTCTCAAGCTCCATGGCAGCCTGACCCTCAAAGTCCACCTCCTGTCGAATGCCAAGCAGTGAAGCCACAGCATCAAAAAGACGGCCAACGCTTGAGGTGACTGGAGTGTTAATATTCTTTTTTATAATCTGAGCAATGCCTAAGCACGATGCAAGCGATATCTCCTGAAGTGTTGCAGGAAGGGCTGCTGCATCTGTAATATCAAGATCGCTGGATGCAAGGAAGGAAAGCCCCATCCGCCATATCTCTCGTGCCGCACGATCTCCACCGGGCTGTAGGAATGGCGTAAGATATGCAACTCGCTCGTAATCTGAACCATGTACATGGAATATTTCTCCACCCCAGATTGTGGCATCATCACCCAGGCCGGCCCCGTCAAAGATCACGGCCAACCCTTCTGACAGGTTATGTTCAGCCATTATTGCCGCTGCATGGGCGTGATGGTGCTGTACTTTAATACAGGATGAAGACAAAGATGCTGCATATCGGCTGCTTAAATAATCGGGATGGAGATCACAGACGCTCAGCTCAGGAGAGATGTCAAGAATGGATTTCATATACCCAACCGACTCTTCAAAGAACTCAATATTATCAGGTCCTTTAAGATCACCGATATGCTGGCTGAGAAAGAACTGATCATCACGGGACAGGCAAAAGGTGTTTTTTTGTTCAGCTCCGCAGGCAAGTATTGATCTTGCGTAACCCTTCACAGGTAAAGGAACGGGTGCATAACCACGGGAACGGCGAATCATCTGGAGCCGTCCCCGAACAATACGGACAACTGAGTCATCAACTCGGGTCACAATATCCCGGTTATGGAGCAGGAACCAATCTGCAATGTCGCTAAGTTTCTCCAGGGCTTCGGTATTGTCAATGCAGATTGGTTCACCGCTGAGGTTACCCGATGTCATAACCAGAACTTCAGGACATTCCTCCATGGCAAAGAGCAGGTGGTGGAGCGGAGTATAGGCAAGCATTATGCCGATCTCACGAATAAAGGGTGAGAGTTTACTGCTCAAGCAGGATTGTTTCTTTAATACAAGGACGATCGGCCGCTCTCTGGACTGGAGCAACTCGCGTTCCCGATCATTCAGTAGACAGACATTCTCGGCGGCAGCAAGATCTGCGACCATGATGGCAAGTGGTTTGGCATAGCGCTGTTTTTTCTCGCGTAGTCGCTGCACTGCTCCGTTTGAAGCGGCATCCACGGCCAGGTGAAATCCCCCAAGTCCCTTCAATGCAACAATGTCCCCTTTTTGTAATGCCCGGCCGCAGATTTTTAGACATTCCTCGTTTATGTCGGTTACTTTTACTCCCCGATCATCATGCCAGCTAAGTACCGGACCGCATACCCGACATGCGTTTGGTTGGGCATGAAACCTGCGGTCAGATGGATTATGATATTCCTCCAGACATGACTGGCACATGGAGAAGTGTGCCATGGATGTATGTATCCGGTCATAGGGGATTTTTCTGATGATGGTCATTCTTGGGCCACAGTTGGTACAGTTGGTGAACGGGTACTGGAACCTGTTATTTACAGGAGATAAAATGTCGTTAATGCAGTCTTTGCAGGTGGCAATATCAGGTGAGATCAGGGTACATCCCGCCTCGTCCTCATCACTGGGTATAATGATGAAATCATCTATGGATTTTACTTCCGCTACCGCGGTAAACTGTATTTCAGATATTCGTGCCAGGGGTGGCGGCTCTGTTTTAAGTTTGTCTATAAATTTGCTGGTGTCAGCAACAGACCCTGATATATAGATTCTAACCCCCTGCCCTGTATTTGCAACACTCCCGGTAAGGTCATGTTTTTTTGCAAGCTTGTAAACAAAGGGCCTGAAGCCGACTCCCTGGACAATGCCCATGACACTTAACTGTAAATGCCTGGTTTGAACAGTTTTGGCTGTCGCCCGGGACGGGCTTATGGAGACACTTTGCATCAGAAGTAAATGGGTTTTGGTTTATGACTATGTGGTAACCGTTCACCAGCACCTCCTCTTCACCCATTCTGACCTGCTTACATAACAATAGTATGCTGCACAGGTCAGAATGAGCCAAGAGGAGGCACTGGATGAACGGTTACAGCACCTCATTGACTGCAATTTCTACCCCTTGGTGAACGCTTAGACTATGTGTATACATTCTTTTCATGTTGTATATAAAACCACACTGCAACCTAAAAGACAACACAATGTGCATTGGTTGTGCCATTGTTGTGCAAAGCCCTATAGGTCAATATTGACATATGTCAGATGCTATGGTAGGTTATGGTATACCACAAGGTCATCAAGGGCAATGTCATGATATGCGGGAGGCACAATATGCACAGTACGCACAATGAAACAGGGCGAAAAGTGACGGTTTTTGGTTGCGGTAATATGCTTATTGGAGATGACGGGTTTGGTCCCGCCGTCATAGAGGAGCTGCAAGCCGGCCATGGTTTTCCTGATACCGTGTTAATTGAAGATGTGGGAACAGGAATCCGGGAATATCTTTTTGACTTCCTCCTTGACCCCAGGCTGGTGCCAAAGACTCTGATCATTCTGGATGCTGTTGATTTTAAAGGACGCATACCGGGTGAGGTATTCACCATAACTCCCTCCACTATCCCAGCTGAAAAGATCCATGACTTTTCCCTCCATCAGTTTCCCACCGTCAACTTACTCCAGGAGATCGCTGAACACACCGGCACTACTGTTCATATAATTGCTGCTCAGGTTGAACATATTCCAGATGAAATAGCACCTGGACTTACCCCGTCCATGCAAAAGGCTGTTAAGGAGGCAAGTGCAAAAGTGAAAGAGCTGCTATCAGTTATTTGCCCGCAAACATGTGAGGTAACACAACCATGATCTATGAATTCAAGGTAAACGAATTGGCTGAGGAATTCGGTGTTCACAGGAATACCATTCGTAACTGGATTACCAGCGGATCGGTAAAGGCTGAACCCGGTCCCGGACGACAGTACATCATGAAATGGAAGGATTATCAGGCACTCTGCAATAAATTTGGTCGCATACCGCGCGTCAGCCGGGATCAGGATGTCAATATGGCAATGGCACGGGCAAAAACAGCCGAACCTGCTATTGCACCTCTTGTCCTGGGCAGTTATGACAAAACCCTCTATGACGATCCATCCTGGGCAGATGCCTGCCTTGCCTGCGGAACCTGTGCTGCAGCATGTCCCATGTCTGGTGTGGATGGACTGGATCCCCGCAAAATAGTACGCATGGCTTTTCTTGGTATGGAAGACGAATTGATTGCTTCCAACTGGGCCTGGAAATGTACCATGTGTTCCAAATGTGAAGAAGCCTGTCCCATGAATATAGAAATTGTTCAGCTCATGCGGCGGATCCGTTCCCGCCGTGACCGGGACAAGGTGCCGGGTCCCATTCACAAAGGCGTGGTCATGTGTCTTGAACGGGGTAACAATCTCGGTATTCCAAAAGATGATTTTCTATTTCTCCTTGAAGAGATTGGCGAAGAACTAGCCGAAGAAGGTTGTCCCGGCTTTGTGACCCCGGTGGATAAACAGGGGGCAAGGCTTCTGGTAACAATCAATTCAAAAGAACCATTTGCTGAACCGGAGGATATGAAATGGTTGTGGAAAATATTTTACGCCGCCGGCGAATCATGGACTATTCCCTCAGAAAACTGGGAAGGAGTCAACTGGGGGCTATTTTCCGGTGATGATAAATCCATGAAAACCATTATCAGCCGCATTGTTGACAACCTGCGGAGACTCAACTGTACGGCCCTGCTCCTGCCCGAGTGAGGCCACGCATACTATGCAACCCGGTCTGGGTTGGCAAAATGGTTTCCTGAAGTTCTTGAAGAGTTCAAAATTTATTCTGTTTTTGACCTGCTGCTCGATTATATTCAGAATAAGCGGATCACCCTTAATCCCGAAATTCACACCGAACTCACAACATATCATGACCCGTGTAACTATGGTCGCAAGTCACTAAAAGCCTTTGGTCACGGTTATTTTGAAGAAGGCAGGATAATAACCCGTGCCTGCTGTCCCAAATATGTCGAGATGGCTCCCAAAAGTAACGGCAATTACTGCTGTGGTGCCGGCGGTGGAGCCTGGGCTATGCCCTATGCGGCTGAACGCGTATATTACGGCAGAATAAAAGCAAGGCAGGTCGCAGAGACCGAGGCAAAACTGGTCATTGCCCCCTGTCATAACTGCAGGGATCAACTGATGAAATCACTGAACCATGAGTATGATATGGGGATTGAGGTCAAGTATTTATGGGAACTGGTATCAGATTCTCTCGTTCTGCCAGGCTCTACTCAACAGCCTGGGAACAAAATATCACATGAGGAGACCACTTAAATGCTAAAGAATAAAATAATTGGTTCGGTACTGGTGGTTGGTGGTGGTATTACCGGAATTCAGTCTGCCCTTGATCTAGCAAATGCAGGTTATTATGTTTATCTGGTGGAACGCTCAGGTGCCATTGGAGGTGCCATGGCTCAGTTGGATAAGACCTTTCCCACCAACGACTGCTCGATGTGAATAATTGCACCGAAACTGGTGGAGTGCGGTCGGCACTTGAACATAGAGTTGATGACATTGAGCGAGGTAATGCAAATTACCGGCGAAGCAGGAAATTTTACCATAAGAGTTAAGGAGCATCCCCGTTATGTAGACATGGACAAGTGTATTGCCTGCGGCGAGTGTGCAGCAAAATGTCCAACGAAAGTTGATGACAACTACAATGCTGGAATAGGAAAACGCAAAGCTATTTATGTGAAGTACCCCCAGGCAGTACCGCTGAAGTATCAGATTGATGCTGAGAATTGTATTTGGCTGAACAAGCCCGGTAAATGTGGAACATGCGTTAAAACCTGTCCAGCGGATGCCATTGACTTTGACGCCGTGGAAAAAATCCATGAAGTTAATGCAGGTTCAGTTATCCTGTCTCCCGGTACCGGCTTCTTTGATCCTTCCGATACCGGGGTTTATGGTTACGGAGAGTATCCCAATGTGATAACTGCCATGCAGTTGGAACGATATCTTTCGGCTTCCGGACCCACCGAGGGACATCTGGTTCGTCCATCGGATGGCAAACCGGTCCGAAAAATTGCGTTTTTGCAATGTGTGGGCAGCAGGGATAAAAATCTCTGCGGCAATGAGTACTGTTCTTCTGTCTGCTGTATGTATGCCATCAAGGAGGCGGTTATTGCCAAAGACCATATTCCCGGCCTTGAAGCCTCTGTTTTTTATATGGACATGCGCACCCATGGTAAGGGTTTTGATGAGTATTACCAGCGGGCAAGAAATGAATCCGGTGTGCGTTTCATCCGCTGCCGGGTCAACGGAGTTGAACCGGAAGGCCGAAACGGTGATCTTCGCCTCAGATATGTCAACGAAAAGGGGCAGCAGATCGAAGATTACTTTGATATGGTTGTGCTTTCCGTGGGACTGGAAACACCAAAACATGCCATGGCACTTGCAGATATGGCCGGTATTCGTCTCACTTCTCATAATTTCGCTGCTGTTTCCGATTTTGCACCGGTTTCCACATCAAAGGAGGGTATTTTTACCTGCGGTGCCTTTTCAGGTCCCAAGGATATTCCTCAATCCATTGTGGAAGGATCAGCCGCAGCAGCATCTTCAGCCCAGGTTCTTGCCCCAGCCCGTCACGAACTCACCCGCAAAAAAACATTCCCTGAAGAACGCGATATCCTGGCGGAAGATTTACGGATAGGGATCTTTGTCTGTCATTGTGGCTCAAACATTGCCGGATATGTGGATATAGAAGCGGTTGCCGATTATTCAGCCACATTGCCAGGCGTTGTCCATGTGGAACGAAATCTTTTCACCTGCTCCCAAGATACCCAGGATCTGATGATTAAAATCATTCAGGAAAACAACCTGAACAGGATTGTGGTGGCAGCCTGCACACCACGCACCCATGAACCGCTCTTCCATGAAACTATCAGGGCTGCCGGACTCAATGAGTATCTCTTTGAGATGGCCAATATCCGTAACCAGAACTCCTGGGTTCATACTGATAACAAACTTGCTGCCACCCAAAAAGCCAATGATCTGATACGAATGGCAGTGGCAAAGGTGACCTGGCAGGGACCGCTTGAAAATGTAACGGTGCCTATCACCCGCCGGGCTCTTGTCATCGGTGGTGGTATTGCAGGGATGACATCGGCACTTAATCTTGCCAGCCAGGGATTCCCGGTTGCTCTTGTTGAAAAGAACAGCGTACTGGGCGGCAATGGATTACATCTGCATAATACCTGGTCCGGTGAGAATATCCCGCATAGGGTCGCCCGGATGGTGGACCAGATCATGGAGCATAACTTAATCACAGTGTATAAAGAGACAGAAGTGATAGCAGCCGAAGGTTATGTGGGTAATTTTCAGTCGACCATAAAAAGCAATAACGGTAGCGAAGAGATCATCGACCATGGTGTAACCGTTATCAGCACTGGTGCAGGCAGGTTGATGCCCGATGAGTACGGCTATCGCCAGCATAAAGAGGTTGTCTCAGCCCTTGAGTTTGACAAGCTTTGTGAGATCAACGATAAACATGTCAAAAGGAGTAAATCCTTTGTTTTTATTCAATGTGTCGGATCACGAGATGCTGATCGCAACTACTGTTCAAAGGTCTGCTGTACCCATGCGGTGCAGTCTGCTATTGAACTGAAAGAGGAAGACTCCTCGCGTAGGATTTATATTCTGTATCGCGAGATGCGCACATATGGTCAACGGGAATCACTGTACAAAAAAGCAAGAGAGCTGGGAGTGGTTTTCATCAACTATGAGCTGCATGGCAAGCCAAAGCTCACTAAACATGACAAAGGTCTTGATGTTGCAGTCTGGGATCATGTACTTCACATACCGCTTTTAATTCATGCGGATATGATTATCCTGGCAACAGCCATTATTTCACCTGCCGGTGTGAAACAGCTGGCTCGGATGTACAAGGTTCCGCTTGACACTCAGGGATTTTTTCAGGAAGCTCATGCCAAACTGCGACCCGTGGATTTTACCACGGACGGTCTCTTTGTTGCCGGTATGGCTCATTATCCAAAACCCGTTGAGGAATCCATTGCCCAGGCTCTTGCTGCCTCGGCCAGAGCAGCCACGCTGCTGTCTCGTGATGAGATGACACTTGACGGCATCAAGGCGGAAGTCGATCCGGATTGCTGTGATGGCTGTGCATTATGCGTAGATGTCTGTCCCTACCATGCCATCACCCTGCTGGAAATAAAGAATGCTGAAGGAGAAATTCATAAACTGATCAGCATCAACAAGACCCACTGTAAAGGGTGTGGCCTTTGTCAGGGAACCTGTCCTAAACGCGGTGTTTCTGTGGCCGGATTCAGCCTCAAACAACTGGAAAGTCAGGTGGAAGCAGCCCTTGCCGTATGAGCCGGGTATTATCACTATGAAAATGGAGCAGATACAATGAGCTTTGAACCGAAGATAATAGCTTTTTGCTGTAACTGGTGTTCTTATGCCGCAGCAGATCTGGCAGGAATATCGAGAATGCAGTATCCGCCAAATGTCCGGATAATCCGGGTCATGTGCTCTGGAATGGTTCATCCTGAACTGGTTTTGAATGCATTCAATCAAGGTGCAGACGGAATAATGGTACTTGGCTGACACCTTGGCGAATGTCATTACCTGGATGGTAATCATAAAGCAATGTCCCGGGTGGATATGATCCATGAATTAATGGATAATTTCGGTTTTGACAGAGCAAGGCTGATGCTGACCTGGTGTTCCTCTGCCGAGCCTGACAAGTTTGTCGAGGCTGTCACTAAAATGACAACTCTGGCCAGGAAGATGGGGCCGCTTTTTGAAAATTCTAAAGCCACGCAGGCGGCATAGGAGGGAGTTATGGGCGTTCGTGTAGCAGAGGAATGGCTGCATTCCTGTTCCGGTTGTGAAATAGCAATTCTTAATATTGGTGAGCCCTTAATTGAGATTTTGGGTTTGATTGACTTTGTTCATATTCCCGTTCTCATGGACCATAAATATTATGGTCAGCTGGGAGACGGCAAAGAGTTGGAAATCCCTGAAGCCGTGGTGGGTATAGT
Organism: uncultured Desulfobulbaceae bacterium; assembly: GCA_964423765.1. Lineage (GTDB taxonomy): Bacteria > Desulfobacterota > Desulfobulbia > Desulfobulbales > Desulfobulbaceae > DRLX01. The sequence continues at coordinate 8,495 of CAYRGM010000033.1, forward strand.
CTCCGGCAGCGTTGCCAATGAAGAGCATCTCGAGGTGCTTGAAGTCATGCGGAAACAATGTCAGGTACTGATTGCTCTTGGAACCTGTGCCACCCATGGCGGGCTTCCCGCTCTTATGAATAGCTGGGGCCTGGAAGAGGGAATGCGTGATACTTACTCAACCCTGACAACCGATGACTGCCATATGCCAGCAGACATTGTCCCCAAGCCTCTTGAGAGGGTCTATGCACTTGATGAAAAGGTGAAAATTGACATTATCCTGCCCGGTTGTCCGCCAAATCCAGAGCTGATTGCCGAGGTGATTACCGCATTGGTTGAGGGACGGGATCCTGTACTGCCAGGGAAATCTGTTTGTGACACCTGTCCGACAAAGCGTAAAGGCAAGGGTGACATGAAGCATGTGAGGCGTTTTCTGCAGAATGCACGATTTGATTCGGCAAAACCTGTTGATGATATGTGCTGCCTGTTTGAACAGGGGTTTATGTGCATGGGGCCTGTCACCGCTGCAGGTTGTGCCAGACAGGGAGCAGCACCATCTTGTATTAATGCACGGGTTCCGTGCAGAGGCTGTTTTGGTCCGGTGCACCGGGATGGTAATCAGATGCTTGATATGTTAAATGCCCTGGCCAGTAATGGTATTGACTTCAAATCAGTGGTTGATCGGCGTTCTTTACTGCGTTTTTCCGGAGCACACGGCCTGTTAAGACCGGTACCTGCCCGGAGAGTTAAGGAGAAATAAATACAATGGCTAAAGTAATAAATATACAACCGGTCACCAGAATTGAAGGGCATGCCAGAATTGCCATTCATCTTGATGATGACGGTAATGTCAACGATGCCTTTCTCCATCTCATGTCCTTAAGGGGCTTTGAAAAGTTTATTGAAGGGCGTCCGGCTGAAGAGGTGCCTCGTATTGTTAACCGCATCTGCGGAATCTGTCCCTGGATGCATCATCTCTCCTCCAACAAGGCGGTTGATGAATGTTTTGGGGTAACACCCACACCCACCGGACATAAACTGCGAGAGTTATGTCAGACCATGGCTCACATCAATGATAAAATTCTTCATTTTTTCTTTTTAGCGGCTCCCGATTTTGTGCTTGGTCCAGATAGCGACTTTACGGTGCGAAATGTCATGGGAATTGTGAAAAAGGCACCCGAACTCGCAACCCAGGTTGTGAAGATGAGGCAGTTGGGTCAGATGATGCTTGAACGATTTGCCGGCAAGGCTATTCATCCCATCGCCGGTGTTGTCGGCGGCTTTTCCAAGCCCATGACAGAAGAAGAACGCAAAGGACTTCTTAGAGATACCAGGACGCTGCTTGACTTTGCCCTGTTTGCCATGGATTTTGCAAAGACCAGCGTCTTTCCAAAATATGAGGAGATCATTGCCAATCTCGGCACCATCACCACAGGCTTTTTGGGAACTGTTGATGATACCGGAGCCTTACAACTGTACGACGGTCATCTGCGTCTTATGAAAGCCGATGGTTCCATGATAGATTTCCCTGTTAATCAATACGATCAGTATTTAGCAGAACATGTGGAATCATGGACCTATGGCAAGCTGCCCTATGCCAAATGCTGGGACGAAGGTTTTTCCATGGATCTGGACAATCCAAAGGGTATCTATCGTGCCAACACCCTGGCTCGCATTAATATCTCGGACAGAATTGCCACCCCGCATGCCCATGGTGAATTTGAGGAATTCCGGGAAAAATTTGGGCGACCTGCCCAGGGTACGCTGCTCTATCACTGGGCACGCCTGATCGAGCTTGTTTATTCCTGTGAACGCACCATTGAACTTCTTGAACAGGATGATATCACAGACACCAATATCAGGGCCAAAGTTGAACCTGGGGCGGGGCGGGGTATTGGTTCCGTGGAAGCTCCACGGGGAACTCTTATCCACGATTACACCACCGATGAAAATGGTTTAATAGTCAAGGCCAATATGATTGTGGGTACCACCCATAATATTGCTCCTATGAACATGAGTGTCAAACAGGCCGCCACCACTCTTATAAAAGATGGTGTCTATGACGAAGGGCTGCTTAACAAGGTTGAAATGGCGGTGCGTGCCTATGACCCCTGAATGTCCTGTGCCACACACCGCCTGGATGGCGGCATGCCCCTGACCGTGACTCTGCTGGACAGCTCCGGCAATACCATAACTACACTCAGCAACAAGTAGAGATGAAGATCATGACAATTAGAGAAAAGAAACAGCGAAGACAGGTAAGAGCTGAAAACCCCAGTGGTGCCTGCGGATATATAGGGCATTTCACTGCCGATGAACTGAAAGCACGAGCTGTCGGGGATGAAGTGGATGGCACCTGCCCCTTATGTGGACTGGTGCACTTGTCCAGGGATGAGATAAACGAGCTGGAAAGACAGAAGGTAATTGACTCTGTACGATTTGGAGTGATCAGGGAAGAGGCGGAAGCCCAGGGACAATAACTGATTTCACTCTATAACCTGAATTGAATCTGATGGTATTGTTCTGCATAAACAAGGAAACATAAGTAAAATGCATGAACTCTCTCTTGCTCAGGGCCTGATTAGTCAGCTGATAGATCTTGCCGAAGCTCATAAGGCAACTCGTATCATAACTGTACGAGTCAATATTGGTACCATGGCTGGTATAGTGATTGACTCGTTTGTTTTTGGTTTTAATGCTGTCAAAACCGAAATTGACTGTGCCCGGGAAGCTAAGCTGGAAATTACAGAGGTCTATGGTGATGATCTTGTTCTGGCTCAGGTAATAATGGAATAACAGTTTTGTTTTCCCTGAATAAAACATAAGTTGAGCGATTTTTTAACTTGATCTGCACTGATATCTGCGTCATAAAATCGCTCAATTTAGGTCAAAATAAAACTATAGGTATCCTCACATGATTTGATACTAAAACATTGACAAGGGCGACCAACATAGGGTCGCCCCTACCTCGTTTCCACACTCCTGCGTGGGAACGAGGGACAAAAAATAGTATCAAGCCATGTGAGGATATCTATAAATAACTGGAACTTACAACATGTGTAACTCATGCGGATGCCATATCAATGATGACACAAAAGGAAAAATTGTAGAGGTAAACCAAAGTCTCCTGGCTGCAAATCTTCAGCAGGCCGGTAAAAACAGGCAATATATAGAGGCCATGGGAGCAATTGCAATCAATATGATTTCAAGCCCCGGCTCCGGAAAAACCACATTGCTTGAACATACAATAGATCATATTGGCGATAAAATCCGTATCGGTGTTATCGAAGGAGATATTGAAACCGAACGAGATGCCGACCGGATCAGGGCAAAAGGAGTATCTGTGGTGCAGCTTACCACAGGGGGTGCATGTCACCTTGATGCTCCATTGGTTGATAAAGGGCTGCATGAGCTGGAAAAGCAGAGCCGGGATGGGAAATTTGATCTTATCTTCATTGAAAATGTTGGCAACCTGGTCTGTCCCGCTTCCTTTGATTTAGGTGAGCATAACAGGATCGTATTGTTATCAGTTCCTGAAGGGTCTGATAAGCCGGCCAAATACCCAGCCACCTTTAAAGGTGCTCAGGCATTACTCATTACCAAGACAGATCTGCAGCCCTATTTTGATTTCTCAATGGAAGAGGCTCGCAGGGAGGCCCTGCGCCTTAATCCTGATCTTAGCATTTTGGAATTATCAGCCACCAAAAGAATTGGAATGGAGGGTTGGATTGCCTATCTGGATAATATGCTTGGCAAAAAATAAGGTGTAATCGCTCCTTTTTTCCTGTTTGATCACCGCATAACCGAAAAGCCTTTTTTCTCCATGACGGTTTTATAATCCCATTTTTCAAGAGCCTGGCGGAATTTCTTTTCCAGCTTACACTCTTCGATAACATTCCAGACGCAATCAATAACCGCTATGGCAATATTATCCTTTAGTTTCTCACCGCTAAAATTTACTTTCCCGTGCTTATACTCAAATTCTAACTGGAAAGGATCAAGAAAAGGATATCTGTTAACATTATCAAGAAACTGTTGTCTGAGAAGAAGCTCAGGTTCAGCACCTCTTTTTTTGTTTTTATTTACTGTTTCGGTAAAAATTGTCAAAAAATTTTCAATGCCAAAGGCAAGTTCTTCTTTTTGATCCTGTTCAGTGGTCGCATCTTGCTCCAATATATCGAACTGACCTTGATTAATGAATTGACCAAGCTTAAATATTGCCGGATTAGTCTTTAAGATTTTACATAATTTATTATACTCATCCCTGGAAGGGTCAAGACCGCCGCATCCCCACGGGTATGATCCCCCGGTCATCTTCCCTTTGTTTAAGAAGAGCAAAGCACCTCTGTCTTTTCCAATAAAGTTAACTTTAAGAAAACCTGAAAATTGGTTTTGTACCAGCCTGGAGATAAGATCAGGCAGAGCGATGTTGCTTGTCTTAAATTCATCTTTCGCTCTTTCAAAACACGGTAACTGACTCCAGAAAAAAATAGAATGGGGGGCAAGTCTGTAAATATTGACTAAAAAACTGTTTTTTTTAAAAAAACTCAACAGTGGTTCAATAGCCGAACAAACTTTAGCTTTCTTACCAACCCGCTGCAGAACCCCGCGCAGGATTCCCCGTTCATCAAAATAAATTAGAATTTCCAGAGCGGGGGAACTGAAATGTATACATCCCGATCCTATTTCTCCCTGAAGATGCTCAACAAACCTATCCACTATAAGATAGTAACTATTTAGACCTTGCAGGTATGGCTTTTCCTGGGGAATGAGCATTCGTACTCTCTTTTTTTATTGTTTTTATGTAACTTCTGACTCCGTGAGGTGCTACCCGAATATTTACAACAATATCAATTAATAATTAATAATATCAACTTGATCAATTCCTATCGCCCTGCGAATTACATTATAATCAGAATCTTTGGCGGGAACAAACCTGCTTATTCTAAGTGCCCTTGCGACTTTTGAATCAGCTGGGAGAGCAAGGACGGCCTCCGTTATCTTCCTTTTAACATCCTCCGGGAGTGAACGGTTGACGGATAATGCCCAGGTCGGAAACCATGTGGTATGAGCAAGAACCCGCAAAGATGAGGAAGGAATGAAATTATCGATTTTATTAAATGATGATTCACGAATAAAACCGGCATCAACATTACCGATATGAACCGCAAATATAACATTCTCATGTTTATTATCAGCAACCTCTACAAGCTCAAGATCCTGATCCACATCAATTCCCGCTTCCATGAGGGTTAGTTTCTGGGACAGAAATCCTCCGGCACCGCCCTTGCCAACAAACGCAACTCTTTTACCCTTTAAATCATTAAGTGTTCTTAAAGGACTATCGGAACGGGTAATTATAATTCCTCGAAAACGGGTGCCGCCTTCTCCTATGTCAGGCCTGGCAATAACTTCATGTGTATCTGAGACAAGCACATAAATGAGAGGGTTTGTGAAGGCAATGTCAATAATTCCGCTTTGTATTTGTTCCTGATACTGGGCGAAAGTTGCAATAATTAAAGGTGTAATCTCAAGCCCTGTTTGTTCAGCAAGGTATTGTGCCAAGGGAGTAATGCTACGGGCAGTATCTTCTACGGAAAACCTTGGCAGTTTAGAGATTTTCAAATCTCCTAAAGCCGGAAGCGGGAGCAATGCAAGACAGAAACATATTATCAACAAACTGATTATTGCTTTCATTTGTTCACCTTGAATTTTGATTATATGAACGATAGCCAGTTAGACCCTGCCCATGCCATAGCGACCATATCTTATGTTTTGCCTAAACAAGTCCAACCATGCTGGTCACTATCTTTAATATTTTTCAGCGAACTTACTTTGTCAATGTTCATTATCTACAATCCAAACGAGAATAAAAAACGTAACTATTCAGCGAGACAAACAAACCTCCATAAACTTGAGCTGTAACTGTTCAGATGTGCTTTATATTCGTTCATTTTGAGCTTCGCAGCGTACTAATGATACTCAAGAAGCCTCAAAATGGGCGAAGAGGTAAGCAAGGAACGAGACTCCGTGGAGTGCAGCTGAATAGTTACAAAAAAATTATCTGGCTTTTCGCAAGCGTTCAATGGCATTTTTCACAGAGTATCGCATTTGCTCACATGCCTCGGCAAGTTCCTTGACCTCCCTGGGGCCATGGGGGGTAATGGTGAGGTCAAGCTCCCCGAGACTAATGCGGTTAACAATCCTGGTCAATTTAATCACCGGCAACCCGATAAAACGGGCAATGGCAAGAAACAACAACAGTCCGCCCAGGAATATTCCTGATATAAGAGAGATTGCAAATGGTGAAAACAATGCTTGCTGTATGGCCTTATTAGCATCTAACATATACAACCCTACATGGATTGAGGCGCCAGTTTTGGTATTTTTTTCTGCCCTGTTCATAATCTCCTGACCGCCAATGGTAAACCGTGTGGTTTGATTCAGGATATTTTCGGGAAGTTTGTTATTGTTGATTATCTCCTCTGGGAATCCGGCAATATTAACCTTATCTGCAAAACCAGAGTCAAACCGGGTCACATCACCAAATAAACCGGCAACAACAAGTCCTTGTTCATTAACAACGGCGGCATAGGCAACCCCAGGCAACCTGGAAATTCGTTGGGCTTCTTTATTAACCTCCAAATAGTTTTGGACAAGCAAAGGCGTTTGTATGGTTCCGGAAAATATTGTGGCAATTGATGAAACCCGCAGGTCAAGCTGCTCGTTCATGAGGTGAGGTATATATTTAAAATAAACAAATAGAAAAGCAGTAGCCATGGACAAAAAAACTATGACAGGCAGGAAAATCAGATAAAATTTAATGGAAAAGGATCCCGTTAATGACCTCCTTTTTTGTTTATCTTGTTTCTTTCCATCAACAGTATCTGGTAAAGAGACCTGCTTATTTTTTTCCGAAGTTGTTTCTCTGGTACTCTGCTGAGTTGTATTTTTCTCTGACTCTGTTGGCAATGAAGATGAATGTTGTTTTTCAACAACTATGACATGCCCGCATTTACGGCAGGAAAATTGGGCCCGGTTACTTTTCATCCGGCTTCCATCAATATTATATTTAGAAGTACACTCTTCACAGATTACCAGCATTATACTCTCCCTTTTAATTTTAAACCTGAGTTGAGTGATTTTTTAGCTTGATTTGCACCAGGTAAGCGAGTGCAACGAGACTCCGAT
>CAYRGM010000034.1:0-15533 GCA_964423765.1 uncultured Desulfobulbaceae bacterium
AAACCCGTCTCTACCAAATCCAGACAGTTTAAGAGGACGGTAGATGAGAGCGGTGAAGCAGGAAGGGGAATTGTTCCAAAAAAAACAGGGCATTTATAGAGAGTTTACGATGTCTGTCATCAGTTACCAACTTCTCAGTGACAAGCCTGTCACGAAACAACATGACCATTCCGTTTCCGTACTGTATTGCAGGTTTTTACTGTAGGGCTTTGATATTTTTTTCCACAATAACCCTATGCGAGTCAGATTGACCACGACCAGTTCTAGCAATTTCAGCAAGGTATTTCTGATACTGGTTTATTGCCTCGCTATTGTTACCCATGACGGCATAGACCCTGCCCATACTGTAATATGCATCAGCAACAAATCCCGGAAAAATTATTAATTTCCGGTACAGGATTATGGCCTCCTCAAGGTGTCCCAATTCTTCATTGAGTTTGGCCATCCGGGTAATCAACAATGGTTTGAGCGGATTATTTGCAGATATTGTATCTTTAACAAGGGCGAATCGAGCAAGTGCATCAACAAGATTGCCCTGCTCCACCATTATGCCGGCAACTGTAACCATCGCCCATAGACCGGAAGGTGTGGATGCATGCTGCTCACTGATCTGCTCAAGCTGAAAAACCATTGCCTCGCCCTCAAGCTGCATGGCTGAAGCCAGTGCCACGGCGGCATTACCATAACGGTAATCCCGCCAGGCATTATACAAGGGAATAGTTATAGCGGTTACCAGAAACAAAGTAAATAAAATCAGGATGATCCATTTATATTTACCAATAAAGAAAATTACGCTCGGAGGCAGGTTTAACTGATCTAAAAATCCACTGGTTTCAGGCTTGGCCTTTTGGTCAATATAATTTTGGTCAAAAAGTCGCTTATTAGTCATATAATTTTCTCATTAAATAAAATTGGTAACTATTCACCGCTTTACAGCTACTGCAAAAAAATCATGAGGTTCGCTTTTTTCCACCACAGCCTCTATCCTGCCACGATGCAGGAAAGCCTCTATTATTTCCTGCTCCTGCAACTGGCTACTGTCAATCACGACCGCACCATTCTTTTTTCGGATAATTGCATAGCCGCGTGCCATGGTTGCCAAAGGGCTGACGGTTTCAAGTTTTGTTCTCTGTTGTCCAAGCTGAAAGGCATGATTATTAAGGTTTTGCTGAACAGCTCTTGCCAGCCGGTTAGATAATTCGCTAATATGATTAATGGCAAGTTGCAGTCTGATATGGGGGTTTTGCCGTTCAAGAGAAAGTTGCAGGCTAACTATTTTTTGTTCATCTTTGCTCAATATCTGTTCCATGCTCCGGCAGAATCGCATACTATATTGATCAATCCGGATAAGGAGATTGGTAAACAGACTGGAAAGGTCGCCTATTTTTTGTTTATTAAGCAAAAGACGATCGGTACAGGCAGATAATGTCCGGTTCATGGAACGAACAAGACGAATTCTGACTATTGCCAATTGTTTTTTAAAAGCATCTCCATCCGGCAGGATCAGCTCAGCCGCGGCACTGGGAGTAGGTGCCCGCAAATCGCTGACAAAATCAGCAATGGTAAAATCGATTTCATGACCAACCGCATTGACCACCGGAATTTTTGAGGCGGCAATTGTTCTTGCCAACTGTTCATTATTAAACGGTTGCAGGTCTTCTATTGAACCACCGCCCCGGCAGATAACAATAACATCCGTATCAATGTGCCTGTTGACCAATTCAAGCCCGGTGATGATCTCCATGGCTGCCTGATCTCCCTGAACGACAACCGGATAAACAGTTATTTTTGTTCCGGGGAATCTCCGTCTTGCTACTTGGAGAAAATCATGTACAGCCGCTCCTTGGGGTGAGGTAATTAAAGTTATATGGGATGGAATTTCCGGAATTGCCTTTTTTCTTTCCTGATTAAAGAGACCCTCGGCTGATAATTTCTGTTTTAACCGTTCAAACGCTGCCTGCAACTGCCCAGCCCCGTGAAAATCAAGATGCTCAACAATTAACTGATAATCTCCCCTGGGTTCATAAACAGAAATCTTTCCCCGGCAGATAACCATTTGCCCGTCTTCTGGCAGGTGGGCAAGATAGCGTTGCTGCATTTTAAACAACACGGCCTTAACCTGACCCCGGTCATCTTTAAGAGTAAAATAAAGATGACCGGAGAATGGCTGACGGAGATTGGAAACTTCCCCGGCAACATTGATCAAAGAAAATCTGTTCTCCAGAAGGCTGCGAATGGAACTGTTCAGCTCTGAAACTGAATATATTTTTTTATTTGCCGGGATCATTCTTCAGGTGTCAAATCATTATAAGCCAATATCAGATAAAAATTTCACCGCCTTATCCTGTTCACTACTGAGTTTTTTGGGAATTTGAACCGCTATTTTGATGAGAATATCTCCCCTGCCCCCCCGAGGACCGGTAGGAAGACCATGTCCGTTTATCCGCAACTTTGATTCCTGCTGGGTCCCGGCAGGAACTTTGACCTTGAATACTTTCCCGTCCAAGGTTTCCACTTCTATATCCATGCCAAGACAGACCTGGCTGAATGGAATTTTCTTTTCCATCAACAAGTTCTTGCCTTCTCTAATAAATACAGGATGCGGTTCAACATTTATCTTCAGGTATAAATCACCGACAGGTCCGCCATTGGTTGAAGGATTACCCTTACCGGACAACCGCAAGCGTTTACCGGATTCAATCCCCTTGGGAATAGTTACAGAAATATTATTATCATGACCGTTACGACGAAGGTTGACGGTTTTTTTGCTACCATGCAAGACATCTTCAAAGCTGACGGTTAATACATAGGTAACATCCTCTCCTTTTGTTGGTTGGGGCCTGCTCTCGCCCTGGCGGCAGCTCCTGCCCCCGACATTTTGAAAAAAACTCTCAAACCCCCCCATGCCTGAAGACCTGGATGAAGAACCAGCAGCAGCAGCACCACCACCAAAGCCAAATTGACGAAGGATATCGTTTATATCAAAACCCCGAAAAATATCTTCCTGTGAGTATCGTTGACGAAAACCAGTATCTCCAAATGTATCATACTGCTGGCGTTTTTCCTTATTTGAAAGTACAGCATAGGCTTCACTGATTTTCTTGAACTTTTCTTCAGCCGTCTTGTCACCTGCATTCTTATCAGGATGATATTTTACTGCCAGTTGCCTGTACGCCTTTTTTATGACATCCTGAGATGCACCTTTCTCAACCCCTAAGGCTCCGTAATAATCCATTTTCTCTTGTCTTTTCTGATTGTTGTTTTTTGTTGGCAAACATTAATACTGATTTCATCTGTTTACTATAAGTATACTCTATTGTTTGTCCAGAGCATGGTTGAATCAAATCGGCTGACTACAACAAATAGGCTCCTCGCTGTTTTGCAGGGATAACTCTTGTGAATGACTTGGAGTCTGTAAAAAAAAAGCGACCCAACGAGAGACGCTTTTTTTACACGATATAATGGATCATCCTCAAAAAGGAACATCTTCTCCAGTTGTGGGCGGTTCATTATAATCAGGGCCGGAACTCCCTCCCCCCTGACCGGATGACGATCCGCCAAACCCGCCTTGCTCACCACCATACTCTCCGCCACTGTTTTTAGGGCTGAGCATTTTCATTTCATAGCCTATAATTTCAGTGGTGTATCGATCATTACCGCTCTGATCCTGCCATTTATTTGTCCGCAACCTTCCCTCAACAAATATCCTTGCACCTTTGGATAAATAATCCTTGCATACCTCCGCGGTTTTTCCAAAAAATACAACCCGATGCCACTCGGTCTCCTCCTGCATCTGAGAGTCCTGACCTTTCCATTTCCTGGTTGTGGCAAGTCTCAAGGTTGCCACTGGGGTACCGCTTTGAGTAAAACGGACTTCCGGGTCAGCCCCAAGATTACCAATTAACATTACCTTGTTTAACATGATTCACCCTTCCATATTTTTATAAGTTTAATTATAGGAACGCTAAACAATCTGCAAAGCCAGCCCTGCCTTGTCCATGAAAGTTGGCGATTACAAGTTAACCATACCACAGCGAACCCCTTTCATGATTCGCTCAAGGACTGATCAATCTGCTCCATCCATGCTGATTATTAGACACGAAAACACAATAGTACAAGAACAGCAAGAATACAATGATATATCAGAATTATGATTTATACCCTGTTTTCACAGTTACCTGAATCCGTGATCATTCGTTGGTTACCGACCTATCAAGCATAGTGGCCAGCCCGCCTTTCTCCTTTGGCGTGAATCCGAAAACTTCCCTCCAGATGGTATCATTTTCCATACAAAAATAAACACAAGTCTTAGGAGAAATATATTTTGCCAGTTCATCAACAATCACCTTGTACATCTCAACCCGCAGGGAACGAAAATACCTTGATTTTCCGTCAAGTCCGCTTACAAATTCCTCATAAAAAAATCTTGATTTGGGAAACCGCAGAGCAGCAATATTCTTTAACGAGGGTAGATAACGCAAGGCACCGACACTTATCCAGACAATTTTATCTGCCGGCACCCTCTCAAACAGAGTTTTAATGGTCTGTAAATATCCGGACTGCCAGTTATCATGATAGATAATCGGATCAAAATGAAAGGCTAATTTATATCCCCAGTCAGCACAACAAGCTGCGGCTTTTAATCGCTGGTCAAGAGTTGCAGCCCTGATCTCTTCTCTACTCATGATCATCGGGCTGTTCAGCGACCAAGCAATAATGGTGCGCCCGCCGTGTTCAAGATCCTTTAAATTATCAATAACCGCACCCTTGGTTTTCAACTCCAGGACTGCCCGTTTTTTATCCTTCATATAAGGAACCAGATAACGGCTCAATCCGGTTAACGAGTCAAGGGCAAGGCTGTCAGTGAATTCCCCAGTGCCTATTCGGAAAAAACTTCCCTCACCGCCCAAGGCAAGATTAAGCTCGGCAAACATTTCTTCAATATTTATAAAAAAACTTGTCCAGGGGTTATTGAGGTATGCTTGGAGAATACAGTAAACACAATCAATCGGGCAACCCATACCAATATTGAGTACCTGATAATCACAACATCGGTATTCTTTTGTGGCAGGACAGGATTTAAAAAATTTCCCCCGGTTTCTGCTTAAAAAAAGATTTCGTTTACCACGGCTCAGATTATCAGGATACTGACCGGCAATATCCGGTACTTCGTTGTTCCTGACAATATTAAGGGGAAGATTAGAGTTTTTGATAATCTCTTGGGCGTAAGGATGGTCAAGACATTCTTCTTCAACATGGAGCCTGGTTATATAATGGGCTGGATCACCATATCCTTTGTTCAATGCCTGATCACTCCATTGCTATGATTACTGGCTGAAAACGGGCAGGAATATCAAGATAAAATTCTCCTTCTTGCCGCCGACCATGCTTTATACATCCCAAACCATATATTTCACATTTTCTTGTCAGCTCTGCAAGGGCTTGTTGCTGCTGTACAAAAGTCAGATTCTGCTTGTTCAGTAAATTACAAAGAGATTGAATCCTAAACTTGTCCATGCCAAGACGATGAATACTGGAAAGCTGATCTTCCCGCCCTCCTTCCTTAAGAGTCAAGGCGGTATTGATCAGCAAAAAAGACTGCTCAATGCTCACCCGCAGCCAGAGGTCATAATCTTCACAGCAAACGAGGTCTTCGTCAAATAACCCGTAACGATCAAATAGCTCTCTTCTGACCATGACCGTTGACATACCGACCACGCACATTTCCAGGCATCTTGAAAAGATAAAGCCGCTGCCCGGGGTATGCTTTTTTTTCTGATTGACCTGTTTCCCGTTTCTGAACCACCGTTCCCCGGTATGGCTGATCAGTATTTCCGGCTCAAGCTGTAAGGATTTTTCCTGTATTTCAATTTTCTTCTTATCCCACCAGTCATCTGAATCAAGAAAACAGAGAATATCACCTCCAGCCTGTTTTATCCCCAGATTTCTTGCCGCTGCTGCCCCCCGGTTATCCTGATACAGATAACGAACCGGCAAGGGAGCTTTTCTGGTTATCTCCAGGACAATATTGCGGGTATCATCATCAGAACCATCATCAATAATCAGCAACTCATCAGGAAGACGGGTCTGAGCAAGGACTGACCCCATAGCCCTTGCCAAAAGATCAGACCTGTTAAAGCTGGGAATTATAACCGAAATAGACATGTTAACCCACTATAACACTGATTGACTTAATAATGCTCTACCCCCTGTCACCTGTCCCCTGTCCCAAATTATCAATTATCAATTCTCAATTATCAATTACCTACCCCCTATCAATCAGCCCATAATACCGAAAGATCAAAGGCAATTTCAGTAAAAGGCGGCAGAGACACGCTTTGGGCATCTTGAAGGGTTTTTATCAAGAGCCATTTATTCATGGTTTTATCTTCTTTTAATTGATATGCCTCAAGAATTCGCAAATCAGGATCAACCATCCATAAATACTGAACTCCATAATGGACATACAAAGGCATCTTCACTGCCCGGTCAATCCTGCCTGTTGAGGGGGAGATCACCTCACAAACCCAGTCCGGAACAGTGTCAAACCAGGCTGTCTCCGGTAAAGTCGGCATTTTTTCTCGCCGCCAACCTGCCAGATCAGGCACCATGATATCTGGACCGAGATGAAGTTCCGGTTCATCCAGGATCCACCAGCCCCCCGGGCCGCCCTGACCATGGTCATAGGGTGCAACAATTTTTCCCCCCAGAGAAGATGAGGCCCTGGCATGACGGGGAGCAGGCCGAGGGTGGGTTTCCAGAACCCCATTTAAAATTTCTCCAACCAGTTGTTCAGGTAAATCAAAAAGATCTTCATAAACAGCGTGTCGCAATGCGGTCTCATTCATGGTTCAACTCCAGTTTGGTTTCAGAGTTAAGAGTTTTCGATTTTGTCTTTTGTCTTTTGCTCTCTTACTTCTGATAATCAGGCCCATAATACCGAAAGCTCAAACTCAATTTCAGTAAAAGGCGGCAGGGACACGGTTTGGGCATCTTGAAGGGTTTTTATCAAAAGCCATTTATTCATGGTTTGATCTTCTTTTAGTTGGTATGCCTCAAGAATTCGCAAATCAGGGTCAACCACCCATAAATACTGAACTCCATAGTGGGCATACAAAGGCATCTTGACTGCCCGGTCAATCCTGCCTGTTGAGGGGGAGATAACCTCACAAACCCAGTCCGGCTGAGTTTCAAACCAGGCTGTCTCCGGTAAAGTCGGCATTTTTTCTCGCCGCCAACCTGCCAGATCAGGCACCATGATATCCGGGCCGAGGTGAAGTTCCGGCTCATCCAAAATCCACCAGCCCCCCGGACCGCCCCGACCATGACCATATGGAGCAAAGATTTCTCCACCCAATGCTGAAGAGGCTAAAGCATGACGGGGAGCAGGCCGGGGATGGGTTTCCAAAACCCCATTTAAAATTTCTCCAACCAGATGCTCAGGTAAATCAAAAATATCTTCATAAACAGCATGTCGCAATGCAGTCTCATTCATGGTTAAACTCCAGTTGGGTTTATCAGGGGATTGAGATTCCTTAAGGGCTCGGAAAGAAATAACTTGATAGCATAGGAATTTTCATTTTCGGGCAATTGTATCATCATGGTTATGTGTCACGCGTGGTGCGATATCATCAGTTGATGTCGTTAACTTTACAATTGATAATAATCAATTATTAACAGACTAAAAGCCTGCCCGAAGGACGCTAAATTTAGAATTGAAAATTATCAACCACACAAGGGGCTTGATTATCATGGAACAGGGGCTTGTTGATACCTCCTGTGGTACCTGTAACCTGGCACCTGTCACCTGTAACCTGGTAAAGGGTGCTATTCATTTTTGACAATAGCCCCCACCAAATCGTAAATATGAGTTTCACTGATACGAACCGGTACTATATCCCCGGGATTGGCCTGGCCATCGGCAATATAGACACAGCCATCTACCCCAGGAGCCTGGTATCTTGTTCGTCCTTCAAGAAGCAGATCTGTTTCTGAACTTAATCCTTCCACCAGCACCGGCTCCACCCTGCCGGTAAACTTTTTTATCTTTTCCCTGCTGATATCCATCTGAACATTCATTATACTCTGATAACGAAATACCTGCTCATCATTGTCAATCTTATCCGGCAATCCATGAGCATGACACTCTTCCTCATCCTGATACTGAAACACCCCAACATGATCTAACTGCCAACTCTCAAGACATTCAGCAAGCAAATCAACATCTTCACTAGTTTCTCCGGGAAAACCAATTAGCAAGGTAGTCCTTAAGGCACAGTCCGGCAAATAACTCCGAACCATGGAGATAAGATTATCCAACTCCACAAGACCATAAGGACGATTCATCATTTGCAAAACTCGGTCGCTGACATGTTGAAAAGGTATATCAAGATAGGGAACTATCCGTGATTCTGCTGCCATTAATTCCAGCAAAGCTTCACAAGTTGTTGTCGGGTATAAATACAGGAGACGAATCCAGGGAATATCAGTAGTCACCAATAACTGCTTGAGAAGCAAAATAAGGTCTTCTCCACCTTCAAGATCATGACCGTAAGCCGTTAAATCCTGAGCTATGAGGTTCAGTTCCCGTACCCCCTCACGGTCAAGCCGCCCGGCTTCCTTGACAAGATCATCAACAGGGCGACTGCGAAGTCTTCCACGAATGGAAGGAATCAGGCAATATGAACAACGATTATCACATCCTTCACTGACTTTTAAGAAAGCCTGAAAAGAATCACCGGATAGTCGGCGGGGAGTTGCTGAACTCATCAAAAATGTCGGCTCTTGGAAAAAATCAGGTAACCGGGTACCAGCCCTCAACTCTCTAACTAATCTGTCTATTTCTTTCACCCCGTTAATGCCTACAAACAAATCCACTTCTGCCAGTTCTTGTGCCAGCTCTCTACCATATCGCTGGACAAGACAACCGGCAACCACCAGCTTTTTCTCAGGTGCGAGTTTCTTAGACTCCGCAAGTTTCAAAATCTCATCAACAGCTTCTTCCACTGCCGGCTGAATAAATCCACAGGTATTAACAAGAAGAAGGTCTGCATCAGCAGGGTCTTCCACCACGCAATACCCGTCATTCTCAAGTAATGCTAACATCACCTCAGAATCAACCAGATTTTTAGCACAGCCAAGGCTGAGCAAATGCATGGTTTTCTGTTTTTTCATATCCGCTGCTCTATGTATACTCACTTTAAACCTGTATGCAAAACCCGACAATCATGGGATACTTCCTAAACCAAAAACAAAAAAAGGGACTGCGGTAAACACCACAGTCCCCCCAAAACAAGCAATTGTTGCTTATTACAGACCTCGTAAACGCCCTCTAAAAACACCCTGTTTTTGGGACAATTTTCTTGTGCAGCTTTCCCTACCCCCTGATAATCAAGCCCCTTGTGTGATCGATAATTCTCAATTATCAATTTACGATGTCTGTATTACATACCAAACAAACTACCAAACGGGTTAGCAAAAAGTATAATCAGGGCAATAACCAGACCATAAATAGCAATAGACTCAATAAGAGCCATACCAATAATCATAATAGTCATAATGGGGCCTTTTGCATCAGGATTACGAGCAACCCCATTACACGCAGCAGCTAAACCATTCCCCATACCAATACCTGAACCGAAACCAGCTAGTCCAATAGAAAGTGCGGCGGCAATACAAATAAGTCCAATGTGAAGATATTCCATTTTAATCCTTCTCCTTAAAAAAATTATATTAGTTGGCCTTCTTCTATAACACAACTTCTGCTGTGTAGTTCATAAACATTATCCGGAAGCCGTGATCGTTTGGTGATGCTGTAACTTTGCTGTTTTTACCTGTTGGATAATAGTTATAGCTATATCTCAGGCAGGCAAAGACAGTAAAGATGCAGCACCAGCGGATGATCACGGATTCAGGATTAATTAATGGGCTGGCTCAAGGGACTGGGCACAATACAAAGTGGCAAGAAGACAAAAAACCATTGCCTGGATTATTGAAACCAACACACTGAGACCAAGAATTGGCAGAGGCGCAAAATACGCTCCAGCCAATGTAAAGAGAACCCCAAGCAAAATTTTCTTGGCAAACATATTACCAAAAAGACGCATGGACAGAGAAATTAAACGGGCAAGATTAGTAATAATTTCAATGATAAATATAAATGGGGCCATCACGATAATCGGACCGGTAAAATGCTTATAATATTGAAGACCATGGATACGGAAACCAATAACATGATGGGTTACCCAGACCATTATGGTCATGGCCAGAGTGATATTAAAGTTTGCAGTCGGTGATGTGAAACCGGGAATAACCTTGAGCAGATTGGCAATGGTTATGTAGAGAAAAAATGTTGCCAACATGGGAAAGAGCATAAGGGCATGTTTTTCGCCAAGGTGTTCAACAAGGAAACCTTTAAGACCACCGAGCAGAACTTCCCAAAAGTTTTGTCCACTGCCCGGAATCAGCTCCATCTTATCCAAGGTCAGCTTGGCCACAATGATGAGAAAAGCCATAACCAGCCAGGTGTATGTCATGTGGGGTTGACATAATTTTTCCAGCAACCCGTCCCCAACGGGACCATACGGTACCGGTAATCCTACCTGATCGAGAATAAGCGAAATAAACAATATCGGCTTTTCCATGACTTAGACTCCCTCCACTTTTTGTAACGAAAATATCTGCCTTCCCTTAACCACACCAACAATCACAATAGTAAGGACAATAATTGATAAACCAATAATGAGCCCAATCACATTGATATTAAACTTGAGTATCAATACAGCAAGAAGTAGCCCAAGGACAGTCAGCCTTGCGTAAAACTTGAGCATAAACTTAATCTTTTCAAAGCCCTGGGCAGTCTCTACTACATCCTCTCCGGCAACACGATTAACAAACTGACCAATATCCCGCTTTAATAAATAAAAACTCAACATAACCAGGGTAGCACCAACCAAAACTGATCCGGCAAAATGCCAGTCAAACAAAAGCCAGCTGCCAACAACAAATATACCCGATAACAGCAAGCTGCAAACAGTAATAGAACGCATCAAGACCAAGGCAGAATTAGGTTCCGGGACAATTTCATTTATGATAGTTTCACTTTTCACTTATCATCCTGAAAATCACGAATTACACCCCATAGGGTTCTAAAAGCAGCTGCTATCCCAAGGGCAAGAAAAATAAAAGTAAACCAAGGGGAAGTTCGGCCGTCAAAGACTTTTTCATCGAGATACCAACCCATCCCCAAACCAATTATAATGGAAAAGGCAAATGTCAAACCGACATGACCGTGTACGGCAAGCATTCTGAACATTTCCCGTCGTTCTTTCGACATTCTTCTTTTCTCCTGATGCCATTCAACTCATTAAATGCAAACAAGAAAACAAGAAATAGCACGCAACAATCGCAAAAGCAATATTTTTTTTCATCAAGCTATCATTTTTTTGAATGACCATTCAGTCATGGAGAGCATTTTTTCCAGGGAATCCCGGTCATGGGCAGCAGACAAAAAAGAAGCCTCAAACTGTGAGGGAGCCAGCCAGATCCCAGCTTCCAGCATCTGCCTGAAATGAACGCCATACCTTACTGTATCCGCCTTCATGGCTGAAGTAAAATCCGTCACCGGCTCATCGGTGAAAAAACAGGTCATCATCGAGCCAATCTGATTACAGACGGTCTCCACCCCGACACTCTCTCCAATACTGGCAAGCCGATTTGCAAACCACTGACTCGTCTCTTCCAGTTCCTCATAAAAACCAGGTTTACGAAGTTCTTTAAGTAAAGCATAACCGGCAGCCATCGCCAAAGGATTACCGGAGAGGGTTCCAGCCTGATACACCGGTCCGTCCGGTGCAATCTGATCCATAATATCTCTTCGCCCTCCATAAGCTCCCACCGGCAGACCACCGCCCACAATCTTGCCAAGACATGTCAGATCCGGCATAATGGAAAACCGCTCCTGGGCACCCCCAAGGGCCAGGCGAAAACCAGTGATAACTTCATCAAAGATCAACACAATACCCAATTCTCTGGTCAACTCACGAAGGGTCTGCAAAAACTGCAACTCGGGAACGACCACGCCCATATTACCCGCCACCGGCTCAACAA
Organism: uncultured Desulfobulbaceae bacterium; assembly: GCA_964423765.1. GTDB lineage: Bacteria > Desulfobacterota > Desulfobulbia > Desulfobulbales > Desulfobulbaceae > DRLX01. The sequence continues at coordinate 12,109 of CAYRGM010000034.1, forward strand.
TTACACAGGCAATCTCGCTGCCTCTATCCCGGATAGTTTTCTCAAACTCTTCTATATTATTATAGGGTATGGATATGGTGTTTTTCACAATATCTTCCGGTACCCCGGGGCTGCCCGGAATCCCAAGAGTTATCACGCCAGAACCGGCTTTAATCAGAAATGAATCAGCATGGCCATGATAACAACCATCAAATTTGACCATCACATCCCGTCCCGTAAAGCCACGGGCCAACCTGAGAGCACTCATGGTCGCCTCGGTACCAGAATTAACAAATCTGACCTTATCCATGGAAGGAACCGAATCACAAACCATTTCGGCAAGCTCCACTTCAAGTTGAGTCGGAGCCCCGAAGCTGGTCCCCATCCGGGCCGCCTCAGTTATCGCTTTCAGCACTGCCGGGTGGGCATGACCAAGAATCATTGGCCCCCAGGAGCCGACAAAATCAATATAAGAGTTACCATCGACATCCTGCACCTTGCAACCAGAGGCCTGCTCCACAAACAATGGGTCACAGCCCACGGATTTACAGGCCCGTACCGGGGAGTTGACTCCCCCCGGAATAACCTCCTGGGCCCGTTTGAAAAATTCCTGGGAGTTTTTTGTATTTTTTGTATTCATTTAGTACCTTACTCCTGAAAGTCTGTCATAAAAAAACATAACTATTCAGCTGCACTCCACGGAGTCTCGTTCCTCGCTTACCTGAGCTTCTTGAGTAGCATTAGTACGCTGCAAAGCTCAGGTAAGCGAGGAACGAGACTCCGTGAAGCACATCTGAACAGTTACAGCCCGAGGTTATGGGTGTTTGTTCAGCTCGCTGAATAGTTACAAAAAAACAAGAAATCCATGTCCCTGAAGCATTCCACGCCACCGTCATTCCGGACTTGATCCGGAATCCAGTCAACATCCACAATGGATTCCGGATCAAGTCCGGAATGACGGAGCTGGGAAACTTACGGAATTATAGGGTTGCGGGCTTTGGCCGCCTTAGTTCATCGATCTCCTTGTATCATTTTTGCAAGAGCCTTGGAATTTATTCCGAAACTACCATTTAGGATCAAAATTAATGATTTACATAGTCGATAATTCTCACCTCTCAATTATCAAAAACAACACTCTTTCTAATTCTCAATTATCAATTATCAATTGGTTATCGCATGCCAGCCCCCAAGCTAACTACGAACCATAAATAAACTCCAACTTAAGATCAGCCGGTTTCATTTCCAATCGGGGAATAATATCTATGATTGCACTATGTCTGCTTTCAAGCTCGGCTAATTCCTTGCGTTTTTTATTGAGCAGATAACCAGCAACTTCAAGGGGCAGCCTGCACTCTACTCTGGCCACTTTTTTCCTTAAAATTCCCGTTTGAATACGACGAAGAGCATATAATGCTTGGTTCTCGACTGATTTGATAACTCCCCGCCCCTGGCAATACTCACAGGTCAAGTAACTTCCTTTTTCAATGGGAGCACCCATTTTTTGCCGGGAGATCTGCATCAAGCCAAAACGGGATATTTTACTGGTATCAACCTTAGCCTTATCCCGCTTCATGCTGGTTTTGACCTGTTTTTCCACTTCACGGATATGCTTTTTATTACGCATATCAATAAAATCAACAACGATCAGACCACCTAAATCACGCAAACGAAGTTGACGGGCAAGCTCAGAGGCTGCCTCCATGTTTGCCAGGAAAATAGTTTCCTCAAAATCTCCGTTCTTGGAAGTTCGTCCAGAGTTCACATCAATGGACACCAGAGCCTCGGTGGGATCAATAACTATGGAACCGCCGGAGACCAATGGTACCTGGGGCTTATAGATAGACTCTATCTGCTCTTCAACATTATTCTGGTTGAAAATAGGCTTTGCCCCCCGGTGCAATTTTACCCGAACCTTTTTCTGTCTGGCGGGCAGCAACTCGACAAACTGTTTCACCTGGCTAAGTGACTCTTCGGTATCCACCTGGATCTCATCAATCTCTGCCACAAAATTATCTCTTAAGAAACGAAGCACAGTATCCTGATCCTCGTAGATCAGGGCCGGAGCAGCCATGGTCTGCCCCCTTTTTCTGATGTCTTTCCAGAGTCGAATCAAAAAACGAAGATCCTGCTGGAGGGTACCCTTGGTTATATCAGCACTGGCTGTACGGATAATATAGCCCACACCCTCGGGAATAGAAAAACCACTCATAATTTCCCTGAGAGCAGAACGGCGTTCATCACCAACAATCTTTCTCGATACACCAGCACTATCGCTGCCGGGCATCAAGACCAGACACCGACCCGGCAGTGAAAGATAAGTTGTCATATTGGCACCTTTATTACCGGTTACCTCCTTGACCACCTGCACCAATACTTCCTGCCCTTTCCGAATGACATTTTCAATTTTCAGCTTTTTCCAATGGCACTGACTAATCAACTTTCTATCATCATCACTTATATCTTCACGATAATATTCGGGATGAATTTCAGCAAAAGGAAGAAACCCATTGCGATCTGTGCCTATCTCAACAAATGCGGCCTGCAAATTAGCCTCAACCGCGACTATTGTCCCCTTATATATATTATTTTTTGTTCGTTCCCTGATGACAGTAGTTACATGGTAGGAGTCAAGCCGGCCATTATCTACAAGGGCAATCCTGCATTCTTCTGATTCCTCTGTGTTGATCAGCAGTTTTGTCAGCCCTTGCTTTTCCTGCCCGATCTCCGGTTGTGTTTCAGGTGCAGCCTGCTGAACTTTTTTATTTACATTTACCTTATTGCCTGTTTTTTTATTTCTATTATCATGGGAGACCGTTCTACCCTGGGTATTTTTCTTCTTTGGGAGAGTTTTCTGTCTCGTCGCTACCGGCTTATCCACGGCAACCTCTTCTTCAACATCTTTATGGTCAACAGATCCGTTCTTTACAGGAGGAGCTGAGGTGTCAAAGGATTCTGTTGCTTCTGCAGAATCAACAAATTCTTTTTCTTTTGCAGCAACAACAGGCTTTTTATCTTCTATTTTTTCTATTATCTCCCCTGCCCTACCCTCTTGTTTCGTCACATCTTTTGTTTTAGCTTTTTTCTTCCCTCCTAACAAATTGGGTATACTTTTCCACCATGCTCCAGTGGCTGCCTGATTGGCGGATATTTTCCCCTCTTTTTTTGAGTCTTTTATTTCTTTATCTTCGGTCATACTTATTTTCCTGATGAATTATTTATTTCAAGGGGCAATATTAATGCGTTTGTTTTCCGCACTTCTAAGAGTCCACCTTAAACATGGGAGACAGCTTGCCCGATTTTTCTTGTAACTATTCAGCTGCACTCCATCTCCGCCCATTTCGGAGTCTCGTTCCTCGCTTACCTGAGCTTCTTGAGTAACATTAGTACGCTTCAAAGCTCAAAATGAACGAATAGGTAAGCGAGGAACGAGACTCCGTGAAGCACAT
>CAYRGM010000035.1:0-15508 GCA_964423765.1 uncultured Desulfobulbaceae bacterium
GATATCTAACAACAATAGGGCAAATCGGGAAGTTAATTATTTTTCGTTCCATAGTAGTTTTTACAAATTCAATATCTAACTCAGGATTTACTGTTAATTTTAAAAGAGCTTGATTTATAACGCCACTTTTCGACCCTTTCGGCACAATTGAAAACTTTCCCATAGTTCCAGAGCAACTCATAATTATATCGTTTGGCTTTACTGAGAATCGTTTCAACTCAATATATTTTTCTCTGGTGATGTAATACCTGAATAAGTCATAATTTTGGTGTATTGCATGAGATTGTTCATATACAGCATAACCATATTTGACAAATATGTCTTTTTTCAGACTTCCGCCAAATGGTCCTCGAATAAATCTACAAATTTTACCAAATTTCTTCTCCTCCCATGCTCCCGCATTCCGAAACTCAGGAAAACGCAGTTGAGGAACTCGCCCTTGACCGCTTTCCTTACCTGACATGACTGTTTTCTGTCTAATTTTCATACGCATCCAAGCCCGAAATCTCACGCCCCCCGGCAAGTTTTTTAAGCAACGGTATCAGGTCATCCATTAACGCCAGTTCTTTTTGCATCCGTGCCTTCCAGCCCAGTTTCAGCGGGGCGAGCAGATCACTTAACTGTTCGCCGTCAAAAATCATACGATCCATAATGGCATCCACAAAATCTTGCATGGTTCCCGTTTTCAGCCCGTGTTTTTGGGCAGTCGCCGCCAGTTGTTGGACAAATTTTTCAGCCTTAAAGGTTTCATAGCCCTGGCGTATGACCTGCTCACTCAAGCCTTCACCCGCCTTCAGAGTGTTAATATACTCAACCATCTCCTTACGCTCGTCCATAAAATTGGCGGTGGAGGAGAGCAGGTCGATAAGCTGCTCGCGATTCATCTTCTGTTTTTTAGGTGTGCTTTGACTGTAATGGGCAAGCAACCTCATAATATAGTCGTAATCAATCACGGCGGAAGCAAACAGGACAAATTCAAAATCAAGCTGCTGCACGGGATCGGAATCGTCCCCGCCCTTATCCTGCCGGGATTTGAGCTGTTGGGCAGTATCAAGATACATGCCACGAAAAGCACGCAGCTCATCTTCAGGTATTACCTGCCCGATTTTTTCGCTCTGTTCCGGTTCAAGGTCGGTGTATTGATCAAGATAAGCCTTTATCCGCTGGATTTCTTTGAAGTGATTAATAAAGCCGGCTCTGGCTTCATCGCCTTTGAGGTTGGTCACCTGTTCCGGTTTGCAGGGAAGCCCCTGGGATTGCATAAATTTGCCCAGATCGCTGACCGCCTTTTCCAGTTTGTCGATGACTTTGGGGGCGGAATCAACCAGCCATATTTCCTTGGCACTATCAGCTTTCACGCCGGAAAACAGGGCAATGGCGGTATCCACCGCACTTTCCTGAGCACGAAAGTCGAGTATATTGCCATAGGGCTTGGTGTCGTTCAGCACGCGATTGGTGCGTGAAAATGCCTGAATCAAGCCATGGTATTTTAGGTTTTTATCCACATACAGGGTATTCAGGTATGTGGAATCAAAACCGGTGAGCAGCATATCCACCACAATGACGATATCAATTTTTTCAGCTTGGGGAATATCTTGATTTGCGTATTGCTGATCCTTAATGCGTTTCTGCACATCCTGATAATAGAGATCAAAGTTAGCCAGGTCGTGGTTGGTGTTATATTGGCTGTTGTAGTATTTGATAATGGCTTTTAACGCTTCTTTCTTTTTATTAGGCTCTTGTTCATTGTCGGACTTTTCCTGGGGCAGGTCTTCCTGTAACTGCTGCACATCCTTGTTGCCTTCGGCAGGTGGTGAAAAGACGCAGGCGATGTTCAGGGGCAAAAAAATATCGTCTTCTGCCTGTCTTTGTTGCTGAATTTCCTTGAACAGCGAAAAGTACTCAATGGCATGGTTGATGGAAGCAGTGGCAAGAATGGCATTGAACTTGCGTCCGGCAGTGGCGGCGTGGTGTTTTCCCAGAATAGCCTCCACCACTGCCGGGCGGGACAAGGTATCCATGACCTTGGGTTGTGCGTTCCCTTCACCCTTAAAATAGTCGATATGAAAGCGCAGCACATTACCATCTTCAATGGCGTGGGTGATGGTATAGGCGTGCAACTGCTTTTGAAAAATATCCTCGGTGGTTTTGAGCGTTTTACTTTTGCCTTCTATCTGTTTATAGCTGGCGTTGTCTGCAAAGATTGGCGTACCGGTGAAGCCGAACAGCTGGGCTCTTGGAAAAAATTCTTTAATTGCCTTATGGTTTTCACCGAATTGTGAACGGTGGCATTCATCAAAGATAAACACGATGCGCTTGTTGCCAAGTGGTTCCAAACGCTTCTTATAGTTGCGTTTGTTGTTGCCATCAAGGGCAAGACCGAGTTTCTGAATGGTGGTAACAATGACCTTATCGGCATAATTATCGGAGAGCATCCGCCTGACCAGGGTTTCGGTGTTGGTATTTTCTTCAACACAGCCCTTTTGAAATCTATTGAACTCTTCTCGTGTTTGCCGGTCCAGGTCTTTGCGGTCAACCACAAACAGACATTTTTCAATATCCGGATTATCCTTGAGCAGGGTCGAGGCCTTGAAGGATGTCAGAGTTTTGCCGCTGCCGGTGGTGTGCCAGATATAACCATTGCCCCGGTTCTGGTGGATACAGTCCACAATGGCCTGCACAGCGTAGATTTGATAGGGACGCATCATCATTAATTTTTGTTCGCTCTCTACCAGTACCATGTAACGGCTGATCATTTCGCCCAGGGTGCATTTTGGCGAGAAATTGTTCGGAGAAGTCATTCAGGTGGGTAATCTTTTGATTATCTTTTCCCGCGAATTGATACACAGGCAGGAAGCGTTCGTCAGCATCAAAAAGAAAGTGGTGGCTGTGGTTATTGGCAAAATACCAGGTATTGGTTTGATTGCTGACCACGAAGAGTTGAACAAAGCAGAGCAGGGTATTGGTATAGCCGTGACCGGGATCATTTTTATAGTCAACGATCTGTTGCATGGCACGGCGGGGACTGACATCCAGGGCTTTAAGTTCAATCTGGACAATCGGTACGCCATTGATCAGTAGAATAACATCATAGCGATGATAGCTGTTCTGGGTATTTACGCGTAGTTGATTGACCACCTCAAAGGTGTTCTTGCACCAGTCCTTGGTATTGACCAGGGTATAGTGGAGCGGCGTGTTATCTTCACGCTTGAAGCTATTGTGCTCGCGCAGGATTTTGGCGGCAGCAAATACATCAGCACCGACTACCTGATCCCGTAGCCTGGAAAATTCAGTATCCGTTAGATTTACTTTGTTGAGCACTTCGAATTTCTCACGGAAATTTTTCTCAAGTGCATCTCGGTCACGGATGTCTTCACGGTAGACATATTTGAGATCCGTTAGCTTGTCGATCAGGTTTTGTTCGATTTGCTGTTCTTTTGTGGCAGTCATTTGTTTGTTTCAGGGGTTGTAAATCTGTTCATTCTATTTTTTTGTCGGTTTCGTGCCATTTGCTACCCTATAATCGCGGTGCTGATCGGCACTGTGGGCTTTGCATTAGTAAATATTCGGGTTGACAAAAAAGCATCTCTTTACTTTTACCTGAATTAACCAATGCCACCTTTAGAAGGTCAATAGTGAAACATATAGAGCAAGCCAGCATGTTAATAGGCATACTCTGCGTATTGACTACATTGACAAGCTATGTTATTTTTACATCATAACTTGTTAAAATAATATATCATACCATCATGGAAAACTCAATAAATTACGATTATATTAAAAAATATTGGGATCAAGATATATGTCATCCCATAAATATTGGTGTAAAATTATCGTAAATATTCGGGTTAGAGGCAAATGAGTACCAAAAATATGATATTGTAAATCTTTGAACATGCCTCTGAAGATATAATTTTTATACCCTTGGTGAACGGTTACAAAAAAACAAGACTGCCCGGTACCCGTAAACAGCATCGTTATGTGCTGACATAATTATTGATCATAGTGCGGTAGCGGGGATGTTTAATTGATACAGAGCAAGCATATGAATTATTTTCTCTCTGATCGTATATGATAGAAAGTGTTGAAGCTATGTTTATTGCTACCTGGATTTTATCAGACAAATAAAAAATCTTACCCATGGCAAATCCATGAAGAAAATTATCTGTTGTTGTCTGTTTGCCATACAGTTTTGTTTTCCTGCCCATGGGCTGAGCATGACTATTGGGGATGAACGGCGTATAAGTGAAAAACTGCTTTTTTCTGTCCGGGGGGGATTTAACCTTCTCGATTCTCCCGATATAAGTCAATATATAAATGAACTTGGTGCCGAGGTGCTTGCTGTGGCTGGGCCTCAATTTTTTGATTATAATTTTTTTGTGGTAGAAAAAGATCAGTTCAATGCCTTTGCCGCTCCTGGTGGTTTGATTGTCTTTTATTCCGGTCTGATTCAGGCCATGAACAATGAGGACGAGCTGGTAGGGGTTTTGTCCCATGAAGTTGCCCATGTGGTTTCCCGTCATATTGCCCGGCGGATTGATCAAGGGGGTAAGGTCAATGCTATTGCACTGGGACTTGGGCTTGCTGCTCTGGCACTTGGTGAACCTGAGTTGCTGATTGGTTCCATGGCTGTCGGTCGGACCGTGAATCTCCATTTTAGCCGCGAAGATGAAGAACAGGCCGATCGGCTCGCCTTTGACTGGATGCAGGCTCTGGGTCGTGATCCAGCAGCCCTTGCAAGCATGTTGCAAACCATGCGGAGGATAAGCCGTTTTCGCTCTGCCAGGTTGCCCCAGTATCTGCTCACTCATCCCAATCCTGAGGTCAGACTTGATTATATTCAGTCTTTACTGAAGGTCTATCGAAAACAAAAACAGGAAAACGAACAAAAAGAAATAGTTTCATGCAACAGGGGCGATAATTTTCGCTTTCTTCGGTTCAAGTACCGGATTATGATTCAGGCCATGGACCATGAACAACTGCGTATCCACTGTCTTGGTATATTGAGTGGAGACGAGGGGCAGGAGAAGAAGACCATGGCCAGGTTTGGCCTGTCGCTACTGGCCAGTGCAGAACATGACTTTATTCGTGCGGAAGAACTTCTGAGAGAGGTTATTGCCAATTATCCTGAAGAAGACATTCTATATGTTGATCTTGCAGTGTTGATGATGAAATCCGGCAATCTTCAGGAAGCTGTCAGGTTGCTTGAGAAGGTAGTGAGGCAAAATCCGACCAAGCTCTACGCTCTTTTTGAGCTGGCCAGGGCTATGACAAAACAGGGGCGCTATGATGAGGCGGAAAAACTTTTTCATCAGGTTGCCCTGGTTATGCCTAAATATGCCAGGCTCTGGCATGAGTTGGCAAGGGTCAAGTCCAGGCAGGGATTGCGTGCTGAATCAAGGTTTTACATGTCTAAATATGCACTTTACCGTGGGAGAATAAAGCAGGCAGAGCGAGGTCTTGAACAGAGTGCAGACGATGAGAAACTTCAAGAGCCGCTTCGTCGTGAAGCCGGGGAGATTTTAGCTAAGTTGAGGGAGCTGGGAAAGATTTAGATTTTATTTTTGTAACTTTAATTTGATATTATTTTGTATTTTCTATACAATTATTTATGTAAATATTCTGGTTGGCAAAAAAAACTTAGCGTCCAGGATATCAGCACATATCTTCGTCATAAAATCGCTCAATTCAGGTAACCGTTCACCAGCACCTCATCTTCGCCCATTCTGGCCTGCTTACATAGCAATAGTATGCTGCACAGGCCAGAATGAACAGGTAAGCGAGGAACGAGACTCCGAATATGAGGCACTGGATGAACGGTTACAGGCAATATACAGCCTTTACTTTTTACCTCTGGTGAACGCTTACCAATTCAGGTATAATGTTTGCGAACAGAAGCCATCCTCTTGTAATTTTTTCATTTTAAATGATTATGAATAATTATCTGTTTTTTGTCGCCCTGGTCGCAGTTATTGTGCTTGTGCTTGTTCTGTTTATTTGGAAAAGAAAATCCGGTAAACTTTCTTCTGTCCCCTCGGAAGTAGAAAGCCTGAGCCAGTCAGACGAAAAACGCTTTGCAAAGGATAAAGATGCCCAGCTGAAGGAGCAGGAGCTTGAAATTGAAGCTGAACTCATCGGTGATGATCAACAGATTGAAGATATAGAGCTTGAGGAAACCGCGACAGGGGACAGAAAAGAAGATGATTCGGTGGAAATCTCTTCTCCTGAATTCTTGTCCAGAGAATCCTATGAACGGTGGCTTCTTGATTTGAAGGAACATCGGCTTGCTGCTTTGACTACGGCTCCTGATGATAATGATGAATTAGGCCAGGAGCAGCACCAGTTAGAGCTGGTTGCCATTACTGAGGCCTTGAGTTTTTCAAAGCAGGCGTATGCGGATAATATTTCCTGCCGGCAGCAAGTCCTTGTTTTTCTTGAGGAGATAAAAGCCGGACTCAGTGTTATGGAATATGATATGGCACGCAAGTGGATATGTGAAGAAGGCGATACCAGCTCGGTGGAACAGCTTTTTGATACCATAGCCGGGCGAGAAGATGCGGTTGCTCCTCTGGCATTATATCATGGTGGTCGTCTTGCTGAACAGCGGATGGATTTCCAGAAGTCCATGAAAAATTATGGAAAAGCGGTGGATGGTGATCGAAATAATCCTGATTTTATTCGCTCGGCAGGGCTGTTAAGCCTTAGATTGTATTTGTACCAGGAGGCTCAAGGCTATTTTTCTTCTCTTGTTGGTTTTTTTGAAAAAAACAATCCGGACTCTGTGGAGCTGGCATTGGCCAGACGGGATTATGCCTATGCCCTGGCCATGGTTGGCAGGAGTAAAGAGGCTGGCACCTTGTATAGACAGGCCATGCAAAGCCTGACACAACTGCTGGATGGGGACGATCCGGAAATAGCTCTGTGCTGATATCAGATCGCCAGGTTGCAGGAAACCCTTGGCAGATATGAACAGGCTGAAAAGCCTTACCGATATGCACTTGACATCATGGATAAAAGTGAACAGTGTCCCATTATCTGTGAAATTGTGGATAAACTTGCCGGTCTTTATATGGAACTGGAGCGGGAAGAGGATGCTGTTCCTTTGCTTGAGCGGCTTTGCAGGCTTAAGGAGGAGACGGTGTATCAGGATCAGGGAGCCATGGCAATGGCTTATAATCGTCTTGCTGAGGCATATAGGATTTGTGGGAGATATGATGAGGCCGGAAAAAGTTTTCGCCATTCTCTGGGGATTACTGAAGAACTTCATGGTCAAGAACATCCGGCGGTAGCGTCTGTTTTGCAGGAATTGGCCAAATTATGTGAAAGACAGGGGCAAATGGAGGAGGCAAAAGAGTACCGGAACAGGGCTGCCGTAATTTTTCAGAATCTTCTTGGTGAGCAGGAGGCTGGTGACCTGCGTTCTGAAAAGTTGACATTATGAAAAATGTTTTTGATTCTTTTTCGCCAACCCGAATATTTACGATCAATGGTTTTTTTATGTCCTGGCGTATTCTCTGTCTTTTGATCTCTGATAATGAGCAGGAATAAAAATATTAGCTTGGATATTGAAATGATGGAGCAGGCCCTGGTTGAGGCCAGGCAGGCTGCTGATATGGGGGAGGTGCCGGTTGGTGCGGTGTTGACTGCTGGCAATAAGATTATAGCCCGTGCCAGCAATAACCTTATTGCCGACTCTGATCCAGTTGGTCATGCGGAGATTCGTGTTCTGAGGCGGGCTGGGATAATTCTTGGTAATTATCGTTGTCCGGGTACAACTCTGTATGTAACCCTTGAGCCTTGTCCTATGTGTGCTGGTGCCATGGTACATGCCCGCATAGAACGCCTGGTTTTTGGTGCTGTAGACCCTAAAGGCGGAGCAGTTGTGTCCATCTATGATATAGGTCGGGATGACAGGCTTAACCATGTGTTTTCTGTTACATCCGGTGTGCTTGCTGATTCTTGCGGCTGGATTTTGAAAGATTTTTTCCAAAAACTAAGGGAGAAGTGATTTTTATCTTGTCAAAAATAACTACACCGTTTAAATAGAATATTCTTAAAAAAAAATGTATGAATTTTAAAAAAGTAAAATAACTGTTTTGTCACCTGCTGGGCAGCTTACGGAATTATTGGGTTGCGGGCTTTGCCGCTTTAGATATTTATATCTTATGCTGGCAAATTGATTTTTTTGCAGGTCTTGTAATTCTCCGGAGAGGTGACCGAGTGGCTTAAGGTGCACGCCTGGAACGCGTGTGTATGCAAGTACCGTGAGTTCGAATCTCACCCTCTCCGCCATAATAAAACAGGCGATATATAGTCCTGAGTTGAATAGATCATAATTGTTTTTCGTTCATATAAAAAAAAATAAAATAAAAAGGTTCAGGTGTGATAGCCGGGTCCTGTGCAATAGAAAATCGCGAACCCCGTCAGATCCGGAAGGAAGCAGCGGCAGTGAATATTTCTATGTGTGTAGGGTAGCTCGGCTATCCTTTTTTGGTGATAGATGGTGTTTTAATTAAGATAACTGCTTATCTGATTTATGTTTCTTGTCTCCTGTTCCCTGACTATAAACCTTAGACATTTATAAGCCCTTGTCCTATCTGGTCTTAGCAAGGAAATCCCGGCCCCGTTCATTTAACGAGGTGGTTGGTCAGAAAATTGTGGTGCAAACTCTGAAAAATGCCCTGAACAGGGATAGAGTGCCCCATGGTTTGATCTTCAGCGGTATCCGTGGCACTGGTAAAACCACTCTTGCCAGAATAATGGCTAAAGCCCTGAACTGTGAACAGGGGGTAACGCCAACGCCATGTGGTGACTGCCATTCATGCCGTGATATCAATGCCGGCAAGGCTATTGACCTCCATGAAATTGATGGAGCTTCCAATCGGGGTATTCAGGAAATTCGTGATCTCAAGGAGCGAATCCGCTTCATGCCCACCAATGCCCGCTACAAAATTATAATTATTGATGAAGTACACATGCTCACCAGCGAAGCATTCAATGCTCTTCTCAAAACCCTTGAGGAGCCGCCCGATCATGTTTATTTCATGTTTGCCACCACCGAGTTGCATAAGGTTCCGGTGACCATTCTTTCCCGGTGTCAACGCTATGAATTGCAGAGGGTCAGCCATCAGGAACTCAGCGAACATTTTTTGCGTCTTGCCAATGGAGAAGGATTTAAAATAGATCAGGCCGCGGTCAGTATTATTGCCCGTGAATCATCGGGCAGTGTGCGCGACGGTCTCAGTCTGATGGATCAGGTCTTTTCATATTGTGGCAACGAGGTGGCGGCTGAAGATGTGGCTGAGGTGCTGGGGCTTGTCAGCCACGAGGTGATCGCTGATATAGGGGCGGCCCTGCTTGCCGGTGATATCAGTCTTGCCATGGAACGGTTGGAACAGGTATATGAATATGGTCTTAACAGTAAAAGATTCACAGCTGACCTGTTGGCCTGGTTTCGTAATCTTGTCTTTTGTCGGCTCAGCAGAACTCCTGAAAAAACACTTGATCTCGCGGGAGATGAGTTGGTTCGCTTAAAGCAGGTCGCCGCTCAATATACAGTGGAGACTCTGTCGGTAGCCTTTAAGGTTTTATTAGAAGGTTTGGAAAAAGTTCATTATGCTTCTCAACCAAGGATGGCTCTGGAGATTGCCTTTCTGCAAACAGTTCAGGTCGGCGATATTCAGCCGGTTAGTGAGCTTTTGTCCCGCCTTGACTCAACCCTTGCCGGAATTTCTTTGCGGACTGATAAAGAGGATATTTTAGAAAAGGCAGGGGAGGAGCGGGACAATTTTTCTTTGCCGCATGAAAAAAAACCTGTTGTCATTGCTCAAACGGAAGAACCGAATAAACCCCAGGTAGTTAGGATGGACGATTCGCTTCAAGTGGATCATCCTGCCACAAATCCATCTGGATCGTCTTTACAACAGAACGGTTCTCTGTCTGATTTGGGTGGTAGCAGGGTGGGGCATGAGGAATATGACAAGAGGGTATCCGTCCGGGATCATGGGCAACAGGAGAAAATAATTCAAAAGCCTGTTTTGGCGAAATCAGAATCAGAGGATATAAAATCAAGGTGGCCTGAGTTTATTCGATATGTTCGGAGTCGTAATCCTTGGATGCCTGCCGTTCTACAGCGATCAGAGTCGGCAGTTATTGTCGGCGGGGAGCTGATTATTACTTACGATTCCCCCATGGATTACGACCTTTTTAAAAACAGGGAACATGCCAGGTTGTTGACTGAATTTGTTCTTGATTTTTTTCAACAAACCCTTGTAGTTTCGTTTAATAGCAATGGCGGCGGTGAGTGTGAGGTGGATGCTGATGATGTTGGCAGCCCCCAGGCAGCACGGCAGGCATTGGCTCATGATCCTCTCGTTCTGACTGCTGTGGATATCTTTAACGGTCAGGTCGGCAGTATCCGGGTCGGACCCCGTTTGTGTGCATCAGCAGATAATGACAGTTAACTTGCAATTTCAGCCTTGAAGTGGTAATTTGACAGGTTTTGAGGTTAGGATTATCAGGGGACAGAGGATATAATTAAAAAAATGTAAATTGTTTTGTTATGGCGGAGCATCATGGCTTGGCCATACGGGTTATTTTATTTAAGGAATGGTTATTATGGATATGGGAAATTTGATGAAACAGGCCAAGGAGTTTCAGCAGAAACTTGGAACTCTCCAGGATGAATTGGTTGCAAAAAAGGTTACCGGTTCAGCAGGAGGTGGCATGGTGACTGCCGTAGTCAACGGTCGTAGTGAGTTGGTTAGTCTCGCCATTGAAAAAGAGATTGTTACTTCTGATGATATTCAAATGCTGGAAGATCTGGTTATGGCGGCGGTGAACGATGGTCTGCGTAAAGCAAAAGAGTTAAACCAGGCAGAAATGGGCAAGTTGACAGGGGGGATGAGTCTCCCTGGTATGTTCTGATCCATTTCTTTTCTACTTTTCGGATATCTTTTATAATGCAGACTGTGCCGCCACCTCTTGAGCGACTAATCGATGAGTTTACCCGCTTGCCGGGAATCGGTCACAAAACAGCCGCCAGATTGGCTTTGTATCTTTTACGCAGACCGGTTGGTGAAGCTCGGGAGTTGGCAGAAACATTATCTTTGCTCCACTCTTCCATTCAGATCTGTTCAGATTGTTTTGCTTTTTCTGAGCTGGATCCCTGTCCTGTCTGTGCTGATGAGCGCCGTGATAGAACTCTGGTTTGTGTGGTCGAAGAGCCGGGCGATATGATGGCCATTGAGAAAACCAGTAGTTTCCGTGGGATATATCATATTCTCCACGGTGTTCTTTCTCCCATGGATGGAATTGGACCTGATGAATTGAAAATTAGGGAGCTGTATCATCGTCTTCAGCCAGGTACGGTGAAAGAGGTATTTGTCGCCACCAGTTCCACAGTTCCCGGTGAGGCCACTGCATCCTATCTCATGGATCAGTTACAGCGGTTTTCGGTCAGAATTAGTCGGCTGGCCTGTGGGATACCCATGGGGATGGATATTAAATATGCTGATCAGTATACGCTTGCCCGGGCTATTGATTCCCGACAGTTCAGGACAAAATAGGATAGGTTTGGTCGTTCCGGCATAGGCCTTATAGGCTTATCATGGAAAAATCAACTGACAAAATTATAAGCTTGAAAAGTCTTTTTAGAATCAATAAAATAAAATATAAAAACGCCTTTGTGGTCTATTTTTAAGAATATATTTTCTTGACAGTGGGTGAGTTTGTTGGTATTTGGACAAGGTTCAATGTTGATTGTATTTATATGAAAGCCATAGCAGTTATTCCTTACCCATTCCACAGCGATAATCTTTCATGGTTCTCCTATCTAATTCTGCTCCATTCATGCTGGTTATTTAAATTGATGGTCGACGCAAAAAACAGTCAGATAAAGGCGCGTAACTCAGCGGGAGAGTGCTACCTTGACATGGTAGAAGTCGGCGGTTCAAACCCGCCCGTGCCTACCAGGATTATTGGAGAGGCTATGGTAAGGCATGAAAAATGCTTTACTATCAGCCTTTCCTTTTTATACCTGAATTGAGCGATTTTATGACGCAGATATGTGCTGATATCTCGCCGTTGCACTGCTGTGTGCCAATGCTTCTAAGGAAACCGCAGGCATACCCGTTGGTCTGCCCACGGATTTTCTTAGAATCCTTGGCGTGCAAGAGAGCGGTGCAGATCAAGCTAAAAAATCGTTCAACTCAGGTTTAGGCAGGTCATGACTGAAATTACCGTCACGCTTGAAAATAATGATAAGGCATTGTTTGCACTTGGAGTAACCGCTGAGGAAGCTTTACGGAAGCTTGTTGCCAGCAAACAGCGTAAGCAGACGGTGGCAGTTTTGTTTAACGGGCAGCCGATTGATCTTGCTGAACCATTAAATGATGATGGTCTTCTTGTTCCCATTGGTCTTAAAACTGAGATGGGTCTTGAAATTCTTCGTCATTCTACGGCTCATACAATGGCTCATGCTGTTAAAGAACTATATGGCGATGCGGTTAAGGTTGCCATTGGTCCTGCCATTGAGGATGGTTTTTATTACGATTTTGACCGGAAAATTCCGTTTACCCCTGAAGACTATGCAGCCATTGAAGAGAAGATGGCAGAAATTATTAAGCTGCGTGTTCCTGTAGAACGGCTTGAGATGAGTCGGAATAAAGCAATTGAATTTTTTGCTGACCAAGGTGAAAAGTACAAGGTTGAGCTTCTTGAAGGGTTGAGTGAAGAAACTGTCAGTCTGTATCGCCAGGGAGATTTTACTGATCTCTGCCGTGGCCCCCATGTTCCTAATACTTCCTGGCTCAAGGCCTTTAAACTGTTGCGAGTGGCTGGGTCATATTGGCGGGGTGATGAAAAGCGGCAGATGCTTACCAGATTGTACGGGACTGCTTTTGTTGATAAAAAAGAGCTTAAGGCTTATTTGACTCGTCTTGAAGAGGCAAAAAAACGGGATCATCGCCGGCTGGGCAAGGAATTGGGGCTGTTTACCATCAGTGATGCGATAGGTCCTGGTCTTGTTCTCTGGCAGCCCAGAGGAGCGATGCTCCGCAAATTAATTGAGGATTACTGGAAGGATACTCATTACCAGCATGGTTACCAACTGCTCTATACCCCCCATATAGCGAGGCAGGAGCTCTGGAAGACTTCCGGTCATCTTGATTTTTACGGGGAAAACATGTATTCGGCCATTGAGATTGATGAGGTCAAATATCAGCTCAAGCCAATGAACTGTCCTTTTCATGTTGAAATTTATAATGCCACCCCTCATAGCTACAGAGAGCTGCCCATTCGCTGGTGTGAGCTGGGTACGGTTTACAGATATGAGCGGACTGGGGCCTTGCATGGTCTGATGAGGGTTCGCGGTTTTACCCAGGATGATGCCCATATATTCTGCAGACCAGATCAGCTGGAAGAGGAAATCTTTAATATCATTGATTTTAATCTGTTGGTGTTAAGTAAATTTGGCTTTAAAGAGTATGAGGTTTATCTCTCAACCAGACCCGATAAATATGTTGGTTCTGATGAAAACTGGCAACTGTCAACTGATGCCCTAAAAAGAGCTTTAGAAAAAAAAGGATTGACATATAGTGTTGATCCGGGCGAGGGTGTCTTTTATGGTCCGAAAATTGATATAAAGATCAAGGATCAACTTGGCCGTTCGTGGCAATGTTCCACTATTCAGGTGGATTTTAATCTGCCGGAACGCTTCAAGATTGCCTATACCGGTGAAGATGGCGGCAAACATCAGCCGATTATGATTCATCGAGCCCTGATGGGTTCACTTGAAAGGTTTATTGGTATATTAATTGAGCATTATGGTGGCAGTTTCCCTTTATGGATGGCACCGGAACAGGCAAGGATTCTTAACATTACCGATGCTCAAGCCGGCCATTGTGAGCAGGTATATGATGAGTTGCACAGCTTGGGAATTCGTCTGGAAAAAGATTTAAGAAATGAGAAACTTAACTATAAAATCCGGGCCGCCCAGCTCATGAAAGTGCCATATATGTTGATTATTGGGGATAGGGAGAAATCTGAAGGTATGGTCACTGTTCGCAGGCAGAATGGTGACAATCTGGCCCCCATGTCGCCGGCATCCTTTGCAGAAATGGTACGAAATGAATGTGGAGCAGCCATGGTCACCGGGGATGGTTGAGTACTGGGGATCGTAAAAATAACTGTAACCTGAATTGAGCGATTTTATGACGCAGATATGTGCTGATATCTTGTGTGCCAAGGCTTCCCGAAAACCGCAGGCATACCCGTTGGTCTGTTGAGGATTTTTGGGAAGCCTTGGCGTGCAAGAGATCGGTGCAGATCAAGTTATAAAATCGCTCAACTCAGGTGTAAACATTCGGGTTGGCAAAGAAATCTCATAATCAAGGACTGTAAATGTTTGGGTGGTGCCTTAGGTTCGTTCATTCTGGTCGGTGAAGTGTACTTGTGGTACTCGAATCGGTCAGAATGGACGAAGATAAGGTGCTAACCGAATATTTACAAATAACTGGAGGAACCGCACATCAAACGAAGGAGCAGAAAATTACCACAAAAAGAAGAAGTCAAGGTCAAGAGAAATGAGGGTATCACTTATCCTGAAGTTCGTCTGGTCGGGGCTGATGGTGAGCCATTAGGGATTGTCAGCTCACGGCAGGCCATGGAGATGGCTTATGACCAGGACCTTGACCTTGTTGAGGTATCAGGTAAGGCAGATCCACCTGTCTGTAAGCTCATGAATTTCGATAAGTATCGTTATGAGCTGAAAAAGAAACAGCAGGAAGCCAAGAAGAAACAGACCACTGTCGAGACTAAGGAAATAAAGTTCCGACCCAAGACCGAAGTGCATGATCTTAACTTTAAGATCAAGAAGATTAAGAAATTTCTTGAGCAGAAGAATAAGGTAAAAATAACCATGCGGTTTCGGGGACGAGAAATTATATACGCCCAGTCCGTCGGTCTTAATGCAATAAATAAGATTGCTGACAGCCTTCTTGAGGATTGTGTAGTCTTGCAGCCACCTAAGATGGAAGGTCGGCAACTGGTTATGTTTGTCGGCCCAAAGTTATAGTTTTCCGGCAACCAATTTTATCCGTCTGTACACGGGTTGTTTGAGACTTTTTTGTCAATAATACATACATCTTTTGTCTGTATTGGTAAATTTTAATAAATCATGGCATAAGTTTCTGCCATGAGCAGAGGGAATAAGAGATCATGCCTAAAATGAAAACACATAGAGGTGCAGCCAAGAGGTTTAAGGCAACCGGTTCCGGAAAGATTCGGAGAAGTAAAGCCTTTACTTCCCATATTTTGACTAAGAAATCCTCTAAACGGAAAAGAAATCTTCGTCAATCAGGATTGGTTGCTGACGCTGACAGAAAGGCGGTCAAGCGAATGCTGCCGTATCTGTAACCATCATAGTTCGTACAGATATCGTAAAATAAACAGACCATATTCCCTGAATCAAAGTATGTGTTAATATCACCGCCATCGTAGAGACGGGTTT
>CAYRGM010000036.1:0-15499 GCA_964423765.1 uncultured Desulfobulbaceae bacterium
ATAATTTTCCCTCCTCAATCCCCAGGGCCATGGTAATGGGAACAGAGACTGAACCTATATTACCAAGACCGGGCAGGGTCTCAAAGTTTTTTCCGGGGTCAAGCCCCAGGCGGGCAAACAGAAGAGAGGCGTGGACACGCCCCACCTGATGACAGAAAAACCGGTTGATAGAATCTGGCTGCCAGTCCAATTTCCTTAAAAAATTATGCCAACACCGGCAGGCAGTCTCCACTCCCTTGGTAAGGAGAAGTTCAGAATCAGTGGACATCAGCAGACCCTGTTCCGCATTCTGCCCGCCCTGACAGAGATCGTTATAAGCGGTATGGGCATAGCTGGTACCACCGACAAGATAATGACCGGAATCATCAAAATCCTTAGCGGTCATCACCAGGGCGACGGCTCCGGAACCAATGGTCAGGGAGGCAAAAAGAGGTTTGATACTCTTTCTGGTCAAGGTCTTATCCGAGAGCATATGGGCAAGAGTTGAGGCTAACAACCCTTCAGCCGTTTCACCAGCCACCACCAGACCGGCCTTAATCTGCCCTAATTCAATCATATTGGCCATGCTGGTCATCCCGTTTAAGAAACCAAGGCAGGCATTGGAAATATCAAAGATCAGGCATTCAGGAGTAAGCTCCAGCCGACGATGGACAAAGGCGGCACTTGCCGGCTCCATCATATCCCGGCTGACCGAGGTGAAAAACATGGCTTCGATATCATCTTTATTAACATCGGAGTTGGCAAGTGCTTTTGCTCCAGCTAAAGCCGCGGCCTGGCTGGGTCTGGTATTTTCATGCCAAAAACGACGGCTTTTAATCCCGGACATCAGCTCAAGTCTTCCATGAGGAAGTTTAAGCCGTTCGTAAACAGGGGTAAGCTGTTGTTCAATATTTTCAGAAGTTAACTCAAGCGGAGGCAGTTCATAGCCAAAAGACTGAAGACAAACACGGGTATATTTCATTAAATGATTTTGGTAATTCTCTTTCTGTTATATCTTTATTTATACTTGTTTTTAAACTCAAAAATCAAGAGACACGAAACTTCGAGGCCCATGCAACAAGCAGGGCCGCCAAACCGAGATCATCAATAAACCCAAGCAGCGGCAACCATTCCGGCATTAAATCATAAGGGGAAATGATATAGAGAAGGCCGGCGGCAAGGATAAGTTTAACATGCCCCGGAGTGTCTTTCGCCATGAACACCGCCCCCGTATGGCGAACCATCTTAAGTATTCGCTTCAGGGAATAGAGCATAGTCAGCCAACCACCCGGGCAACAATTTCCTTATCAAAATAGTTCATCCCCATACCTGCATCCACAACAAGACATTGACCGGTGATCCCGGATGAACGGGGAGAGAGGAGAAAAACCGCGGCATTGGCAGCTTCTACGGTCTGCAGGGCCTGTTTTCTCAAGGTAACTTTTTCGGCAAATAGATAAGAATCCACATAGCCGGGAATACCCGCCGAAGCCGAGGTCTTGAGCAACCCCGGGCAAACCGCATTAAAGCGGATTTGAGAAAATGAGGAAAAACTTTTACTTAAAAAACATAAAGACGACTCAAGGGCAGCTTTGACCGGAGCCATATAACCATAATTTTCCGCTGCCATTCTGGTACTTGAGATAGAAATTGTGACCACTGCCCCATCTTTTGCCATCAGGTTTTTAAAATGGTTACTGATTGATAACAAAGAAAAACAGGAAATGTCAACGGCCTGGAGAAAATCTTTTTTCAGGGTGGCATGAAATGGTTTTAAGCCTTCGGAATAGTTGGCAAAAGCAATGGAATGAACAATACCGTGAATGGGGTCACTGATGCTTGCACCAATTTCCTCCCCCACCCTGATGATGTTTCTCTCATCCTCCACATCACAGATAAACACCGATGAATCCGGAAAAAGTTTCCGGCATGTTTGACGGCGCTGCTCACTCCGTACCACCTGGATAACCTCGGCTCCGGCCTTGTTCAGTACTCTGGTAATGGCACAGGCAACTGATTTTTTGTTGGCCAGCCCAAATACCACTATTTTTTTTCCTTCAAGCTGGAGGAAATCCATTTTTATATTTTATTTACTCTTTATTCTTTTGTAACTATTCAGCGAAATGAACAAACTCCCCTAATCTTAGGCTGTAACTATTCAGATGTGCTTCACGGAGTCTCGTCCCTCGCTTACCTATTCGTTCATTTTGAGCTTTGAAGCGTACTAATGTTACTCAAGAAGCTCAAAATGGGCGGAGATGGAGTGTAGCTGAATAGTTACATTCTTTTTTATCTAAACATTGGCAGTGACAAATTAACCAGGCCCCGGCTGTCTGTTGGCCGACGCAAATAACCGGATGCCAAAAGCATAGTGGAGCGATAGCCAAACGGCACTTTTGGCAGTCCGCGTTAATTTGCCTTGTTAGCCATAAGGTCCCTCCAACTGCCAGAGACATATTTATGGAGGATGCTTGAAATTAAGGTTTGATAAGGAATACCCTCTTCCAGCGCACGTTTTTGTATCGCAATCAAATCTCTATTAGAGATACGAATGTTGATTCGTTTATCTTTTTTAAATGTATTTTCAGCTATCTGTTGAATTTCTTTTTTTCGCTCCGGTGTCATTACAGAGACATATTCATCAGCTTCATACGCCTCTAAAATATCTTTTTCGTATTGATCAAGTTTAATCTCTTTCATTTGCTTACTCCCAGGTATTTCCTAGTTGCCTTGCGGCTTGGAATGATAGTTTTAAGAAAGACTTCATCATCTGATTCTACATACGGAATCAAATAGGCGTAATCGTCAATATTGACGATATATACACGCTGATTAGGATAATCCTCATCATTTGGATGCTTGATGTCATCTATTAAGTCATTGTTTTGCAGGTGAAATACCACACTTTCAAATGAAACGCCTCTTTCATTGATGAGAGTTTGATTTTTGACTGGATCCCAATTGTAAGCCTTCATATTGTGAATTATAGCACACATGTGTGCCTATTGGCTTCTTTTTTATGGATAACAAGCGGCTTTAAAGCACAGGAAAATTCAACCTGTAGTGCCAATTTATCCGCCACCCGTACCGTTCCTTTAAAAAACCATGCCTGGGCGAGCTTTTCAATAATTTTTGCCTCAATAATAATGGTATCTCCGGGTCTGACCTCCCGCTTGAACCTTGCTCCCTGAATCCTGGCAAGCACAGGCAGCCCTTCAACCCTGTTTTCTTCAGATAATGTAGCAACAGCAATCAACAAGGCTCCCGCCTGAAACACAGCCTCACAAAGAATAACCCCGGGCAGCAGCGGATAATCAGGGTAATGCCCTTTGAAAATTTCCAGATCAGGGTTGATATATTTTTCCGCCCGGATAAAATTTTCTGTCTGCTCGTGAACCCTGTCCAACCAAAGAAAAGGCTCCCGATGGGGAATATTGTTTTTTATTTGATCAAGATTCATTTTATGATTCCAGTCTACTCCAGACAGGCTGCTGTATACAAAATTTCTATAAACCGCCAGTGATCTCAAGAACAGACCCAGTAATATATGCCGCCTTTTTCCCACTTAAAAATAAAACTGCCTCGGCAACCTCATCAGCCCTGCCAAAACGACGCATGGGTACCATTTTTTTATACTCTTTAACTTGGACTTCCGGGAGTCCCTCAAGAAAATCCGTATCTATAAAGCCAGGAGAGACACAGTTAACCGTAATCTTTCGTTTTGCCACTTCCCTGGCCAAGGACTTCATCATCCCGACCTGACCTGCCTTTGAGGCTGCATAATTTGCCTGACCGGCAAAACCAAGATGCCCCATGGGAGAAGTGATAAAAATAATCCGTCCATATTTCTCTTTCATCATTAACTGCACCGCAAACTTTGACATGATGTAACCGCCGGTCAGGTTGACATCAAGCACCTGCTGCCAATCAGCAAAACTCATCATGGCCAGAACTGCATCCCTGCGAATACCGGCATTATTGACAAGAATATCAATATGGTCAAATCGTTCTTCCACCAGGGTATAAAACTTCTCCACCCCCTGATAATCACTGACATCCAGCCGGTGCAGATGGAGCCGCTCCCCGGCCTCGGGTCCCACAGCCTTTAAAAAAACATCAGCAGCCACATTATTGCCGCCATAGAGACCAATTACCGTGGCACCGCGATCCAAAAGAGCCGTGGCAATAGCACGACCAATACCACGGGTTGCCCCGGTAACAACAGCTTTTTGTCCTGAAAAATCTTCCATTTTTAAGTTCTCCCTGAATCCGTGATCGTTCGATGGTGCTGTAGCTTTGCTGTCTTTACCTGTTTGATAATAGTTTTAGCTATATCAGGCAGGTAAAGACAGTAAAGATGCAGTGCCAGCGGACGATCACGGATTTAGGTTCTCACGAAAGCGTCGACATCATTGGCTACAATAACCCCATAGTTGATGGCCCCTAACCAACCGCTCATAATAATACCCACCGAACCGACATGAAACAGACCAGCCACCTCTTTATGGAGAGAACGGGAAATATTCAGCCCCTCAAACTTGGTGCCAAAGGAAGTCCCTTTAGTGTGAAGGGTGTAACGATGAAAGGTTGTCGGAGTCGCAGACTCTATGGTGTCTATCCTGCTGCGGATACCAGGAACATAACGCTCAAGATCATTAAGGCACCGTGCCACCATTTTATCTTTTTCCTGCTGATAAAGATTATCGTCCAGGTTTACCCAATCATCATAATTACCATTCATTGAGGCAACAATGGTATAATCCGCTTCATTATCCGGTCTGGTTTTCGGATAATATACTGAAAAAGTCCGACTTTTTGTATCTATTTTCTGTATTTCCTCAGAAGAAAACTCTTCTGCGGTGGAAGTGAAGAGTAAATCACCTATATCCTCAAGTTTCTCTCCCTTGCGGATCCCGAAATAAACCTGACAAGAAGAGTTGTTTACCTGTACTTTATCAAAACAAGCCAAAAAATCCGCCGAGAACACCTCCCGACCGGCAAGTTCATCAATGGTATTGGTTATCCCGGCATTGGAAACAACCGACCCAGCTTCAATCAATCGTCCATCGACCTCTACCCCCCGTACCCGGGAATTATCAACCACTATTCTATCCACCTTGGCTCTTGTGGAAATGGTTACCCCGTTCTTTTCAAGTTCCCTAACCATCATCCCAATTAACTTATCCGTACCCCCCTTGAAGGTATAGACCCCTTTATTCATGAAATTTGAAAAGACAATCCCATAGGTGATTGCCGGTTCATCAAGGGTGGAACCATTGGCATAGGTGATTGGCTCCATGAGCAGCCGGTGGACATCGCTGCGACCCGGGAAAAAACGATTAAACAGCTCCCGGGTGGTCATGGACTGGTCATCATAGAAGTTCATCCCGTCCACGCTCTGAAAAAAATCAGCCACCACTGTGGAGTTAACCGCAAACTTTTCCTGAAGGAGACGGATAAAATCCTCTTTAGAAAAAGTAGTAGTCAGGGAAAACTGAGGGTTATCAAAGACAATATTTTTCAACTGGACAATGGAATCATGAATTTCTCTGGACCAGTATTTTTTACAGGTCTTGACCATCCCATAAGGAAAACCATGCAGAGATACATCAAAGATATGACCGCCTCTCTTGAACCAGGTCGCCAAACCGCCAAGCTGGTGGTGATGTTCAAGAATCAGCACCTTATGACCAGCTCTTGCCAGACGATTGGCACAGGTAAGACCACCCAGTCCCGAACCAACCACAATTACATCGTATCTATTAGCCATTAAATCAAATACAGATATCGTAAATTGAGAATTGAGAATTGAAAACTGAAAATCCTCGACCATAAAAAATTGTCCAAAAAACAGGGCCTTTTTAGAGGGCGTTTACGGACTCTACAAGTAATGTAAATATACCACGAATCTGTAACCTGTCACCTGTCACCTGTCCCCAGAAACCTGTCACCTGTCTAAAAGATGCTGATTAACAATACTAACCCCACTGAGCATTGCCCCAACAATACCAAGATATCCCTGGTCAGTACCGGCAATAAAGAGATTGTTCCAAGGGGTACGGCCATCTTTAATCTTGATCGGGCTGCCGTACACCGCCCCGGCTCCTTTGCCGGTATATCGCTCAATACTCAGAGGTGTAAAGCTGTCCTGATAGATAATATCCTGATTGTAATCCCCGACAATTTGAGAACTCATAAGCGTTGAATCAGTAAAACATTGTTTTTTAGCATCCTGATAAGCAGCCCGGTCAAGCTGTTGCCAGCAGTCATAATAGGCGGCATTGGTCAGCCGGAGTTGAAAGGTATCAACCAGAGCAAGACCATGAAAGTTATCAGGAAAACAGATCACGCCCCATGAAGGGTCTATCAGGGATTCCGGTCTTTTATATTGCCAGTCATCATTATGGGAGAAAAAGATAATGGTTCGGTCCCGGCTGAGCGATTGCCGCCGCCGAGCCGGCAGGATGGCAATGCTTTCCATAAAACTCATCCGTCCCGTATATTTCTCCAGGGCAAGCGGCCAGCCAACCAACCTGGCTGTAACCGGAATACCGGCAGTTGACAACAGAGATTCTGCCCGTATTTCTTCTCCGCTATCAAGGCGAACCCCGACCACGGTCTGGCCATCAGGGCTACGGGTAATCTCAGCGACCCTGGTTTGCATCCTTAGTACTCCACCAAAACCATGATACTGCTCAAGTAGCATGTTGATAAACTCACGGATGGTTTGCTCAGGGCGAAAAAATCCTTCAAGAAATATTGCCCGAAACATGATGGCAAACTGCCCGAGATCCATATCTCTTTCCTCAGGATTACCGTATACCATGAGCGGCAGCATCAACATATTTTCAAGAACAGAATCGGCAAGATATGATGAAAGAAACGCCCTCGCTGACTGCCAGGGTGCCGGCAGAAAAGGATTATAATCTTCCATTACCCGGATAAGACGAATAAAGCCGGCAAGAGCGGCGGGAAATTCCCGCTCAATCTCGGCTGTCAGCAGGGACAGGTCATTTGAAAACTGCAACCGTTTTTCCGGAAAAACAATTTCTGAACCAAGTTGCTCACGGGTTATAAATTTTTTACGGGAAATTTTAAGCTGACGAAAAAGACGGTTAAGCGGTGCCCCCTTAACAGATGAGGGAGCGAAATTAGTCATGGCATGCAAACCTGTTTCCAGCAGATAGCCCTTACGAAAATACCACGAGTTTAAGCCACCCGGCCGGGAATGCTGCTCAAGAATCAGGGTTTTCCTGCCAAAACGGGCCGCCCGGATGCCGGCGGCCAACCCGGAAAGACCAGCACCGATTATGACAAGCTGATAATCAGGCAAATGTTTTTTTAAAAATCTTTAAGTTTTGGCTCAAGATAGTTTACACAACTATTAAGGGTCGCTAATTCCGAATACTCATCTTCAGGAATTTGCAGTTTATATCTTTTCCGCAGCTCCATAACTATATCAAGAAAATCCATGGAATCAAGATCAAGCTGATCGCGAAGCTGACCGTCCGGGTCAAGCCCGTCAAATTCTGCATCTTCATCAATATCTTCTATAATTTCAAGGATAAGACTCTTTATTTCGTCCCTGGTCATACTTGTCCTCTTGATTCCGGATTTCTGGTATATTCGTGTTCATTCGTGTTTATTCGTGGTTCCTGTTTAACCATTAATGAACATAAATATACACGAATAAAAAAACAAAAGTGTAACTATTCAGCGAGCTGAATAAACTCCCATAATCTTAGGCTGTAACTATTCAGATGTGCTTCACGGAGTCTCGTCCCTCGCTTACCTATCCGTCCATTTTGAGCTTTGCAGCGTACTAATGCTACTCAAGAAGCTCAAAATGGACGGAGATGGAGTGCAGCTGAATAGAAAAGTCAGCTCTTTAAACACAAAAACCGATAATTCTTAACATGATTAAAATTAATTTGCCACAAATCTCTTGACAATAACAGCAGAATTTATGCCAACCATGCCAAAAGAGTTATTAAGAATCGCATTTACAGATGGTAAGACCTGCGGTTCTCCAACCACCAGACCGGGCAGGGCACAGTCTGGGTCCAGGTTGTCAAGATTAATTGTCGGGTGAACAAGGTTATCAGAAAATGATAAAAGATTACCCGCCAGCTCCAGGACTCCGGCAGCTCCCATGGCATGGCCAAGCAACGATTTGGTATTGTTAACCCGTACGGCTCCACAATTGCCAAACACTTGCCGGACCGCCTTGCACTCCTCGATATCCCCCTGCATGGTGCCGGTGGCATGGGTATTGACAATTGTAATATCATCGGGTCTCATTTCTGCATTCTTTAAAGCTATCTCCATACATTCAGCCTGTCTGACTCCGTAAGGAAGGACAAAATCACGGGCATCCGAATTCATCGCATAACCGGCAATCTCTCCATAGATATTTGCCCCCCTTGCCAGAGCCGTATCAAGTCTCTCCAAAACAAACACGCAACCGCCCTCCGAGATCACAATCCCGTTACGGTTCATATCCAGAGGACGACTGGCCTGGGTCGGGTCAGCATGTGCAGCTAAAGCCCCCTGGGCCTTAAAGCTGGCAAATATCCCAAAAGAACCGACACATTCAGAAATACCTCCACAAAGGGCAACCTCAACCTCTTGCAGACGAAGCATCTGTACCCCTTGAATAAGAGCAGCATTACCAGCAGCACAGGCGGCCCCCACCGAATAATGGGGCCCGGTGATCCCAAACTTCATGGTTATTTCCCCGGCCGGATTGTTGAGAACAGTCCGGGGATTGTGATGGTGAGTCCAGTAATCGACATTATAATCAAACTTGCTGATATTATAGACTTCGTTTTCAGTCTCCACCGTGCCGTGTTCGGTGAGGCCCAGGTACACCCCGGTCTTTTTAAGCATATCCCCTGAAAGATCAAGACCGGCATCGGCAATAGCCTCTCCGGCACAGTACACCCCTATGCAGCCGGCTCTGGTTCCCCTTTTGTTTTCCTTTTTTTTTCGGTATTTAGTTTCCGGAAAAGAACAGATGCCGGCCGGAACTTCTCCCATATAACGAAGCTCAATGGTGCTGATCCCGGACCTGCCGGCCAGTACCTGTTCTCTGAGCTCACTCAGGCTACTCGCTCCTCCCGGTGCAGCCAGGCCAACCCCGGTGATCACAATCCGATCCCTTGATACAATATCACTCATCCTTTATCCCCTATTACAGACATTGTAAACGCCCCCGAAAAACGCCCTGTTTTTTATACATTTTTTTATGGTCAAGAATTATCAATTCTCAATTATCAATTATCAATTAATTAGTCTATGTTATGGATACGATAATATCTGCCACGGCCGCCAGAGCCTCATCAAGCTTATCGGGCATGGAACCACCAGCCTGGGCCATATCCGGCCGCCCTCCCCCTTTACCGCCGACAATCCCTGCCACTTGAGCCACAAGTTGTCCAGCCTTAATCTGACCGGTCAAGTCCTTGCTGACCAAGGCCAGCAGAGCCGCCTTACCGTTAATCTCTCCCCCAAGCACAGCCACCCCGCTGCCCATCCTATCCCGAACCCGGTCACCGACCTCCCGCAGAGTTTTGGAAGAATCTAATTGTATCCTGCCGCAAATAGTTTTTATCCCGTTGATCTCCCGGGCAGAAGAGAATAGCTGCTCAAGGTCTGCCATGGCCCGGGAAGCTGATAGAGATGCCAGTTCTTTTTCCAGCTCTTTCTGCCGGTTCTGAAGAGATATTATTTTTTGCGGTGCCTCAGCAAATGAGCCGGAGAGCAAACCGGCAACCTCATCGGCATTGGCGGCAAGTTCCTGAACAAACGAGACCGCCGCCGCCCCGGTAACCGCCTCTATCCTCCGTACTCCGGCCGCAATGCCCGACTCTGAAACAATTTTAAAAAAACCTATGGCCCCGGTACTGGCCACATGGGTACCGCCACATAATTCCTTGGAAAACCCGTCAATGCTCACCAACCGCACTTCATCGCCATATTTTTCCCCAAACAGGGCGGTTGCCCCCTCAGCTAATGCCTCTTCCCGGCTGAATACCCCCGTCTGCACCGTCAAATTATCCCTGATAACTCCATTGACCACCTGCTCAATGCTCTCTTTTTCTTTTCTCTCAAGTGGAGAAAAATGAGTGAAATCAAAACGGAGCCGTTGGGAATCCACAAAGGAACCGGCCTGTTTAACATGATCGCCAACAATCTTTTTCATAGCGGCCTGGAGGAGATGGGTGGCGGTATGATTACACATAACCGGAAGCCGCAGATTCTCTGCCACGGCAAGAGTAACCTCTTGAGATACAGTTATTTCTCCGGCAATGACATCTCCTTCGTGGAGAATAATTCCATCAGCAGGGGAAAAAGTTGTGTCAACCCGAAAAGAACCAGCCGGCCAGTTAATCAGGCCCTTATCCCCAACCTGACCGCCGGCCTCAGCATAAAAAGGGGTCTGGGGACAGAAAAGCCGGTATTTAGGCCCCGGTTTAGCTTGGCTAACCAGCTCTCCCCGGTGATCAAGGATAGCCGTGACGACTGAGGCAATCTCCTGATCTTGACGATACCTTTCGTAACCGATGAACGATGCTCTAATTTCGCCGGCAAGCAGGGACAGTACTCCCTGATCAAGATGTCCCACTGCCGTATCTTTTCTGGCCTGTCGGGACTGGTGCCTCTGTGCCTCCATAGCCCGGTGAAAACCCGGCTCATCAAAGGATATACCGGATTCCAGGGCAATGTCTCTGACAATATCCATGGGAAAACCATAGGTATCATAGAGACGGAAAATAAAATCTCCATCAATACAACTATCTGCCCCATGCTTGTCGGTCAGCCGTTTAATTTCCGCATCCAGCATGGCAAGCCCGTGATCAAGGGTCTCAGCAAAGCGAAGTTCTTCATTGCTGACAACCTTGTCCAGCAGCTCACTATTAGCCGCAAGGTGCGGATAGGCTTCCCCCATCACCGAGACCACCCGATCACATATTTCCGAAAAAAAAGAGTTAAGGCCAAGAATTCGGCCAAAACGGATGGCCCGGCGCATGATTCGCCGCAACACATAAGCACGCCCCTCGTTGGCAGGCAATACCCCGTCGGCAATCAGAAAAACCATGGCCCGGCTATGGTCGGCAATGACCCGCATGGCCACGGTCTCCCGTTCATTACTCTGGTAAACTTTGCCGGAGAGTTCACCTATTTTATCAATAATTTCCGTAAACAGATCACAATCAAAATTATTATGCCGACCCTGCAATACGGCCGCAACCCGCTCCAGCCCCAGGCCGGTATCAATGGAAGGTCGGGGTAGCGGAGTAAGGACTCCGGATTTGTCCCGGTTAAACTGCATGAACACCAGATTCCATAACTCCAAAAACCTATCGCAATCACAGCCGGGAGTACAGTCCGGCTGGCCGCAACCATGCAGGGCTCCCTGATCTATATGTATTTCCGAGCAAGGGCCGCAAGGACCAGTATCACCCATGGACCAGAAATTATCCTTTTCACCAAGACGAACAATCCGTCCATCCGGTAGCCCCTTGACCTGCTGCCAGAGATGATATGCCTCATCATCATCTATAAAGACCGAGACCCATAACCGCTCAGGATTTATACCCAGTTCTCCGGTCAGAAACTCCCAGCCATATTCAATGGCTTCTTTTTTAAAATAATCGCCAAAAGAAAAATTACCCAGCATTTCAAAAAAAGTATGATGCCGCGCCGTATAACCGACATTTTCCAGGTCATTATGTTTACCACCGGCCCGGACACATCGCTGGGCGGTGACGGCCCGGCTGTAAGCCCGATTTTCTTCGCCCATGAACATTTTTTTAAACTGGACCATCCCGGCATTGGTAAAGAGCAGGGTCGGATCGTCATGGGGAACCAGCGAAGCAGAATCAACAATTGTATGCCCTTTTTTTGAAAAGTATTCAAAAAAACGGGAACGAATTTCATTACCTTTCATTGCAATAAAAAAAGAAAAAAGAAAACAAAGAGAAAAAGATGAAAAACTATTTCAGATAAGGAAGCATAGCCTTGAACTCTGCCGTGCCGGCTTTCTGTAAAAGCTCGTAAATAATCATCTCAGCCGGCTCAACCGCCACCCCAATTTCCCTTAAGCGTTGCTGGCCATAACTATCATTTTTAAGCGTTCGGGAAGAGACAGCGTCTGCCACCACCCTGACTCTGTAACCAGCCTCCACAGCAGATCGTGCCGTCTGATAGATACAGATATGGGTCTCAACTCCGCAGATGAGTAGAGTATCAACTGCTTCATCAAGCCGATCAAGCTCGGCTCTGACTGCCGGATTGCTCATGGCGTTGAATTCCACCTTGTCAGGACAGGGAACCTCAAAGAGCAGCTCTGCCAGCTCCGGAACAACAGGACCAATACCTTTTTTATACTGGGTATTGGCTAAAATGGGGATGGAAAAAGTATTGGCAAGCTGAATCATCAAACCTATGTTTTTTATCACCCGTTCAGCTTCATGGATATGGGCCATGAGCCGTTCCTGGGGATCAATCACATAGAGACAGCATTGCTTTGCTTGTAAAAAAGATATTTCTTCAGACATTTAACATCCTTGTCAACAACATTGACTTGCTCGTAACCAGCTTGACGATAACAAATTGACCAGACCTTGGACGAACCAAAAAAGGTGATCGCTTTGGCATGGGCTGAATCTGACCGCCAATGTTTAGATAAAAATGCCAAGTTATTTTTTTACGAGCCCTAAGGGTTCGCTCAGAAATAACTTGGCATTTTGAGGAGGGCAATGTGACGCATATTACAACAGGCTTGAGCTGGCAGGTAAGCACAGACTCCCGGTAAGCGAGTTTACGAGACTCCGAGACCGCAGCCTAACTGGTTATAGGTGAGGATCTCGGAGTCTACGCTTACCGGACAGAACAAGACCGTTGTAAGATGTGTACAGTGTCCCCTCTAAAATGTGAAGTTATTTCTGAGTGAACCCTTAGCGTGGCCAGACCCCGCTTGCTTGAAACCTTATTCGTTCAGCCCAAGGCTATCAAGCCTCTTTAAGCATAAAATCCACATGTACAGCATCAAAGGGAAATTCGATTTGACCTTTATCGGTCTTGTGCAATATTCCAACATTCAAAAGAATGTGCACATCACCATGCACTGCTTTTACATCTCTGCCCAGACGACGCGCTACTTCACGAATTGAAATTGGCCTTACGCCTGTCATTACTTTGAGCAGATCCCATCGATTGCTCGAGAGAGTCTTGAAAAGGAGGTTCGGCGACTCGAAGCTAATGAATGTTCCCTGCGGTTTTCCCTCTAAAGCTCCAATCAATCGTTTATTACTTTTCTCTCGGGAAGAAATCCCCAATATTACGGTACGCATGTTAAATCCCCCAGTTGTCCACATCATTCCAGAAATCTTCGAGCAATGCTTTTGGTGTGGTGAAAACATATGGAATTTCATTCTCGCCTACATGCTTATGATCACCCTTGCCAGCCTCATTATCGTAACGAAGCACACAATTGCCATCCACTACAAGGGCAAGCCGATATTTGAAGCTATGGTGACTTCTTGAAAGAGGTGAAGAAAGTGACCATACCACCATTTCAACGAAAGCATTGTCCGATATGATGTGGCGTTCATTGAGTAGTAATTTGGCGTTCATGTTGGATATAATAACAACATTAATGACTGTTGTCAAGAATAACAACACTTACCAACTTTTGGCCATATATACTGGAGGCTAACGCTTAACATCACCGACAAAATAAAGTGTAGTGAGGAACGAACGCAGCTTTATTTTGTCTGCGTGCAGCTCCTTGTTGGACGAAGCCGCGATGCGGCAGGCAATCCCGGCAAATTCTCAGATTGTGTTATTCTACTGCAACTTCTTTCTTTTTCAGTAATAAAAACATATTGAAAAGGCAAGCGTTTTGCCTTGTATGTTAATTTTAAAAAAAAGCCTCTTCAGGCAAATCTGTAGGTGATTTCCCCCTGTGTCAGGATAGATGTCGCCTCTTCAGGAAGAGGCGACAACTATCCTGACACAGGGGCTACAGAGAATGTCCTGCATAAGAGGTTTACGGGATTTACAGCAAACAAACTTGGGTTACTCGTGAAGTTTACCAACAAGACTGAACTTCGGAAAACCGCACTGCCCGCAAGTCCTTCTTTATGCAATTGTTCTGCGTCTTTTTGCCGTTTTCTTTTTTCCTGGTGCACAATTTAGAAAACTGTTCCCGGAATTTCCGTTCTGCTTATTAAAGCGGTCTTTTAAGCACCAAAAAAGGCTGTTTAAGGATAAAAACAGCCTTTTTAAAAACCTCGTGTTCTGTCAATTCGGTTAGTTACCTTGGTCCGACCCTCTTTCTCGATAGATTATGTTGGCGGCAATACTCCGCCCTGCTCAGTCCACTATCTGGCAGAGCCTTGATATGGCTCTGCCATTTCATGACTGTTGATTTTTGTTGCTTGTGCTGATCGGACATAATGGCTCCTCCTTGATGAAAGTTTATGGAGGCTCCATTATGCCAAAGAATGTTACAGAAAAAAAGATGGGGTTATTGTGACGCTTACGAACAGCACTACCTTTTAAAGTTTAATTTCGTTCTGCCGGCTCCCCTTGACTCTTTGCCGACTTTTACCGGTGCTTTCAATCTGCTCCCTTTTTCATTTTGTCCACTGTCAAGGGGCAGACCCCCTATTCTTTCGGCTGTCGAATCAGACCCTCAGACTGCGTTGGCTTCACGGATTGATTTTATGTTTACCACCTTGCCCAAGAATCTGCTCACCAACAAAAGTGGGGCTTTAATTCTACCTATAGTTAGCACATGATAGGGTCATGCAGCGTCTGTGAGTCTCTGGTTTACAACATGCCAAGATATGGATGTTTGCTCATACTTCTGATCTAAAAAATCTTCGAAAAAGCCAACTGTATTTAAAGGTTTGGGGTATGAATATCTCTCACCATCTTCACCAATTTCCGTTACCCAATCTTTTGGTTCATCTGGCTCTACTACATCAAAGAGTTCAGGTGGGTAGAGGTATGGTTTCTCAGCATCATTCAATATTCTGTAGTCATCTGCCTCTATCCCAATAACAAAGTACGGCTGGTCTTCTGACAGGTCGGCGTAGCTGGGATTATTTGATTTGAGCTTAACAATCATTTTTCTGCTACCACCTTCAGTTTGGTGTCAAATTTATCAATGCCATAATGTTCATACCAGCGGTATTCGTATAGAATTCCTTCGTTCTCGAATACTGGGGCTGCTTTTCTTGACCCATTTTGATCGTTGGCCTCCATACTGATCAAGGAGTCTTTGAACATTGCGGATACGCTTGCCTTTTGCGATGACTCGTGCCTGAGCCATCAGTTCTTTCGTGAGTTGAACTAATCCAGTCCTCCAATGTGATGCGTTGACACTCTAACGATTGTGCTCATCTGCCGCCAACACTACAGAGCTTTGAAGAACCACAAAATTTTGATGGAAATAAACACCTTGAAAAAACCAAACGCTGTTGACGGTCAGGTGCAGCGTCTGGTT
>CAYRGM010000037.1:0-14712 GCA_964423765.1 uncultured Desulfobulbaceae bacterium
AGGGTAATACCATTATTGTCAAGTACCGGACAACCAGGCAGTTTTTTATCGCCATCCCATTCATGAGAGGAACTTATACAACGACTGTTGGGGGTAACTTTGGAGCCGCAGCAGGCACAGAGGGTACTGTCAAGATAACCAGTGATGCCAATGAGTTTGATGTCTGGAGCAATATCACAGAAAATCTGGATATCATCTTTCAGCAATGGGCGACTGTGGCAATTACCCCTGAACCAGCCGGGGCTGTTACTCCGGCAGAGGACGGAGCAGAAGAAGTTGTGGCTGTGGCTACCCGCCGTCTGGCAGCCGGTGATTCCTTCTATATTATTGATCGTTCTATCGGTATGATCACAGTGGTTGCCCCGCTTGGTATAGTGGAAAGAGTAGAATCTTATTTGAATTCTCTGCGTAAGGAACTGCATCGTCAAGTTGTTATTGAGGCCAGGATTGTGGAAGTTTTTCTCCAAGATAATTCTAGAATAGGTCTGGACTGGTCTGGCATACTCTATGATTTTAACCTTAGCGGGCGGCTGGAGTTTGGTACAGAGGGGCATGTATTTCCTGATCTTCCCGGCGATTTCTTAAGCAGGATTGTTATTAATAATCAAGACTTTGATATTATGATCAATGCCTTGAATAAACAGGGTGATGCCAGGGTTATTTCAAGCCCCAAGATAACGGTTATGAATGGGCAGCCGGCAGTGATCAGTGTTGGTACGGATAGATCCTATATTCAATCGGTTGAAACCACTGTGTCAGAGGGGGTTGTCAGCACTTCAGTAGAGGTAGGTTCGGTTGTTGAAGGGATATCTCTGGGGGTACTGGCCTCTATTATAGATGATGATACCGTAGTCTTACATTTAACTCCAATTACCACAGAGCTTGTAGATGATAGGATCCCAGAGGTAAGATTTGGCCCAAACCTTGTGTTGGGATTACCCCAGGTCAGGGTCAGGCAGATGTCGACCATGGTTAAGGTTAATAATGGAGAGATGTTGATTATTGGCGGTTTGATTGACAGCGTTGAGCGAAGTGAAGATAGATTTGCTCCAATTCTCGGAGGTCTCCCGATTATCAGGTATCTTTTTGGTGTTGAAGAGAGAGTGCAAGAAAAACGAGAGCTTGTTGTATTGTTAACCCCGAGGGTGATCTGATGGCAGCGAATAATATAGATATAAAAACAATGATGAACAAGAGGAGAACGACCATGCATTACTGCCGTTATCTGTTGATCGGTTTACTGGCACTTGTTATTACTGGTTGCGGGCAGAGCGTGCAGGATACCATGACCCTGAAACACCCTTTGCCAAAACAGAGTGAAGCCGGGGATAACAAAACCATTGTCATCCTGCCCTTTGCCAATTATTTTTTTGTTGATGATCTTGAAGCTACCTATCGTCGCAACCTACTGGTCAATGAAAATATTGTTGATCAATTAGTTTCCCATGGTTTTAACCTGCCAATTCAAGAAGATGTTTTCATGTATCTAATTGATAACAGGGTTATAGAATCGCTCACCCATGAGGAGCAACATGCAGTTGTCCGAGAAGAGCTAGTAGCGGGCGGCTGGTCAGATTCCATGAGATCTGAGGTGGAGAGTCATCTTGTTTCCAGTGCACAACGGATCAGTACTGCTAATATGGCGAGCAGCGTAGCGGCTACCTTTGGCTTGACCTCTCAGGAAATTGTCAAGATTGGTCGTTATTTTGGTGCCGATTATATTTTGCGGGGTCGGGTTGTTCAGTACGAAGGACGAAGTGCCCCGATCTGGGTTCCTATAAAGAGGGTCTTGTTAAATGTGGATAAGGTTCCACAAACGGTTCTACAGCTCAGGTTGTGGGTTCAGAATGCCCATACCGGTGATATTGTCTGGACCAACAGGGTAAATGTACGGGTCTCATCGGAAAAATTCTTTGCCAGTTATAAATATAATGACCTCTTTGAGGGTGCCATTGAAAAAGCGGTTTACAGTCTGATTAATGATTTTGCCAGTAAGTTATGATGGATGACTTATAATTCGTGTTTATTAGTGTTTATCGTGGTCAAAGAATAGGAACCACGAATGAACACCAGCTATTCCCGAAGCAAACAGGCTTAATCGGTTGAATTATTATCTTTTTGCGTTTAATGTTTAAGAAAGATTTGATTTTAAGATTAATAATATCAGCCGGTTATGACAGGAACTGCTGAATGAACACTAATATACACGAATAAATACGATAAAATAGGGGCATATCTATTGATATCTTTGTTATGATGATCACATACTCCAGAGAAAAATTAATAAATGCGGTGCTGTATTTTTCACAAAAAACAAAATTTTGCGGAAAAACTAAACTCATGAAATTGTTATATTTTTTGGATTTCATGCATTTTAAAAAAACAGGAAAATCAGTCACCGATTTAAACTATTTTGCATGGGAACAAGGCCCCGTTCCCAAAACTTTTTCTGAAGAGATCAGTGATTCCCCAAAGAAAGACTTAAAATTGTTGGTCACTATTAAATATATTGGTGACTTCCAATATATTTCCCCTCAAAAAGGGAGAAAACCTGATTTAGACTTTTTTTCTCCAAGAGAGCTAGGAATATTAGAAAACATTTCATTTATTTTTAGAGATGTTCAAGCAAAAGAAATCTCCGACATTTCTCACTTACCAAACGAACCTTGGAATACAACCAAGGCAACCAAAGGAATGTTTGAATTAATTGATTATGCTTTGGCTATAGATAGTAAATCTGTTCAAAAACTACCTCTCGATATAGCAAAACAGCGTCACCTCGAACGTC
Source organism: uncultured Desulfobulbaceae bacterium (assembly GCA_964423765.1). Classification (GTDB taxonomy): domain Bacteria; phylum Desulfobacterota; class Desulfobulbia; order Desulfobulbales; family Desulfobulbaceae; genus DRLX01. Next base: position 2,789 of record CAYRGM010000037.1, read on the forward strand.
AAGAGATGTTGAATAATTTCGGAACAGTATAAAGTGTTTGCTCGTGGTTCAATTTTTGTCGCCGAAAATTTCATCTTTTTCGATGGTACAAAAGGTAAAAAACTGCTCGTACTTTTAAACAATCCTGCTTCCAGTGATCCATATCTGCTGGTAAAAACAACTTCAAAAAAACATTCAAAACCTGATACACCTGGTTGTATTGAAAACTACCACCAAGTTTATTTTGTCCGGGCGAATAGTAATTTCTTCAAAAAGGATACTTGGATACAGCTTGATGATTATTTCCCGTTCAGCCAAAACAGTGTAGAGAAGGAGTTAAAATACATTGGTCAACTACCAGACAAAACAGCAAAGCTTGTAATCAGTTGCTTCCTTAAAGTAAATGAACAGGATCTGTCTCCTAAAGTCCATAGCTATATTGTCCCTAAAATTGTGCAAGGCATAGTGCATTAGCCAATAAATTCAATAAACATTAAGGTTTCTTAAAAGGGGATAGATTTGCAGTACACGAATCGTAAATATTCGGGTAGCACCTCATATTCGTCCATTCTGACCGGTTCGAGTAGCAAAAGTACGCTTCACCGGCCAGAATGAACGAATCTAAGGCACTACCCAAACATTTACAGTCCTCGTTTATGAGAGTTTTTTTACCAACCCGAATATTTACCACGAATCTTGTAAATTTATATAAATTATGAGTCCTTATCTTTTCGTTGGGCATTTTCATAAAGAGCAACAAAGTTGATCGGCTCCATGAGAAAAGGCATGAACCCGCCATCAACCGAAAGCTGACTGGTAATTTGCCTGGTGAATGGAAAGAGCATCAGGGGGCAATCCACAGCCAGAACTCTGGTTATATGCTCAGTCGGGATGTTTTTCATCATAAAGACAGCCGCATGTTCTATTTCAGTCACAAACATGACTGTATCCTCTGCTTTTGTATCCATGATTTTGGCAGTAATACCAATGGTTACTTCCCAGTGACTGTCATCAATTTTTTTGTTGTTGAGCCGCAGATTAAAATCCACTTTTGGTTCCTGTCCTTTGTTCAGGAAAATTCCCGGGGCATTGGGGTTTTCAAAAGATATATCTTTTATGTACATTTTCTGCATTCTGAATACCGGTAACTCTTCGTTTTTTGCCTGCTCTTCACTCATTTTTTCCCCTTGTTGTTTTTATGATGTTGTGACGCGTAGACTCCGAGAAATTCATTTTTCTAAAGTATCCCATAGCACCTGTTTGATCCGGAATCCAGTCAACATCTTAGGAGTGGTGTTTTTTGCATTAGGTGGAGCACCTCGTTAGTGCTATCTCTTCAAGTCGTTCAACCAACCAAAGCTTGATTATTGATTGGCGTGTTACACCCACTCGGCTTGCTTCTTTATCTGTAACTATTCAGCTGCACTCCGTGAAGCACATCTGAACAGTTACCTTTATCTAAGTAATCAATTATCCAAACGGGGAAGTCTACATTGACTCTTTTTTGCTTTTGATTTGGACATCTCAAGGTTGATAAATCAAGATCATCAATTTTTTTATCAAATGCTTTAGATTCCATAAAGTTCTACCTCCGACTTTCTCGAATGTCTAACAGAGATTATTCTTATTATGTTCCCACGATAGGTTATGACCGCAGACCAATGTTTGTATTACCTGAATTGAGCGATTTTATGACGAAGATATGTGCTGGTGGTTCTTGTGTGCCAAGGTTTTTCGAAAACCGCAGCCATACCAGTTGGTCTGTTGAGGATTTTCGGGGAAGCCTTGGCGTGCAAGAGATCGGTGCAGATCAAGTTATAAAATCGCTCAACTCAGGTATTAAATGCGACCAATGAGTAGACAACATGGTTCAGTATTCGATGTTGCCTGGATTTCAATGAGTTCAGGATCACTCCAAAGTTCTTGAGCTGTAACAAAATCAATCCCGTGCTTATTGAGATTTGCAACGCTCTTTTTTTCGTCAAATTCAAAGAAAGACATGGTATAAAAGATATGCTATAATTACTCATTCAGCAAGTTTTTTATTGATGGGTGCTAATGTTTGTAATATCTGGAACCTGAATTGAGCGATTTTATGACGAAGATATCGGAGTCTCGTTGCACTCGCTTACCTGGTGCAGATCAAGGGATAAAAGACAAAAAGAAGCACACCTTAATGCAGGAGAAAATTGTCCTTGACTTGGAATCCACTTCATTTATTGGAGGCTTCCCCCATTTTTTCCTCAACTTTATTGAACAACTACTTGCTTCACTACTGCATGGGGAAAACCATTTTCTGCCAGAGATTCTCTATTAAACCAAGCCTCATCAATGGTTTTACCTCCCCCCACCAGAACCCTGTAGAAAAAAGTACCGGCCGCTGGAAACTGTTGAATAGTTGCATCTTTTCCTGAACGGGTAAGTTCTTCTGCCAATATTATCGCCTCTTTTCTATTGGTAAATGATTGTACTCGAATATTAAATCTGTTAATTACAATTTTGGTATGTTGTGGTTTAATTAACAGGATAGGTGCCGGGGCGTGTCTTTTTGCTACCGATTCATACAGGGCTGTTATTCGTACCTTATCTATGCCGCTTCTTACCATGCCAAGTCTTTTGGCGGCTTTATAGCTTAAATCAATAATTCTCCCCCTTATAAACGGACCCCTATCGTTTATCCTAACAACTATTTCTTTACCGTTTCTGAAATTTTCAACCCGTAATATTGTACCCATGGGTAGAGTTTTATGAGCAGCGGTCATGGCATATTTATTAAAGATTTCCCCGTTTGCTGTTCTACGGCCGTGAAATTTCCCTCCGTACCATGATGCAATCCCGATCTCCCTAAATCCTCTTGCCGAAGGAATAGGGTAATGCCTGATCCCTCTGATAACATAAGGCCTCTGAGTGGCTTTAGTTGGCCCGATACCCACATCAGATATTATTGTCTCTACCTGCCGGTCTCCACAACCGCTCAAAAAAATCAGACTGAATGCCATCTGAATTATTAAAAATCCCCAGATGGTTTTTCTTTTATTTTTCATCGGTTTCTTTGATTTAAGGTTCAACAGTCCGGGTACCGTCCTCTGTTCTTTGCTTTTTCTCATCCGGCATCAGCAGATAAGAAAAACAAAGCCGATATCATATCCTGACCGAGTCGGTCATGGTCATATACAGTGATTTCATGCAATATATTTTACCTCTTTATCTTGTTCCTGACAACCCGTGAAAAGTATGACACCGTCTGCATATTGTCGAAAAGTATAATGATAATAATTTTTAAGCATCATCTTGACACTCTACCATAAAATTGATAGATAAATAAACTTTCTTTCTCTTTTTTCTTGTTAATCATTTGATGATTAATTAATCAGGATTAGCCGGTATAGCTCAGTTGGCAGAGCATCGCATTCGTAATGCGGGGGTCAGCGGTTCAAATCCGCTTACCGGCTCCATTTTTTATTTCTTTATTTATCCTGAGTTGAGCGATTTTTTAACTTGATCTCCAATGATCTCTTGCACGCCAGGACTTCTAAGAAAATCCGTGGGCAGACCAACAGGTATGCCTGCAGTTTTCTTAGAAACCTTGGCACACAGCAGTGCAACGGCGAGATATCAGCACATATCTGCGTCATAAAATCGCTCAATTCAGGTTTATATGAACGATGGCGGTTATAACCATGGAGACATAGATGCGACGAGCTGTGATTACAGGAATGGGAATCATTTCTTCTCTGGGCAATAACCTTGCCGACACCATGTCTTCACTAAAGGAAGGCCGGTCGGGAATCAGTTACCAAAGTTCCTATGAGAAACTTGGATTCCGTTCCCGAATCGGTGCCTTTACTGATATAGTTCCCAAAAATCATATCGATAAAAAACTCCATCGTTTTATGGGTAATGCCGCTGCTTATGGTTATCTTGCCATGGGTCAGGCCATTGATGATGCCGGGCTAACCGAAGATGAAGTTTCCAGTGCGCGTACCGGTCTGATAATCGGTTCTGGGGGTACTTCTGCAGAAAATGTAATCTTAAGCGGAGATATGATCCGCCAGAAAGGTCTTAAACGCTTAAGCCCTTTCATGGTTCCACGCACCATGTCCAGTACGGTTTCCGCCTGCCTGACCGCACCGTTTAAAATTAAGGGCGTATGTTATTCCATATCTTCAGCCTGTGCCACCGGTGCCCACTGTATTGGTGCTGCTGCCGAGCAAATCATCCTGAATCGACAGGATATAGTCTTTGCCGGAGGCTCTGATGAAGAACATTGGACTCAAACTGCCATGTTTGATGCCATGGGAGCCTTGTCAACTAAGTTTAACGAGCGGCCGGAAACCGCTTCCAGACCATATGATCTTGACCGGGATGGTTTTGTGGTTGCCAACGGAGCGGGAGTGGTGGTAGTCGAAGAGTTGGAGCATGCCCGCAAAAGAGGTGCTGAAATTTACGGTGAATTAACCGGTTACTGTGCCACGGCAGATGGTTCGGAAATGGTCACTCCATCTGGAAAAGGGGCTATACGATGTATGACCTTAGCTCTTAAAGAGGCTGGAGGTCCGATTGATTATATCAATGCCCACGGTACATCAACTCCCATTGGCGATTTGATAGAGCTGCGGGCGATCCGTAAAGTCATGGGCCCAAATTCTCCACCAATAAGTGCGACAAAATCACTTTCCGGTCATTCTCTCGGGGCAGCCGGTGTCCATGAAGCGATTTATTCATTGCTGATGCTCAAACATAATTTCATTGCCGGTACCGCCAATATTGAAAATATTGAACCGGCAGCCGCAGCCATGAATATTGTCCAAAAAACCAGAGATGCGCAACTTACCACAGTGATGTCCAATAGTTATGGGTTTGGCGGTACCAATGCCTGCTTGATTTTTAAAAAAATATAATATCAAATTTCAATATCAATATTTTTTCTTTCCTGCTTCACCGGTCTCATCTGCCGTCCTCTTAAACTGTCTGGATTTGGTAGAGACGGGTTTCAAACCCGTCTTCACGGTGGCACCGGCATGGCTTGATGGTTGCGGAAGGAGACGGGTTTTAAACCCGTCTCTACGGTTGTCTGCGTATTTTACGATGTCTGATCTTAGAGTTATTCAACCGGATGAATGACCGGATAGCCATTTCGGTACTCAATCTCCACCGCCACACCATAAACTTTTTCGATGATTTCAGGGGTTATGCTCTCGCATCCGCCGCAACTACATATCTTACCGTCTTTCAGAAACAGAAATTTATCGGCATAACGGATGGCGGTGTTGAGATCATGCATGGTGATAACCGCCGAGACCCGATGTCCTTTTACCACATCTCTAATCGTCCGCATAATATCTAACTGATTTTTAAGGTCAAGACTGCTAATAGGTTCATCCAACAGCAAAACCTCCGGTTCCTGCACCAGGGCCCGGGCAATGGAAACTTTTTGCAACTCCCCTCCACTTAAGCAGTCAATATGACGCAGGGAAAGATGCTCAAGGGAAAGCCTTTTAATTACCGCATCCACCATCCGAATATCTTTCTCGCTCACCCGCCATCTGATATAAGGTTTACGCCCCAGGAGAATACTGTCAAACACACTCAATCGTGCAGCTTCCAGCCTTTGCGGTACATAACCCAGCAAACGGGCAATCTCATCCTGCTTCAGCCTTAAAACATTGTCTTCTCCAATAAACACCGAGCCACTCCCCGGTCTATGGATAGCATTCATACATTTCAAAAGAGTGGTCTTGCCGGCACCGTTTGGCCCGAGAACGGCTAATAACTCTCCTCTATCCACCTGAAAACATACCTCTTCAAAAACAGGCCAGCCGTTATAAGCAAAAGAGATTCCATTAACGCTTAAATTGATCATCTACTTCTTCTTATAATCAGCCAGATAAAAATCGGTGCCCCCATGAAGGCAGTAAGGATGGAGACCGGTAATACATTTGGAGCCAACATAAGTCTGGCTGCGGTATCAGCAGCAAGCAGCAGGACTCCACCGATAATACAAGAACCCGGCAGGAGAAATCTATAATCGTCGCCAATTATTCTTCTGCAAATATGCGGACAGACAAGTCCCACAAAGCCAATAATCCCCAAAAACGAAACGATAACCGCGGTAACCAGCGAGGCGATGAGCATCCCGATAATCCGTACCCTCTCAACCTTTACTCCAAGACCTTTGGCAGTTTCATCACCGGCTTCAATGGCATTGAAATTCCAGCGGTTCATAAAGAACCATAAATAGGCCACACCCACCACAACCGAAATGATGGACAACTCTCTCCATGAGGCCCGGGCCACATCCCCAAATGTCCAGAAAATCATAGCCGCAAGCTGCATGTCATCGGCAAAATACTGGAGAAACATGGTACCGGCAGTGAAGAGTGAACCAAGTGCCACCCCGGCCAATACCATTGTTTCCGGAGTGGCCATGCGCAGCCTGGATATGGCAATAATGATAGCCGTAGCAATCAGACTAAAGAAAAAGGCTATGGCCGTAGTCAGGTAAGGGCTGTCTATACTGACTGCCCCCACGGTACTGTTAGCGGTCCCCAGACCCAGGATCATCACCGACAGTGCCGCACCAAAGGCCGCGGCATGGGAGATGCCCAAGGTAAAAGGCGACCCTAACGGATTGCGTAGAATTGCCTGCATCACTGCCCCTGACACTGCCAACCCCATTCCGGAAACTATAGCTGTCAAGGATTGAGGCAGACGGATATTCCAGATAATCATATCAAACTGCCTGGAAATACTGGTGCCGGACAGAGTTTTTAATACCTCAAGGGGTGCTATGGAAATTGGTCCCATCCCGACCGAAAAAATCAAAACTACTCCCATAACCAACAGACCGGCGGCAAGAAATAACACCTTGGCTCTGATGTGTCTGGAGTAATCAACCGGTACTTGTCCGTCATCGAAATGCATGACGCCTAATTTAACTCAAGTTTTTCAAAGACAAGCCCGGAAAACGACTTGTTCATAAGTGAAAAAACCGGTTTTCCCACCAAAAAAGAATATATCTCATCGGCCTTTGCCTTGGGGTCCACATCATAAAATCTCTCAGGATACAATACTTTCCCCACAAAAAAGGCATTGGCAATGATGGAACCGTAGTTTTGCGCATACCAGCTATTAGGCAGTAGCCCATAAACCCGACCACTCTGCACCGCTCTTAAGCTCTGATATGCAGGGTCAGTCCTGAGTTCATGAATTGCACCGGCATATTTACCAAGCTGAACAGAGGAAAGATCCACAAAAATTACCTCCGGATCCCAGGCTACAATCTGCTCCCTGGAAACATTTGCGTGCCGCAAAGGTTTTCCAGGTTCTCCAGAAAGGTGGGCAACATTATTTGCATTTACAAAATGAAACGGCGGATAGCCCGGCTCCGTTGATTGAAACCCGTGCGGACCTCTTTTGGCAATACCACCCACGAAACTAGAGTATCGCTCTGATTCCGGGATATTTGCAACCCGTTGTTCAAGTTCATTGATTTTTTTCTCCATGAACTCAGATACCTTTATAGCCCTATCCTTTCTGCCTATTATTTTTCCCATTAGCAACAGAGAGCCATAGATAATCTCTCGTTCAAAAGCAAGACAGGCATAAGAAAGATAAACTACCGGAATCCCTGTTTTTTCCTGCAACTCATCGCCATCATGTCCCATATTCCTGAAGGTTTTAAAGATAACCTGGGGCTGGGGGTCAAGACCAAGAATCAGTTCCGGATTATCGCGTCCCCTGAAGTTGCCAAAAAGAGGCTTATCTTTGAACTGTGGATTGGCAAGGGCATAAGGACGGGCCTCAAACCTGTTAACTCTTTTTTCAATACAGTCAACCCCGACAATAAGATGCTGCCCTTGGAGATATGTCAAATAACGCAGACATCCCGGCCCGGAACATAGTACCCGATCAACCTGAACCGGAACCTCAACCTGCCGGCCCGCCATATCGGTAATTAGTCTTACCTCTGCTGAGTAAGCAGAGGTAAGAAAAAAACTGCTCAATCCTATTGATAGGATTAATCCAATGAGTTTCATTTTTGCCCTTCCTTTTAATGATTATCTTATAGACCCTCATATGGCTTGATACTATTTTTTGTCCCTCGTCCCTCGTTCCCACGCAGGAGCGTGGGAACGAGGTAGGGGAGACCAGTCGCCCTTGTCAATGTCTTAGTATCAAGTCATGTGAGGATACCTATATTTTTATAATACTGACCACGACCCTGTAACACGAATGGTTAAAAAGTGTTACCATAGCCGGAGAAAGGTGCTCTGTCAAGAAGTAATAATATTTTATTATATTTTGTAATAATAGTGGAAAGGTAGAGGGGGGTACACCGCAGAGCGGGATACCAGGAAGAGAACGGCTAATGAAAGCAAAAATGTAAGTTTGACAGACAGTCCTGTTATGGGCTTCCTGTCTTTCTGGAAAGGGTATAATCGGCAAGCAGACTGCCCTGCCAATAGGAGTAATTCTTAAAAAAACTTTTAAAAAGAAGCAAACATTGATCCCGGAGAATATCCCGCTCGACCCTAACCTCCATCTCACAGTAGAGAGGGTTCAGGCTGGCAAGCTCAAGGTTTGTGCCGCCGCCCATCACATCTTCATAGCCATAGGTAAAATGACGAATACCAGATAAAAGCATAGTGGTATAACACATCAGGCAGGGCTCCATGGTGGAAAAAACCGTAAGCCTTGAGCAATCAAGTCCGGGCTGTTCTGCCAAAAGCCGGCGAAGAACAAGGACTTCGGCATGATCAAGCTCATTGATGCCCTGCTCATTGCTATTTTTTCGATATCCCCTGCTGATAATTTGCCCGTTCAGCACCAAAACACAACCCACGGGAAACTCTCCGATAAACAGGGCTTTTTCTGCCTCCTGCAAGGCTGCACGCATGTAAAATTCAGGGTCTTTCATGGGAACGATTTATCCTGCTGTCCCGGCTTCCGATACAATTATCTGACATATTTACAAACTTCAAGAAAGTCCCGATGCCGCTTTTCATAAGGCGGGAAGGCAAAAAAAGCTGAACCGGAAACCAGAATGTCAGCACCGGCATGGACAATCTCAGCCGCATTTTCCAGAGTAACCCCCCCGTCTATCTGAATAAGGGTATCGGCTTTCCGGCTGACAATCATAGCTTTAAGCTGTCTAATTTTTTCCATACAAAAAGGTATGAACTTCTGACCACCAAAACCGGGATTGACACTCATTAGCAAAACCATATACAACTGGGGAAGTAGATATTCAATTTGAGCAAGAGGTGTATGGGGATTCAAAGCCACGGCCGGTTTGGCTCCAAGCCGGGAGATTTCGCTGACGGTTCGCTCCAGATGATGGTTTGCTTCTCCATGAACACAGATAAGATCAGCTCCGGCCCGGGCAAAATCTTCAACATATCTGCCGGGTTCATTGATCATCAGATGAACATCAAAAAATAAGCCGCTCTCCTTCCGACAGGCTGCAATTATCCCCGGCCCCAGAGTAATATTGGGAACAAATGCCCCGTCCATCACATCCCAATGTATCCAGGAAAGACCTGCCTCCTCAAGAGCCACGAGTTCTTCGCCAAGACGACTGAAATCAGATGATAATAGAGAAGGGGAAAGAATCATGGTTTTCATAATTAATGTTTTTTGTAAGCGAACAGTTACCAAAAAAAGTTAAACCTGAATTGAGCGATTTTATGACGCAGATATGTGCTGATATCTCGCCGCTGCACTGCTGTATGCCAAGGATTTCCAAAAACCACAGGCATACCCGTTGGTCTGTTGAGGATTTTTGGAAAGCTTTGGCATGCAAGAGATCGGAGTCTCGTTGCACTCGCTTACCTGGTGCAGATCAAGTTAGAAAATCGCTCAACTCAGGTTAAATAATCGTCAACACTGTCTCGACAATCCTCTCAGCGGTAAAACCAAAAAAACCAAAAAGAATATCTCCCGGGGCTGATTCACCGAAACTCTCCATCCCGATAACTCTACCATTAGTACCGGCATATTTATACCAGCCACTGGATCGTCCTGCCTCGACCACGAGACGGGCAGTAATTGCCGGTGGCAGCACTTTATCCCGGTATGACTGTGTTTGAGCTTCAAAGACATCAAGTGAAGGCATAGATACAACTCTGACACTATGCCCCTGCCCGTCAAGAATGGCAGCAGCCTGCATGGCAATTCCCACCTCAGAACCAGTGGCGATGATAATTGCCTGGGGATTTTCACCGCCATCGGCAAGGATATAACCGCCCCGGCTGATATCGGCAACCTGCTCCGGATTTTTCTGATGATGGGGTAGGGTCTGACGGGATAAAACCAGGCAGGTAGGCCCATCGCTCCGCTCAATCGCCTTCTGCCAGGCAACAGCCGTTTCCACGGTATCTGCCGGTCTCCACAGGCTCAGTCCCGGAATAAGCCGCAGACTTGCCACATGCTCCACCGGTTGATGGGTCGGACCATCTTCACCAACCCCTATGGAATCATGGGTCAGTACCAAGATCAGCCGCTGTTTCATCAGAGCTGCCATCCGGATCCCATTTCTTGCATAATCAGAAAAGACTAAAAAAGTACCACTATATGGAATGAAGCCGCCATGCAATGCCATCCCAATCATCATGGTAGTCATCCCGAATTCCCGGACACCGTAGCGAATATAATTACCGGTAAACGATTTTCCCGGCTCAATATTCACGGTCCCTGACCAGTTGGTGAGATTGGAGCCGGTCAAATCCGCCGAACCACCCAGCATTTCCGGAAGCATTGACCCGTATTTTTCAAGGGCTACCTGGGAAGCCTTGCGGGTAGCAAGGTCTTTGCCATCCCTCTCAAGCCCGGCTATAAACTCAGTGGCAATCACTGCAAAAAATTCCGATAATTCTCCTTTGATGCGGCGTTGCAATTCTAAACCCAACTCGGGATATTGCGTGCAGTATTCAGCAAAGATTCCATTCCACTTATCCTCAAGTTCTGCCCCTTTTTTCCGTGCGTCCCAGGCCTGATAGATTTCATCCGGAATCACAAACGGATCATGGGGCCAGTTCAACTGTTTTCTGACAGCAATAATTTCCTCAGGCCCAAAAGGTGAACCATGACAGGATGAAGTTCCCTGTTTACCCGGCGCCCCATAGCCTATAATTGTTCTACAACAAATAAGGCTTGGTCTGGATGTATATGCCTGTGCCTCTGTCATGGCAAGGCGTACCGATTCAGGATTATGGCCGTCCACATCCCGGACGACATGCCATCCGCAGGCCTCAAAGCGGGCTGGGATATCTTCGGAAAACCAGTCACCCACCTCACCGTCAATGGAGATATTATTATCGTCCCAGCAGGCAATCAGCTTGCCCAGACCAAGAGTTCCAGCCAAGGAGCAGGCTTCCTGGGTAACACCTTCCATGAGGCAGCCATCTCCCATAAAGACATAGGTAAAATGATCAATTATTTTCAGATCACCCCGGTTAAAGGTGTCAGCTAATATCTTTTCGGCAAGAGCCATACCGACTCCATTACCAATCCCCTGTCCCAAGGGGCCGGTTGTGGTCTCAACCCCGGGGGTAAGACCATATTCAGGATGGCCAGGGGTTTTTGAATGAAGTTGACGAAACGACTTTAGATCATCAATGGAAAGCTGATAACCGGATAAATGCAAGAGACTGTAGAGCAGCATGGAGCTGTGACCATTAGAAAGGACAAATCTATCTCTGTTGATCCAGTTGGGATTAGCAGGATTATGATTAAGAAAATCATTCCAGACTACCTCAGCGATATCAGCCAGACCCAATGGGGCACCGGGATGCCCGGATCGTGATCTTTCAATGGCATCCATACTTAAGGCCCGCACAGCATTCGCCAGCCTGGTTCTTGACGGCACAACCATTAGATTCTCCCTGCTTGCTTGTTTGTTTGTATTTTTGTATCAGACAACAGAAGCCAGAATTCTCAATTAT
>CAYRGM010000038.1:0-14538 GCA_964423765.1 uncultured Desulfobulbaceae bacterium
CAGGTCAGTAATCAGGAACTTAGCGAAGCAAGTTTTATCTTTGCCGGTGATTCAGAACTTAGACGAACCATCTTTGCCGGCAACTCTAACAAAACGAAAAACAAAAACAAAAAAAGCGGTTTTACCCTGCAAGTGCGGAAAAACCCCCTTAATCAAAATCAATACATGATTTTGATTGATGCTTCCAGCAAAGATGAAGTTAAAGCTGCAACAAGAAAACTCCCCCATTACGGGAAGTACAGTTATTTAAGTTTTTCTGGTGGTAACCTTGTTGAAAAGAAGGTTGGCCAATCAGAAGATGGAATAGTCACTTCCCTGTTCAAACTACCTTACGGAGTGCCGGCCCGGCAGGTAAAAGAATTCAGTGATATAATCCGGGATATTAGCAAAAGCCGGGTGATTTATGTGGGAGAAACCCATACAGATTACAGCCATAGTATTCTCCAGCTTCAGATTATTCAGGCCCTGCATGCCAAAAAAACCAAAGGTACAAATGGAAACAGGGAAAAGAAAAATAAACTTGCTATTGGGATGGAAATGTTTCCCCGTTCTGCCCAGCCGGTATTGGACGATTATATTAGTGGCAGGATTGAGACAGAAAAAGAATTTCTTAAAAGATCAGATTATTTCTCAGTATGGGGTTTTGATTACCGACTCTATCGGAGTATCATCAATTTTGCCAGGAAAAACCGGATTCCCATAATCGCTCTGAATTTAGAGCGACATATCACCAGACAGGTTTTCAGAAGCGGGCATACAGATATTATTTCTTTAGATGATCGGCAAAATATCGCTAATGAATTCGACCTTGATGCTCCTGGTTATAGAGAACGGCTGCGAGTGGTCTATGATCTTCATGCCGGCTTCGTCAAACGCCAGAAATCGGGATTTCCCGGATTTCTTCAGGCTCAGGCCTTATGGGATGAAACCATGGCCGAGTCAATAAGCAATTATCTGCAAAAACATCCGGAAAAAACCATGGTGGTTATTACCGGTACCGGTCATGTTTACAAGGATAGTGCCATCCCCCTGCGGGTGGAACGACGCATACCCGGAATCAGGCAGAGTGTGCTGATTACTCATAATGTTTTTGATACAGGTCAGGAAATTGGCAGGAAGGTTGATTATCTGATCTTTACCAAACCAGCAGAACTTTCCCCGCCGGCACAAATCGGAGTCCTCCTCAAGCGGGAAGAAACAAAAAACAATGAGAAACCCGGACTGAAAGTAATTAAACTCAGCCCCCATGGTCATGGCTTGGAAGCAGGCTTGCAGGCAGGAGACATTATTACCGGGGTGAATGGTGAACCGGTTCATCAAGTTGCCGATGTGAGAATCTCTCTTCTTGACAAGGCCGCGGGCGATACGATTAATCTGGAAATTTATCGTGAGCAGGAGGACATGGGGCAGCGTAAAATAATGATGATTACACTTGAGCTTACCTCTGCCCGTTCGGAAAGGAGATGAATAATTGATAATTGATAATTGAGAATTAGAAAAAGTATATTTAATAATTGCAGACATCGTAAAATAAGCAGGCAACCCATAGATATGGATTTCAAACCCGTCTCCACCAAATCCAGCAGTTTAAGAGGGTCGCAGATGAGACCGGTTAAGCAGGGAAGAAAGATCAGGAAAAACCAATTCTCGACGATAACAAAACTGCCTGACGATTCAAACCCACATCATGCACCCGAAGGATATCAACCCCATGGTTAATGAGCAGGGCGGAAATAATAGCGGTAGGGCAGTCCCGCTCTTCTACGGATAATCCGAAAAGTGTCTTGAGAAATGACTTGCGGGAGTGACCTACCAGCACCGGACATCCAAGCTGTTTAAATTTTCTGATTTCGGCAAGGATGGTCAGGTTATGCTCACAGGTCTTGCCGAAACCAAGGCCCGGGTCAATAATAATCCGTTTTCGGTGAACTCCCTTTTTCTCCATAAACGCAATTCTTTCTCGAAAAAACTCACAAAGTTCTGCCACCACATCGTCATATTGGGGGGCAACCTGCATATCACCGGGGTTACCCTGCATGTGCATGATGATAACCGCTCCATTATAATTTTTAACTACTTCCACCATGTCAGGGTCATGGCGGAGGGCGGAGATATCATTTATCATGGTGGCTCCAGCTTTCAATGCCTGTTTTGCCACCACTGCCTTACTGGTGTCAATGGAGATCGGGATATCTGACAGCTCCCTTATTTTTTGAATAGCAGGGATTACCCTTTGCAACTCATCGTTTCCGCTGATTGGTTTGGCAAAAGGACGGGTGGACTCACCGCCCACATCTATAATGTCCGCCCCCTTGGCCAGCATTTTTTTTATCTGCCGGGTAATGGAATCGTCAGTAACAAAGCAACTACCATCTGAAAAAGAATCCGGCGTTACATTAAGGATCCCCATGATCTGCGGTTTATTTAACTTCATATTATGTTTTGTCGTAACCGTTCACCAAGGGTATAAATTTTCATTTAATGACCACTGTAACCATGCATTCAGATAAGTGCGGAACGAGACTTTGGGCGAGCCAAAGCTGCATAAAAAAAGTAATATCTTACTTGACATAGATCGATATTGCACGCTTACTTTTCCCCAACAGGGTTGCTTCTTGGTTGACGCAGGTGTGTAATCTTGTTTAAATAGATAGTTTTTAATCACTGTCTTTATCGGAAAATAGAAGACAGAACAGTTTTTCTTCTTCGGCAAATGGATTATGATGGCATATACATAATTGTCACCCCGTGTACTAGCACCTCACGGAGTCTCGTTTCTCGCTTAATCGCAGATAAGTGCAGGTTTCGAGTTTGTTTATCTGGAGTGTTGTAAGTTCGCTTTCCTCTTTTTATGTTTTACCTAATGCTTGATGTTGTTTAAATATCCATAATCAAACATTCAACATGAACAATTCTATACCCCTAATGAACGCTTACTAAAATTGAATATATCTTGACAGCGTTTTATTCTGGAATGCTGTATATGTTTTTTTGAGATTAAGTTATGCTTGATCGTAACTATTCAGCGAGTTGAACAAACCTCCATAAACTTGGGCTGTAACTGTTCAGATGTGCTTTATATTCGTTCATTTTGAGCTTCGCAGCGTACTAATGCTACTCAAGAAGCTCAGGTAAGCGAGGAACGAGACTCCGAAATGGGCGAAGATGGAGTGCAGCTGAATAGTTACTCTTGATCAATAAAAAAGAGGGGGAAGACAGGGGTCTTGTATAAGTTCTATGTGATTATCGGCACCATTTTTTATCTTTTATCCCGTCCTTTTCTTTTTCTGTTTTCCCGTTTTAGTGGGAGGGTCTGCTATGCTCTGCAGGAACGGTTTGGGTTTTATCTAAAAGAAAACAGTTGGTTTTCCCGGGTGCCGGCTCAACCGACGATATGGTTTCATGCCGCCTCAGTAGGGGAAGTCCGGGCTGTAGAATCTCTAATTGCTGAGCTTGAAAAACGGGGCAGTTTTATCTTTGTCCTGACAGTGATGACCGAACAGGGGCATCGTCTTGGCGAAAAGCTGCTGGCAGGGCGTGTATATTGCCTGATGGTACCTCTTGATATTCCGGTGACGGTTCATAGGGCTATTGCCCATATTTGCCCGGATCTGTTTGTCTGCGTGGAAACAGAATTATGGCCGGTTCTTCTTCGTGAGGTTAATCAGGCCGGAGTGCCGATGTGTCTGGTAAATGGTCGTATCTCCAGGCGATCATTTACCCGTTATTCACGAATACGAAAAACTATCAGGGGAGTGATCAGCGTTTTTGCCGGAATTGCAGTGATATCTGCTGAAGACCGGGATCGTTTTTCGTTTCTTGGGGTTGCTAATCAAAAAATCATCGTGTCTGGAAATTGTAAATACGGTGATTTTCGTGAACGACCTTTGCGGCTGGCAGGAAAATATCGTCATCTTTTTGCTGTTGATGATCGTTTAACAGTGTTTATCTGCGGTTCGGTTAGAACAGGTGAGGAGGCCTTGCTTTTGCCGGTCTATGAAGGTTTAAAGCAAGAATGTTCAGGGCGGTTACTCTGGATTATTGCTCCCCGCCACCTAAAGAGAATACCTGATTTACAGAAGTTTTTTGCAGAGTTTAATCTTGATACAGTATTGCTTGGTAAATGTTTGACAGAAGAGTTGAGTGCGGATATTATTCTTGTTGATTGTATAGGTGAGCTTGCTGATCTTTATGCAGTTGGGGATTTTAATTTTTGCGGTGGCAGCCTTGTCGATTGCGGTGGTCATAATATCATGGAAGTCATCCGTTGGGGATTGCCGGTCTATTTTGGTCCATATATGGAAGACTTTGAAGATGCGGTGAGCAAGGTGGTTCCCGCAGGGGCTGGCTTTCAGGTCAGAGATGCGGAGCATCTCCTGGAAATACTGTCTTGGCATAGCCGTGATAGAAGCCGTTATGAAAAGGCATGTCAGGCCGCAACTCTGTTGAGTAAGCAAACTAATCGGGCTGCATCTCTTCAGGCAGATTTGATTTTGCAGACACTTGCCAGGTTTCAGGGGACAGGTGAGACAGGTGACAGGGAACAGGAGACAGGGGGTGGAGTGAAGTATGAGAGCATTGATTGCACTTGAAGATGGAACGGTTTTATCCGGTCGCAGTTTTACCGGTTCTGGAGAAGCTGTGGGGGAGATGGTTTTTAATACCAGCATGTCAGGGTATCAGGAAATTCTCACTGATCCTTCTTATACCGAACAGTTGGTGACCATGACCTATCCCCTGATCGGCAATTACGGGGTTAATGAAGAGGATATGGAGTCGGGACAAATTCATCCCGGGGCATTTTTGATGCGTGAGTATCAGAAAATGCCCAGTAATTTTCGTGCCACTGCTACTCTGCTTGAATTTCTTGATAGATATGGTGTTCTTGGCATTGAGGGGCTGGATACCCGAATGTTGACCAGGATAATTCGTAACAATGGAGCAATGCGGGCGGTTATTTCCACTGAAATCACTGATCCGGATGTACTCGTCAGTAAGGCAAGGGCCTGGCCTGGTCTGGTTGGTCGGGATATGGTGGTCAAGGTAAGTTGTAAAGAAAAATATCTCTGGCAAAAAGGGGAGAAGTTGATTGGGAATGGTTTTGTTTCCGACAGTAACAGACCATTTAAAGTGGTTGCCTATGATTTTGGCATTAAATATAATCAGTTACGACTTCTTGAGAAGGGTGGGTGTCAGGTATTGGTTGTGCCGGCGACAACTTCTGCAAAGGAAGTGCTTGACTTAAACCCTGATGGTGTTTTTCTCTCCAACGGGCCAGGTGACCCGGCTGGAGTTGTGGGAGTAGTAGATAATATCCGTCTTTTGCTTGGTGAAAAGCCTATTTTTGGTATATGCCTTGGTCATCAGATATTAGGGCTTGCCTATGGTGCTTCTACTTATAAGTTGAAATTTGGTCATCGGGGTGCTAACCAGCCGGTTAAGGACCTGGAGACCGGCAGAGTTGAGATTACCTCTCAGAATCATGGATTTTGTGTTGATCCTGAGAGTTTGCCGGACGCTGTGAAGATAACCCATGTCAATCTCAATGACGGTAGTCTGGCGGGAATGCGTCATCCGGAATATTCAGCTTTTTCCGTTCAGTACCATCCGGAACATGCCCCCGGTCCCCATGATGCCGAGTATCTTTTTGATCGTTTTACAGTGCTTATGACAGAATTTTAAAACCTTATTTTGATAAAAAAAGAGAAAAATGCCCAAGCGAACAGATATCAAGAAAATCCTAATCATCGGCTCTGGACCAATTATCATCAGCCAGGCCTGTGAGTTTGATTATTCAGGTGCCCAGGCGGTTAAGGCCTTAAAGGAAGAGGGATTTGAGGTTGTTTTAATCAACTCCAATCCTGCCACCATTATGACCGACCCGGAGCTGGCTGATCGAACCTATATTGAACCTATTACCCCCCAATATGTGGCCAGGGTGATAGAGAGAGAACGACCCGATGCTCTGCTGCCGACCCTTGGCGGACAAACAGCTTTAAATACCGCCATCAAGGTGGCGGAAATGGGGATTCTTGAGAAATATAATGTGGAGTTGTTAGCGGCTGATATCGCGGTTATTCAAAAGGCTGAGGGCCGGAAAGAGTTTCGGGATGCCATGGAGAAAATTGGTCTCAATGTACCTGAGTCCTTGATTGTCCATACCCTTGCAGATGCAAGGGCTGCCGGAGATGAAATCGGTTTTCCGGTGATAGTCAGACCAAGTTTTACCTTGGGGGGAACAGGTGGCGGGGTTGCCTATAACCGCAAAGAGCTTGAAAAAATGGCCATAGGCGGGCTTGATCTTTCCATGACCACCGAGATTATGATTGAACGATCTCTGCTTGGCTGGAAAGAGTATGAGCTTGAGCTTATGCGTGATAGCAGGGATAATGTGGTTATCATCTGTTCCATTGAGAATATAGATGCCATGGGGGTTCATACCGGCGACTCCATAACCGTTGCTCCCCAGCAGACCCTGACTGATCGTGAATATCAGGTAATGCGTGATGCTGCCATTGCCATTATCCGGGAAATAGGAGTGGAGACCGGCGGTTCCAATGTTCAGTTTGCGGTTAATCCTGAAGATGGTGAACTGATGGTAATTGAAATGAACCCCAGGGTATCGCGTTCCTCGGCTCTGGCTTCCAAGGCTACCGGTTTTCCCATTGCCAGGATCGCGGCCAAACTGGCAGTGGGTTACACCCTTGATGAGCTTAAAAACGATATTACCAAAGAGACTTATGCCTCTTTTGAGCCTGCCCTGGATTATTGTGTGGTTAAGATTCCCCGCTGGACCTTTGAAAAATTTCCCGAAACTGAAGATGTGCTGAGCACCGCCATGAAATCGGTGGGCGAGACCATGGCCATTGGTCGTTCGTTTAAAGAGGCGTTTCAGAAGGGGATGCGTTCTCTTGAAGTAGGCAGGGCCGGGTTTGGTTTTGATGGCAGGGAAGAAATGGCTGATCTGCACGAGGACGATCTGGAATCTGGTTTAAGCAAGCCCAATTCACGGCGAATGAGTTTTATCTTTGAAGCTCTGCAACGGGGAATGGATTTGCAGAATCTCCATGAACTCACTGCGATTGATCCATGGTTTTTGTATCATTTTCAGCAAATTGTTGGTTTTGGTAATAAAATAAAAGAGGTTGGGTTTGCCGGTTTTGATCGGGATTTTCTTTATAAGGCGAAGCAGTATGGCTTTTCCGATGTCCAGTTGGCTCACTTAAGTGGAACATCTGAAGATGATATCCGTGATTTAAGAAAAAAAGAAAAGGTAACTCCTGTTTATAAACTGGTTGACACCTGTGCTGCTGAGTTTGAATCATATACCCCGTATTATTATTCAACCTATGAGGTGGAGAATGAGGGGCAGTATAATGACCGGAAAAAGATAATGATCCTTGGTGGCGGTCCCAACCGGATAGGGCAGGGGATAGAGTTTGATTACTGTTGTGTCCATGCTTCCTTTGCCCTTGCTGAGATAGAAGTTGAGTCCATAATGGTTAATTCCAATCCGGAAACTGTGTCCACAGATTATGATACTTCGGATAAACTTTATTTTGAACCCCTGACTAAAGAGGATGTTCTTAATATTATTGAGCTGGAACAACCGGATGGCGTAATTGTTCAGTTTGGCGGTCAGACTCCGCTCAATCTTGCTCTGCCCCTTGAACAGGCAGGGGTGAAAATAATAGGTACTTCGCCGGATGCCATTGATCGGGCGGAAGACCGGAAAAGGTTTCAGCAGTTTCTCCAGAAGCTGGGTTTACGGCAACCTGAAAATGGTACTGCCAATACCCTGGAAGAAGCCCTTGCCGTGGCCGGGAAGATTGGTTTTCCGGTGGTGATGCGACCTTCCTATGTGCTGGGGGGCCGGGATATGCGGATTGTCTATAATGAGCAGGGTATCCGGGACTTCATGGCTATTCCCGGCATGGTTGGCGGTGAGCATCCGCTGTTGCTTGATAAATTTTTAAAAGATGCCATTGAAGTAGATGTGGATGCTATCTCAGATTCGCATCTAACCGTGATTGGCGGTATCATGGAACATATTGAAGAGGCTGGTATCCATTCCGGTGATTCGGCCTGTGTTCTGCCGCCTCATACTCTTGGCCCGGCAATGATTAAGCAGATCAGCAAGGCTACCAAAGCCATGGCTGAAGAGCTTGGCGTGATTGGCTTGATGAATGTTCAGTTTGCGGTCAAAGGGGACGAATTATTTGTGCTTGAGGTGAACCCGCGGGCATCCAGAACAGTTCCTTTTGTCTCCAAGGCCACCGGAGTTCCCCTTGCCAGGATTGCCACCAAGGTGATGATGGGCATGAGCCTTGCTGAATCAGGGTTTACCAAGGAAAAAGTATTACCGCACTGGGCGGTCAAGGAAGCGGTTTTTCCGTTTGATCGTTTTGAAAATGTGGACACTCTCCTGGGTCCGGAAATGAAGTCAACTGGTGAGGTTCTGGGTATTGACAATTCCCTCGGGCTTGCCATGGCCAAGTCCCAACAGGCTGCCGGGCAGGATATTCCGGTGAGCGGTACGGTTTTTATTTCAGTCCGACGAACTGACAGGGATGCTGCTGTGTCGCTTGCAAAACAGCTTGATGAGCTGGGTTTTTCTTTGTTGGCGACCAAGGGAACGGCGGCCAGGATAAATGCCGGTGGTATCTCTTGTCAAAAGGTCAATAAAATATCCCAGGGGCGGCCTCATATCATGGATATGATTCAAAATGGTGATGTCCAATGGATAATCAATACCTCTTCTGGCAGCAGAACCACTGAGGATTCATATATTATTCGCAGGGCCGCCCTTGATTACCACATTCCCTATAGTACCACGATCAGCGGAGCCGCCTCCATGGTACAGGCGGTGGCAGCCCTGGCCAGGCAGGAAATTTGCGTAAAGAGTGTCCAAGAATTTATAAATGGTATTGACTGATTTTAAAAGATAGTTATTGTGTACAGGTGGCAGGATAGGTTTTAAATGTTTTCTTGGATATAATTGACGAGATCGTATACAATAAGACGCACTTATTTTTGGTAAATATTCGGCTATCACCTCTCCGGCACTCACCAGTGGCTTATGAAAAAGCGGCTATTATGAGAAAAATGAGTGCCGGATTCGCCCATTCGGGCCGGTTCGAGTAGCAAAAGTACGCTTCGCCGGCCCGAATGAACGAATATAAGGCACTACCCAAACATTTATAGTCCTTGCTGATGGGATTTTTTTGCCAACCCCGAATATTTTCTGTCCCCTGTCTTCTGATAAAGAGTCGTTTGTTTAAAAAACAAAGAGTTTAAACAAACTATATTGATAACCACTTGGAAAATGGAGTTGTTTTTTGAATACTTTTTACAAGAACCTGAGTATGTGGCTAGTTATCGGGTTAACCATGATGCTTCTTTTTAACCTGTTTAGTAAACCTCATCAACCGCAGGCAAACCCTTTGACATACAGTCAATTTTGGGCAAGCATTGAGAATGGTGTTATCCGGGATGTAAGCATTCAGGGAGAACGGCTTACTGGTTCAGGGCCGGATGGCCGGTCCTTTGTTACCATTGCTCCCAATGATGCGGAGTTAATTCCCATGCTCCGCCAGTCCGGGGTTGATATTTCAGTTAAAGCACCCCAGGCAACTCATTGGTTTTTATCTATTTTTATTTCCTGGTTTCCCATGCTCCTCTTGATTGGGGTTTGGATATTTTTTATGCGCCAGATGCAGATGGGTGGTAAGGGAGGTCCCCTTTCTTTTGGTAAGACAAAAGCCAAACTTCTTGAAGAGGGGGCAGTGAAAGTTACCTTTAAGGATGTGGCAGGGATTGACGAGGCCAAGGAAGACCTGGAAGAGATAGTTTCTTTCCTTCGTGACCCCCAGAAGTTCACCCGGCTTGGCGGCAGAATTCCCAAGGGTGTTTTGCTTACAGGTGCACCGGGTACCGGAAAAACCCTGCTGGCAAGAGCCATAGCCGGTGAGGCTGAGGTGCCATTTTTTACCATCAGTGGTTCTGATTTTGTTGAGATGTTTGTCGGGGTTGGTGCCTCACGGGTGCGGGATCTTTTTGAACAGGGCAAAAAAAATGCCCCCTGTATTATTTTCATTGATGAGATTGATGCTGTTGGCCGTCATCGCGGGGCTGGTCTTGGCGGCGGTCATGATGAACGGGAGCAGACTCTTAATCAGCTATTGGTTGAAATGGATGGTTTTGAGGCCAATGATGGGGTTATTATCATTGCTGCCACTAACCGCCCGGATGTTCTTGATCCGGCCTTGCTCAGGCCGGGACGGTTTGACCGTCAGGTTATCGTGCCAGTGCCGGATATCAAGGGGCGGCAGTTGATTCTTGAAATTTACGGTAAAAGAACAAAGCTGGCCAAAGATGTGGACATGGCAGTGATTGCCCGGGGAACCCCCGGGTTTTCCGGAGCCGACCTTGAAAACCTTGTCAACGAAGCTGCTCTGCTGGCGGCCAGGGAAGGAAAGGACGAAGTAAATGCGGCCCAGCTTGAAAAGGCCAAGGATAAGATAATGATGGGTGCGGAACGAAAATCCATGATTATTAATGACGATGAAAAAGAAATAACCGCTTACCATGAGGCAGGTCATGCCCTGGTTGCCAGATTATTACCGGGAACTGACCCTATTCATAAGGTTACTATTATTCCCCGGGGCCGGGCTCTTGGTCTGACCATGCAGCTCCCCGTAGATGAGAAGTATACACATTCCAGGAAGTTCCTCCTTAATTCAATAGCCATTCTTTTTGGTGGCCGGGTGGCAGAAAAACTCATTTTTAACGAGATGACCACCGGGGCAGGTAATGATATTGAGCGAGCCAGTGAGCTGGCCAGGAAAATGGTCTGTGAATGGGGGATGAGTGATGAACTTGGTCCGCTTTCTTATGGTAAGAAAGGAGAGCATATCTTTCTTGGCCGGGAAATTTCTCAGCACCGTGATTATAGTGAAGAGACTGCCCGCCAGATTGATGAATCGGTCAAAAAAATTATTCTGGATGCCAATGACAGGGTATCAAGAATTCTTTCTGAAAATAAGGATATCCTTACCGCAATTGCCAAAGAATTATTGGAAAAAGAGACCATTATGCTTGAGGATATGAATATAATTATCGCCAGGTTAAGACCGGATGAACGCCCTGAGCCTGTATCTGCCGATGACAGTCAGCCTGCTGATAAAAAAATTGCTTCTGCCGCCGACACAGTACCTGAGAATGAGAAAGGAGAGGATGTCGCACCTTCAGGGTTTGATAATAGGGCTGATCAGGATCCTGAAGTGGTTGTGAAGGGTAATATAGAACCTGAAACAGTGTAATAATAGATAGGTTAAAAAAAAGTAAAACAACCGGTTGTTAACTGTTTGCACAGGATTACCGGTTTTGTAGAGGCACAGGATATCCCCCTGTGCCTTTTTTTATGTATAGATAAAAAACTGTTATGTGTAAATGAGTCACTATTCAACTGCACTCCACGAAATATCGTTTTTCTGGAGCCTTGTAGATAAGCGGGCTTTGAGCTTGCTTGCCTGATCTGCGGGTGACATGACTTCATCCTCTGAAGATGGTCCATATACCAATGATAATAAATCCGAGACCAGCAATGTAATGGAGAGTCTTTTCGCTGATATACTGTGAAATAACACCACCAGCCAGAACCCCTATGGCTGATGCTGCAATAAGTGCCAGGGACGCACCGATAAATACTGTCAGCTTGCTTACTTCTTTATCGCTGGCAAACAGCATGGTGGCCAGCTGAGTTTTATCACCGAGTTCAGCGATAAACACTACAAAGAAAACTGTAAAGAAAAGTTGTAAATTCATAGGTAGCCCCGTGAAAATAAATTTGTCGTAGTTGTTAGTCTTTGGATATTGATTGCGTCTATTAACTTTTCACCAAATATTCACCATCCCAATGCCAAAATAATCATTAGGCTACCTTGAAAAATTGCCTTTTCGCCCAAACTCTTTGTTGCAAAAAAAAATTTATCCTCGGAATATTAACTATATGCCTGCGGTAAAATTTTTCTTGCACCTCGATTTTGAACGAAAATTCTAATTTTTCAAGGCACCCATTAGTCAATTTCTATTTTGCTCCTGCTATATATTGCCATGCTGTTAGTGTATCATGTTTCCTGTAAGCTTTGGGTGGAAAAAATGAAATGCTTTCATGATGGTAAACAATAGAAAAACCTCGCCTGATAACTGATAATGTTGTTACCTATATATGAACATTGGCGGTTACGAGTTAGCCATGCCACCTATAGCGATCATCTTTCATAGTTCGCTGGGATCTGGTTAAAAAACAATGCTGATTACTGTAGTTGGTGCTGTTAATTGCGGCAGAAAACTATTCGGATATATAGGGATATCATCCAACTTGGCAGTATCTGATTGGGGGTACGATATGTTAGACAAAAAGCTAATGAAATCGGCATTAAATGAAATAGCAGTACTTCGTACTGAATTAGCCAGAGTACATAAAAAAACAGATACGGGACATCTAAGGCGTAAGAGTCTTTTGAATTTGATGCAATACCTCATGTTGCGTAGTAAAGACCGGACAAAACTACAGGAAAAACTCTTCATGACCTCCCTTTCATCTCTGGGGAGGTCATATGCCCATGTGGAGGTGAGTATTGATATCCTTTATAAACAACTAATTTGCTCCCTGCATCCTGAAAAGGCTTGTGAAAAAGAGTTGGGCAGCTCTATTGACCTTAGCATTCACGAGGCTTTTGCAATAGCATCGCAAAACAGTAAAGCCCTTTTTGGGGGGAAAACAAGTAATAGACTGAGCAAACAGAGTACTGCTGTGATGGTCACTTTGCCATCGCATGCTGCAGAAAATAAAGGGCATTTGATCCATGATCTTGCTGATGCCGGAGTTAATGCATTTCGAATCAATACTGCTCATGATTCATCCAATACCTGGCAGGCTATGGCGGATGTAATCATTGATATTAATAAAACACGCAAACCTGATGATAAGATCATGATTTTTATAGATCTCTCTGGTCCAAAAATACGGACGGGAAAGATCAGGAGACTTACACAGCCAATCGTTATCGGCAGTAATAAGCTTGAGAAAGAGGTGTTAATCTGTCTAAATAATATGCATACAAAATCGAAAACCATCGATGCTGTAACACTTAAAGAGGTTCCGGCTCAGATTGTCGTAAATAAAAAGTTTTTCAATCAAATCAAAAAAGACCAACTCATTAAAATCGTTGATGTTAACGGGAAAAAAAGATTTATAACTATCCTTGAGGTAACTGATCATTATGCCAAAGGCCTGATAAACAAAAAGGCTTATATTGATAAGGATACCAAGTTATCTAATAAGCATCATGAGGGGAATGTTCTGCATGTTGAACAACAGATTGATCGGATCCGATTGTTTGTAAATGATCTTTTGCTCATTACCGGGGAAAACTTGAGGGGAAGACCTGCGGTCAAGGACAAGCAGGGTAACATAGTGAAACCGGCATTAATCAGCTGTAGCTTTCAGGGGATTGTGTCGTATATCAGCGTGGGCGATAAAATTTTTATTGACGATGGGAAAATTGGTTTGGAGGTTATTGAGTGTAGCCCTGAGTCTATAACCTGTAGAGTCACACATGCTAAAGTAAAGGGAACACTTTTGAAAGAAGAAAAAGGGATTAACTTTCCAGACACTTATATCAAGACATCAGCATTAACCGGGATAGATTGTAAAAATATCCTTACCGTTCTTAAGTATGCTGATCACTTGAGTCTCTCATTTTGTCAAAATGCTGAAGATGTTCGCAAGCTCCAGCACCTATTGGTTAAGGCCGATCGCAGGGATATTGGGATTGTTGCCAAGATTGAAACCAGGCAGGCGGTCATTAATATGCCGGAGATTTTGACACAACTGCTTGTCTGGGAAAAAAGCGGCGTAATGATTGCCCGGGGCGACCTGGCGATTGAGGTCGGGTTTAAAAATATGGCTTATACCCAGGAGACATTGTTAGATATTTGTGATGCGGCACATATGCCTGTTATCTGGGCGACACAGGTCCTGGAAAGCCAGATGAAGAATAACATCCCAAGCCGGGCGGAACTTACTGATGCAGCGATGGCCAGCCGGGCGGAATGTGTTATGCTGAACAAAGGAGCGTTCGCTACCGACACTATAGGTACCCTGAGATATATTCTGAATGATATGCATGCTATGTTTAAAAAGAACAGGCAACTGTTAAAGAGAGGGGCATACTGGTAAGTTGCTTTACTGCTACCGGTAGATGTCAAGTAAGATGTCGCTTTTTTATGCAGCTTTTTGCTTGAGTTTTTCCTCCTTTTTTACTGGTTTTCCTGGGTTAAGATATACGGTTCCGACAGGAGTCCAGTTTTTGGTTTTCCCTGCCCATCGTTCCGGGTTCTTTTTCTTGGCCTCTTCATATAGTAGTTGCCGCTTTTCCAGGATCAAGATATCCTCATTCCGATGTCTTTGTCCCGGAGTATTATGTGACAATTATCTTGTCCGGTAAATGACAACTATCTTGTCCGGTTCAA
>CAYRGM010000039.1:0-14243 GCA_964423765.1 uncultured Desulfobulbaceae bacterium
AATAATCAATTATTAACAGACTAAAAGCCTGCCCGAAGGGCACTAAATTTTTACCAATCAAGGCTAATCAATAGGCAAATCCTACAGTCATGGAAGCTAAAGCAAAACTTGAGCAGATTCAATATCTATCAAAATATGTAATCGTTCACCAAAGGGTATAGATTTGCAGTCAATGATGTGCTGGTGAACGGTTACCAAAATATTATAAACGGGTGACACCCTGACCAACCTAATTTATCGTAATATCCTGATATGGGCAACCTGCTCCTTCATGGTCGGGATTCTACCAGCAAAATATATTACCGTCCACTCCCTTACTCCAATCTGGATCATAGCTGGTTTCTCCGCCCTCCTCTTTCTCATCTTCATCAAAAAAAACCTCGCTCTTGTTCCCCTTTTTTTACTCTTCATTACAGCCGGTTTCATCCATGCTTCCAATGACATGCGACCACCCAGTGACCCTAACCATATATACAATATTGTTACAGAAAAAACCCAGCTCACCCTAATCGGCACGGTAACAGGCCTGGTCACATTCAACGGGGAACGAACCAGATTCTTATTAAGCCTCAACGAAATTATCCATAGAGAGACACCAGGGATAACCACTTCTGTTCCGGCCACCGGTAAGGTCAGGCTCTCTATTTTTTCCCCTAATATGCTGAGACAGCATGCCCAACAGACAGAAAAAACCTCAGAAAATACAATACAAAATCAAGCACTCATAGCAGGTCAGCAGGTAATGGTTGTGGCAACCGTTGACCGTATCCATAATTATCAAACTCCCGGTTCATTTGACTATGTCGGTCATATGCATAATCGTGGTATTTACGGTTCAGGATGGCTCAAGTCCAGCCAATACATTATACCCATTGCCAACAGTTCACACTCATTATTGACAGATATCTTTTTTTTCCCGCAACAACTCCGGCAACGAATACATGATTTCCTGACAGATAGGGATAATCAGCTTACCAGCGGCATCTACAAGGCTCTGCTCATCGGTGACCGGAGCAGCTTATCTACAACGACCATTGAACAATTTGTCAATACCGGCACCATGCACCTGCTCGCTATTTCTGGGTTGCACATAGGGCTTCTTTCCCTGCTCCTTTATGCAATAATCTACTTATTACTAAAAAGATCCGAATGGCTGCTCCTCAACACTCATGTCCCCACATTATCCCTGATTTTATGCTTCCCGGTTCTTATTGGCTATGCTTTTATTGCCGGGATGAACATTCCGGTATTAAGGGCTGTTCTCAGTGCCGGTCTGATGCTTTTTGCGGTGATGATTCGCAGACCTCACTCCATTTTACATCTCATAAGTGCTGCCGCCTTGATTATCCTGATCCTCCAGCCGGCCTCACTATTCTCGGTATCTTTTCAGCTTTCCTTTTCTGCCGTTGTTGCCATTGGGATTGTCTATCCCAAACTCCCCATTCCAGATCCCTTAAAAAATCCCGGCAGGCTTGAATCTATTGGTAAGTGGACTATCTCCGCTCTGTTTGTCTCCATCGCCGCCACCATTGGCACCCTGCCCGCTCTCCTCTATCATTTCAACCGATTTTCTCCAATTGGTCCGGTCATGAATCTGCTCATTGAACCACTCTTATGCCTTATAGCCTTGCCGATTGGTCTTATAGCCATACCATGTATTTTTTTTGCTCCTCAATTAGCTGAAATTCTCTTCACCCTAGGAGGATATGGAATTACAGGAGCCGACTACCTGACCAGATGGGCGGGACAATTACCTTTTGCCTCTATCTGGACAGTTACCCCAACCATTACCGAGATAATCTTTTACACAGTACTGATCTTTTTATTTATCCAAAC
The DNA here is from genome assembly GCA_964423765.1 of uncultured Desulfobulbaceae bacterium. Taxonomy (GTDB): domain Bacteria; phylum Desulfobacterota; class Desulfobulbia; order Desulfobulbales; family Desulfobulbaceae; genus DRLX01. The sequence goes on from CAYRGM010000039.1 coordinate 1,837, forward strand.
CGGAAAAACAAAAAGAAAAACAATAATCCTCACCATTGCTTTTCTGGTACTGATAGCCCATTTCACCTCTGGATTATATTTAAACAGAGAAAAAGAAATAACCAGAATATCTTATATTGATGTGGGACAAGGGTCAGCAACCCTGATTGAAAAGGACGATGGCAGCATAATCTTGATAGACGGGGGAGGCAGTTTTTCCAGGAGATTTAATGTGGGCAGAGGTGTCATCGCTCCTTTTCTCTGGAAACAGCGAATATGGGAAATAGACAAGTTAATTATCACCCATCCCGACAGTGACCATTATAATGGTCTGCTCTTTATAATCAACCATTTCAATCCCGAAATAGTGTACACAAACGGTCGCCCCGATCAGGCTGAACTATATGAAGAAATACTGGTAAGAATAAGAGATAAAGGAATCAAGAAACAACAGCCAAGAGCCGGAGAGATTATCCATACCAGCCGGCTCTGTACTCTGAAATGTCTTGGTATACCCGGACTCATAACCGGATCAGAGTTTTCTGATAACAATAAAAGTCTGGTGATGATGCTTACCTGTGGCAAAGACGAAGAAAGAAAAAGGTTCCTTTTCCCGGGAGATATTGAAGAGCAAGCTGAAGCACTGCTCCTTGATGAAAAATTCTCCATTGCTGCAGATATTCTTCTTGCTCCCCATCATGGTAGCCGCACATCAAGTACTCCCGCTTTTATGAAGGCAGTTCAACCTGAACTTATTATTGTTTCAGCTGGTCGTGGCAAAAATAATTTCCCGGCTGAAATACACCGGAAAAAATGGCAGAAAAAACAGATACCATTTTTAATTACTGGAGAAGACGGAACTGTTATCTGTGAAACCAATGGTGTTTTTCTTTCATGTCAAACCACATCACAATAACATAACCGTTCACCTGCTAACGGAGTCTTGCAGGTAAGTGCAGACTTTGAGCTTGCTTATTTATTTGTCCATTCTGACTTGCCCCTGCTTGACAGCAGTGCAGCACAGCATAATATGGTCTGCATAGACCACCAGATCATCGAAGAACGAGACTGCGGAGTGGACGAAGATGCGGTGCTGGTGAATGGTTATGTATTTCCATTAACATTTTGATATTTGCAAGGATTACTTCATATTGATGCTCCATGAGCAATAAAGCGTAGACTCCGAGAAATCCATTTTCCGGAAGCATTTCACGCCACCGTCATTCCGGACTTGATCCGGAATCCATTGTGGATGTTGACTGGATTCAGGATCAAGTCCGGAATGACGGAGCTGGGTAACTCACGAGTTTGTTTGGGTTGCGGGTCTTAGCCCGCCTTAGTATAAATCAAACTAAAAAACTGCAAACATGAATATTTACAAGAAAACAGCACTTCTTCCTGGAGCATCCAGGGGGATTGGCAGAGCAATAGCAAGAAAACTGGCCGAGAAAGGGGTTCGTCTGATTATGCCATGGCATGACTGGCCGGATGCCGTTCGGTCGATGAAAGAGGAATTTGCCAACAAAGAACAAGGGCATATCTGTATTAAGGCTGACCTTCAACACCAGGATGAGGTGCAACTGGTTGCCGATACCATTAAAAAAGAATGCGGCGGACTCGACATACTCATCAACAATATAGAACGGGGCGGGATGCCCATCGTGCACGGAGCTTACAGCCTTGAATCTAATCAGGAGCAATGGAAGCTGGAAATGGAAACAACTCTCCATGCTAAATGGCTGCTCTTTGACGCCTGCTTCCCGTTTTTACAAAATCAAAAGGAGGCCGCGGTGATAAATATATCATCCATTGCCGCTGTAACCGACCGGGGTGGCATTGCCGGTCTTCTCTTCAACGATGGTTTTGTTGCTGCCAACCGAGGCATAGAAAGTCTAACCAGAATCTGGGCAAAAAGAGGTGCACCCAAGATAAGGGTAAATGAAATAATGCTTGGTATCATTGATACCAGACATGGACGGGAGACCAGAGGCTGGCAGACATTATCAGCCTTACAACAACAGCAGGTTATAGACCACACTCTAAGTGGACGCACCGGAACTCCTGAGGAAGTTGCCGAAGCCGTACTGTTTATCCTGGAAAAGGCTGATTACATGAACGGAGCTGTACTACGCCTAGATGGAGGATTTGTTCTCGGAGGTACGGAGTTACCAGCAATGCCGCCTGGGATATTGGGACAATAACAAAGGAACATTCCCAGATATAACCAGCATTAACTGTGAGCAAATTGACCAGCCTTAACCAAACTATGAAAAATAGTCGCTATGACATGGTAAGGTTGTAACTGAAGTTTCCCGCTTTTATTTTTATGGCAAATCTTCCAAAACATTGTATCTTGCTGAAATATTGGACATTTATCCTGAGGGACAGGATTCGTTCGTTAAGGAATAATAAAATGGGGTTTTGTTAGTTGCATGGCAAACACCGCAAAAAATAAATTCATTCCCCTGCTGTGGCGTGTCACAGCAGTTTAAGAAGCTTTGAAAAGCGGGAAACTTCAGGTTGTAACTGCCATCGTGTTAAAAAATAAAAAACTAAATATCAATGACCCAGTCGGGGATACGATTAAGAATATACTCAGAAACCCGCTGCTTTTTTTCGCTTTTTTTCACTTGACCTATATCACGCATAACCTCATCAAAGTCAAACCAGCATATTTCCTTATCTGCCTGATTATAAACCGTCAGAACACGACGATTTGATCGATGAATATCCTCTTCTTCCTGGATGGCTGCTACAATACGAGCAGCTTCATCATAGGGAAGAAAATTAACTTCTTTATCCGCCATAGCTTCACTCCCTTTGCTTCAAGCTGGCTTAACCACCGCACCGGAACGAATACAGCGGGTACAGGCGTTAATCCGGGAGGTACGACCACTTTGAGCTATGTTTCTAACCCGTTGCAGATTCGGTAACCATCGACGACGACTCTTATTGTGGGCATGACTGACATTATTGCCCGTCGCAGGCCCTTTTCCACAGATATCACATACTCGTGCCATTATCACTCTCCATATAAAATCATTATATAACTGCACTATCAAAACTTTTAAATGTACATGTAATTCGGTAAAAAAGCAAGCTTTTAAAAACAAAAACCGGCAGATGATTTGGATATTTTTACATAACCAGAACATTTACCACTCCATCAAGCTGTCCATATCAAGGATATCTACCTCTCTGCCACTTATCCGTATAATCCCATCCCGGCTCATCTTGGCAAAGATACGGGATAAAGTCTCAGGTGTTGTGCCGAGAAGACTTGCCAGCTGCCCTTTGGGGATATCAAGAGTTACTCGTTCATGGCTGCCCTGCTCTTCCCCAAGATAAAGCAGATGCGATGCCAACCGCCCCGGCACCTCTTTCAGGGAAAGGTGTTCAATCTGGGTAGCAAAACGCCTTAAACGCATGGAGAGCATGGCAAGCATATTAAGAGCAATTGAGGGGTTGGCATGGACAAGATCAATGAACTCTTGCCGGGGAAAAAATAGCACCTTTCCTTTGTTAAGGCTTACAGCATTGGCAGGATACGGCCGGCCATGAAAGACCGGTACTTCACCAAATGGTTCGCCAGGCCCATAAATATGGAGAATTTGTTCCCTGCCTTCAAAAGAGGTTTTAAAAATTTTTATTTTCCCTTCAAGCATCATATAAAAACCAACCGCATCATCCCCTTCAAAAAAAATACTTTCTCCTTTGTTAGCCTCTTTAACCACCGTAATAGCCACGATACCAGCAAGCTGTTCTGCTGACAAACCGCTAAAGAGCGGAGAACCGGCAATGATATTTTCTATGTTTTTCATTATCCCTGTTTGAAAAGTAACCAGCATGGCTGGAACAAACTGACCAGCCCCCCAAACGAACCATGAAAGATGGTCGCTGTGGCCTGGATAGGCTATAACTGCCGACGACTTACATGTAAATAAAAAAAGTAACTATTCAGCTGCACTCCATCTCCGCCCATTTTGAGCTTCTTGAGTAACATTAGTACGCTTCAAAGCTCAAAATGAACGAATAGGTAAGCGAGGAACGAGACTCCGTGAAGCACATCTGAACAGTTACAGTCCCAGTTTATGGGCGTTTGTTCATCTCGCTGAATAGTTACTAAAAAAATAAAATAAAAAAATAAAAACTTGACCTGTGTCAAGGAAATCAGGGTTCAAGTCATCTACAGTGAAGTCATCGTAACCGGAACCAGCAACAAAAACTATTATAAAATTCAACCAGGGAGAAACAAAATGTATTGTAATCAATGTGAACAGACAGCAAAAGGAACTGCCTGCACCAGCATTGGAGTTTGCGGCAAGAACGAACAGGTAGCAAATATAGAAGATGTACTCATCTATGCCTTATGTGGTATGTCTCTATATGCCAATGAGGCCAGGAAAAACGATATCATTGACGAGGCCATGGATCGTTTTACCATGGAAGCCATCTTTTCCACCCTTACCAATGTTGATTTTGATCCAGAACGGTTTATGCCAATGATCAAAAAAACAGTGGAACTGCGAGAGAGCTTGAAAGAGAAACTGGGCCTGAGCGATAAAACCGATCTTATCTCTCAGGCAGTATCAAAAGTTAAAGGGATGTTTGGCGAGGAAAAAGAAAAAACAATTTTTGACCATCCAGCTACCAGTTTTATCCCGGCTGATACGGTTGACGGGATTGCTGCCCAGGGAGCAGATTTGAATTTTATTCCCAATCTCGATGTTGATGAGAATGTCCGCTCCCTGAAACAGACCCTGCTCTACGGTCTGAAAGGAATCGCCGCCTACACGGATCACGCGGCCATTCTCGGCAAAAAAGACCCGGCCATCGCTGGTTTTGTTTATGAAGCTATGTCTGCCATGTTAGCGGAAGGACTTACCATTGAAGACTGTGTGCCAGTTGCCATGAAAGCCGGTGAAATCAATCTTCGGGCAATGGAAATCCTCGATGAAGCCAATACCGGGACCTACGGTCATCCGGAACCAACAACGGTTTCGCTTGGCCATCGTAAAAACAAATGTATACTGGTCACTGGTCATGACCTCCATGATCTTGAACTGCTCCTCAAGCAGACAGAAGGAAAAGGCATTGACATCTACACCCATGGTGAGATGCTGCCCTGTCATGGATACCCTGAGCTGAAAAAATATGATCATTTCTTTGCTCATTTTGGTACAGCCTGGCAGAATCAGCACAAGGAATTCCCAAACTTTCCCGGGCCGGTACTGTTTACCACCAACTGTATCCAGAAACCAAGGGATAGCTATAAAGATCAGATATTCACCACTGGTCTGGTGGGATGGCCGGGCATTACCCATATCGGCGATGATAAAGATTTCAGCAAGGTTATTGAAAAAGCGCAAAGCATGGAGGGCTGGCAGGATGACATTGAGAACGGTTCGGTTATGGTTGGTTTTGCCCGCAACGCTGTATTAGGAGTGGCAGACAAGATAATAGAAGCAGTAAAAAACAAGGATATCAGGCATTTTTTCCTGGTTGGCGGTTGTGATGGTGCCAAGCCCGGCCGCAACTATTTTACCAAATTTGTTGAGCAGGTTCCGGATGATTGTATCGTTCTCACCTTGGCGTGTGGGAAGTTCCGTTTCTTTGACCAGGACCTGGGCAATATCGGAGGAATCCCGAGACTGCTTGATGTCGGCCAGTGTAACGATGCCTATTCTGCCATCCAGATTGCCGTGGCTCTTGCAGGTGCTTTCGAGTGTGAAGTTAATGAGCTGCCCCTGTCCATGATCATTTCATGGTACGAGCAGAAGGCGGTGGCAATTCTCCTGAGCTTGTTATATCTTGGCATCAAAGATATTCGTCTTGGACCCACACTGCCTGCTTTCATCAGCCCGGCAGTATTGCAATTCCTTGTTGATACCTTTGATATCAAACCAACTGCTGACACACCAGAGGAAGACCTGAAAGCCATCCTCGGATAAATCGGCATGGCTGGAGGGCATCTTCGCTGAACCTTTGAAAGAACTATGAAAGGTAGTCGCTGTGGTATCTTGATAGGTCATAGCGGCCACCTTTCATATACAAGATTGATAAACTCAAAAAGGTGTTGAACTTCAGAATTATGATAGAGGAAAATTTCCATGAAATGCCCTGGTCAGGACAGTCGTTACTGGAGTGGCGAAGAGATTTTTGAAGCAAACTGCAAACATTGCGGCAATGCAATAGAATTCTTCAAAGACGACAGTCAACAAAAATGCCGGCAATGCGGGCATAAAATGCTCAACCCAAACATTGACTTTGGTTGTGCAGCTTACTGTCCCCATGCCGAACAATGCCTTGGTTCAATGCCGCCGGAATTAGTCGCCAGACAAGGTAATCTTTTCAAAGACCGGGTTGCTCTGGCTATGCGGAAATATTTCGGCAGCGACATTAGACGGATCGAACATGCCATAGCTGTTGCAGGACATGCCGAGATCATAGGCAAGGAAGAAAAAGACAGCGACCCGATGGTCATAATGGCAGCCGCTTATCTGCATGATATAGGGATCAAGAATAGTGAGAAAAAATACAATTCATCAGCAGCGAAATATCAGCATATTGAAGGTCCGCCAGTGGCCAGGGAGATTTTAGGTAAGTTAAGTGCTGAGCCGGCATTGATTGACGAAGTATGTGACATTATAGGCCATCATCACGCAGCTAAAAAAGAAGAAACCGTGAACTTCAAGGTCATTTTTGACGCTGACATGATTGTCAACATGAGTAAACTTTACCAGGAAAAAGCACCTAACAAAGAACAATTAGATCAGCAGCTTTCCTCTTTCATGACCAGAGCCGGGGCTGAACAGGGGGCAAAAACCCTGATGGAATTTATCAGGTAACCAGCATTGTCTGTGAGCGAATTGGCCTGCCCCCAAGCGAACCATGAAAGATTGTCGCTGTAGCATAGCTAAAAGGTCTAACTGTTAACTTTCAAATAAATAATCAGGAAGGGAGCCTACATACAACCATGACAACACTAATCAATGAAATAAAAGATCAGGAAATAATACCAACAGCAATGGACATGACTACGGACAGCATGAGCAGCAAAACAATACGGAAAATAATTGAAATAGACGAAGAACTCTGCACCGGATGCGGCGAATGCGTACCCGACTGTGCCGAAGGAAGTCTACAGATTATTGACGGCAAGGCCAAATTGGTTGGTGACAACCTCTGTGACGGACTTGGAGCCTGTCTTGGTTCATGCCCAACCGGAGCCTTGAAAATAATTGAGAGGGAGGCCGATGCCTTTGATGAACAGGCTGTGCAGGAGTTTCTCGCAAACCTGGAAAAGCAGAAACAAAAAAAGCAGCAAACAAACCCCGGGCAACTGACCGGTAGCGGGTGTCCTTCCGCCATACTTACCAGCCTGCAACCCCAAACACCGTGTCAGAATGCCAATATTCCTATCTCCAGCCGACAAGGAAGCTCGGCCCTGTCTCACTGGCCTGTACAGATAAGACTTATCCCGCCAACAGCTCCATTTCTGGAAAATTGTGATCTCCTGATTGCTGCTGATTGTACAGCTGTCGCCTATGCCGGTAGCATCCAGGAAGACTTTATCAAAGGAAGGGCTGTAATGATGGGTTGCCCCAAATTTGACAATCAACAGCTTTATATTGACAGGTTTACCGAGATATTTGCCACCAGAAAACTTAATTCAGTCACTATTCTAATCATGGAAGTTCCATGTTGCTCTTCCATGTTACAGATTGTCAGAAAAGCTTATAGCGATGCCAAGGCAACCGTACCAATCCGCCAGGTGGTGGTTGCCAACCAGGGTAATATTGTAGATGAGCGAATCTGGTAATACTATGCCGTAAATTTAACAATTAACCTCGACGCTTACAGTATCTGTAACCTGAATTGAGCGATTTTATGACGAAGATATGTGCTGATATCTCGCCGTTGCACTGCTGTGTGCCAAGACTTTTAAGGAAATCGTAGGCATACCCGTTGGTCTGCCCACGGATTTTCTAAGAAGTCTTGGCGTGCAAGAGATTGGAGTCTCGTTGCACTCGCTTACCTAGTGCAGATTAAGCTAAAAAATTGCTCAACTCAGATTTTAGTATCCCCTATTTATTGGCTCTAAGGGTTCGGAAAGAAATAACTTGGACTTTCCAATTCGTAACTGAACCTGCGGCACATTTACGACCGGAAAGAACCAAGTTATTTCTTTCCGAACCCTAACTCAACTGCAATACGGCAAGGTTCAACAAGCCAATCATAAAACCAAGCAATGCTCCGAACCAATTGATATACTTGAACTGTTCCTCCATTATTGAGAGCAGCAATCTTTCCAGTCTCATGAGATCAAGTGAGTTCACCTTGTCTTCAACAAGTTTACTGATCTGGAGAGAGTGAACCAGCCCGGGAACTTCCTGGAGTAACACTTGGTTGACGAGCAGGACAAGATAATCAGTAACCGAACTGCGAACCCTGGCTGGCAACAGACGGATTAGGCTTCCCACCTGATAATGGGTCAGGGTATCAACTATGTTATCAATCATCCGTCCGGTCACGCGACCGGTTGCCGGTGAACGAAACATTAAGAGTAATTCCTTGGCAAAATGTTTCCGCAGTTGTACTCCTTGCTGATCCGGAAACAACTCCCCGCTAATTTCAGCAAGGGTTTTCCGGCCATGATCCACCATCTCCTCACAACTTTGACCAAGAAACTGTGAAAATGCCGTTGCTGCTGCCGGTGAACGAAGAGCTGCGAACAACTGCCGGCCAAGTTCAGCACAAACAGAGTCCAACTGCTCGGCAGAGACCCGTTCAAGCAACTCGCCAATGGGTTTTTGCAGGAATTTATCTGCATGTTTCACCAGAGTATCGGCAACCCGTCTCTGCACATCAGGACTCTGAAGCCAGACAGCTATTTCCTCTTCATGTTCTTCAAGATAATCACGGATTCTTTCCTCAAGCCCTCTGGGATCAATAAAACTTTTTGCCATGGCCGCCATGGGACCTAACGAAAGCAGAAAATTATCCACTCCCTCAAGAATACCGGCAACAATCCGATCCCGAATATCAGGTTCACCAATCAAAGCTGCCAACCTTTTCATCAACCCTGGAGTCTGCTTCCTCAAACCGGAAAACAGCAGGGCAACCAATTCTTCCGGCAATATATCCCGTAAACTTTTCTCACGGGTAACAGCTTCATCAAGCCGCTGTCGCAGATACTGGGCCAACCAATCTTCAAGACCGGAAGAGCTTAGTAGTTTTTTTAACAGTTCATCAAAAAAACCATAAAAATTCTTCCGCTCTGAAACTGTAAAAATGGATTCAAGCTCTTTTTCTCCGTATTGTTCCAGCTGCTCATCTATAACCTTTGTCAACAACTCTGCAAACGGATCGCTTTGTAGATAAGAATTTGCTCCGTTTTTTATTTGCTTTTTTAAAGCCCGCAAACCAACCTTTGCATACCCTTGAAACCTTTCCGGCACCAATGATAACAACGAACCAAAATCCTTTCCCAGAATATTTTCAATCCTGCTGTCTAAAAGATTATGAAGATGTTCCTGAAAATGCTCATTGGAAATGGCTGCCCCCACATCCTTACCGGTCAGTAAATGTTCACCGACCATGGCTCCAATATTGACAGCCAAATCTTTTCGTTTACCGGGGATAACTCCAGGAGTCATGGGAACCCTGATACCAAATATATGCCAGGGATACAAAGGTCTAAACAACATACGAATGGCAATCCTGTTGGTCAAATAACCTATAAAGGCACCAATAAGGGGCGGGGCAATAAACAATAAAATCGAACCATCCATAATCAAAATTACTTAACCTGTTAAGATTTATCTAAATAAGGTGGGGGGAGGGGAAGAGATTGAAATCCATTTAACGATGCGTTTTCATATTGGTTATTTTTACAAGTTCATAATTGCGTTATATGAATTTAGGCGGTTCTGACCATGATCAAAGTAAGTCAATAAGCATTAAAGGATGTGAAAGCAAGTATTCAGCTCCGCTTTTGTGCAACTCCTCTTCATCCCTGAACCCCCACAAAGCTCCGACCGGGGTCATTTCTGATCTGATAGCGGTGAGCATATCTATCGAGCTGTCCCCTAAGAAAAGAAATTCATCAGGAGCAAGCCCAAGTTGTTCCGCTACATCAAGAGCTCCTGCCGGGTCAGGTTTTTTCGCCACTCCCTCCCGTTGGCCCAAAACCGGGAAAAATGAAAAATCAGCTAACATTTTTTTCACACATATTTCAGTAAAAACCTGGGGTTTATTTGATAATATTGCCATGGGAATACCCAGGGCAGCGAGTCTGGACAGCATCTCGTAAACTCCGTCATATGGTCTGCTGTTCACTGCCCAGTTTTTCTCATATTCTTCATTAAACGAGCCGGCAACCGAGGCTATTGTCTGCTCATTCCGTCTTTCTTCAGGGATAACACTCTCAATCAGGGAGAACAAACCCCTGCCAACAAAATACCGGTATGCAGCAACCGGATGGGGCTCTAATTTATGGATCAGCAAAGCCCGATTGCAGGAAATGGCAATATCCTCAAGAGTATCCAGTAAAGTTCCATCAAGGTCAAACAATACCGCTTTATATGACATGATTTCTCCATTTAAAAGTTATAAACATGGACATGTTTCAGGGTAGTTTGTACTGTATTGTTGTAACCTGAAAGCGAGGGCAATGCAAAAAAATAACAAATCTGACTAATGAATAACATTGATGAGATGGATACTGTTTTACCTGCATTAAGCGATTTTAATAACCAGCTAAAAAAATGAAGAAAAAAAAGACTACCCATGATCTGGCAAAACGCAGCAGCGGAATCCTGGTTCACTTGAGTTCCCTGCCAGATCCGCATGGAATTGGCGATATGGGACAATCATCATTTAACTTCATTGATTTTTTAGACAAATCAGGACAAAAATACTGGCAAATTCTTCCTGTCGGGCCAACAAACCCTATTTTTGGCAACTCACCATACATGAGTGCTTCAGCATTTGCAGGCAACCCGCTGTTCATCAGCCCCGAGACCCTGTGCAGGGAAGGTTTACTACAAAAACAAGAGATTATACCCCCGGTTTTTTGCGAATATCAAGTCAACTATGAACTGGTTGCAAGGTGGAAAAATAATATCATCAAGATAGCCTGGCATACATTCAAAGGCAGCAATGACACACATGCCCTGCACAGCTTTTGCAAGCAGCATCCCTGGGTACAAGATCATGCCATCTTTCAGGCTCTGAAAAAAAAATACCTACAAAAACCCTGGTATCAATGGCCAAAAGATATTCGCTTCCGCACCCCAGTAACCATGAAAGCTGCCAGCCATGAATTAGCTGAAGAAATTGATTTTTCTATTTTTCAGCAATATCTGTTTTTTCGGCAATGGCAACAACTGCTTGATTATGCCCGTAAGAAAACAATAAGCCTCATAGGTGACCTACCCATATATGTTGCCCTTGATTCTGTTGATGTATGGGTCAACCGGGAAATCTTTGACCTTGATTCAAACAGTGGCAGAGTAAAAAATATAGCAGGTGTTCCTCCTGATTACTTCAGTAAAACCGGACAGAGATGGGGAAACCCCCTGTACCGATGGGGTAGCAGGAAAAAATCTGTACAGAAAACCCTGTATGACTGGTGGCAACAACGATTAAAAAACAGTTTTACCATGGTGGATATTCTTCGCATAGATCATTTCCGTGGTTTTGAATCCTACTGGGCAATACCTAAAAAAGAAAAAACCGCAGTTAGAGGCATCTGGAAAAAAGGGCCGGGTATAACATTCTTTAAGGAAATGGAAAAACGATTAGGCAGGCTTAACATAATTGCCGAGGACCTGGGAATCATTACCCCTGAGGTTGAAAAACTGCGTAATGAGACTGGCTATCCAGGCATGAAAATCCTCCTATTTTCTTTTGACGGCAACATAAATAACAGTTATCTCCCATATAATATGAAAAAAGACTGTGTCGTCTATACCGGAACCCATGACAATGACACGGCTGTTGGCTGGTATCTCCGCCCGGAAGTCAGTCCGGAATCACGCCGCCAGGCAAAACAGATGGCCAACCGGAACAATGACGATGCCTCTGATTTTCACCAGGATATGATATATCTTGCCCATTCATCAATAGCCAACACCGCCATTATTCCCATGCAGGATATTCTGGGCTTTGGCAATGACTGCCGGATGAATACCCCCAGCACCTTATCCGGAAACTGGCAATGGCGGTTTGCAGCTCGCTTTATTACCGATGAACTAACCACCTCATTAAAAGAAAGCACAACCCGGTTTGGCCGGCTTAACCCAACAAAAAAATAAAGTAACTATTCAGCTGCACTCCACGGAGTCTCGTAAGCGAGCGTGCGAGACTCCGTGGGAATGTAAAATTAATAACTTCCCGATTTCAAGAAACTGGCATGGCCTTAT
>CAYRGM010000040.1:0-14146 GCA_964423765.1 uncultured Desulfobulbaceae bacterium
TAGATTCTCAAAAGTTTGAACAACATGCAAGTCCTTAACCGGACACTACTGAAATCAAATATTTACAAATAAACAAATACATCTTTTTTTGTAACTATTCAGCGAAATGAACCAACTCCCATATACAATCGTACCACCTAAAGCATTTTAAACAACAAAAATCAATCTTAATGAAGAGGCTTCCCTGTTTCCTGTCTCCTGACCGATGTCCTCTATTTTCTGATAAAAAGGCTGTTCCTGTTTAAAGCACTGAGCAAGGCCTTGATGGAACAAATAATAATATCCGTATCCAGTCCTGCTCCCCACCAACTCTCTTTTTGAGCATTAATAATTTCAATATAGGCGACAGCTTTAGCTCCAGAACCACGGGTCAAAGCATGTTCATGGTAGGCGTGAAGACAGAAATCCAGACCGATATACTTTTTTAAGCCCTTACAAAATGCATCCAACGGTCCGTTGCCGTCACCTTTAACCACAACTTCATCCCCGTCAACAATCAAAATAGCTTCCACCACAGCGTTTGATAATGTTTGATCATGATCCACATGCCGTTTCGATACCTGAAAACTTTTCATCCTGTAACAGCCATTATTTAAAAGGTACTCTCTCTCAAAAGTTTTAAGAATATCATCAGCGGATAGTTCGCCTCCGGCCAGATCAGACGCTTCCTGGATGACCCTGCCAAAACCGGGCTGCATTTCCCTGGGCAACCTGAAACCAAATTTTTTATCCATGATATAAGCCGCCCCCCCCTTACCGGATTGAGAGTTAATCCGAATAACAGATTCATAGCTCCGCCCAACATCCCGTGGATCAATGGGAAGATATGGAACAGCCCAGCATCCATCCCGATCAACTATTTCCATACCCTTGCTAATCGCATCCTGATGGGAGCCTGAAAAAGCTGTATATACCAATTCTCCGGCATAAGGATGACGGGGATGAACGCTCATCCTGGTACATCTTTCATAAACATTAACCACCCGGTTAATGTTGGAAAAATCCAGCCCGGGGTTAATCCCTTGACTGAACATGTTCATGGCAAGCGTAAGGATATCAACATTTCCGGTTCGCTCCCCATTGCCAAATAATGTGCCTTCAACCCGGTCGGCTCCAGCCATCAGGGCCAGCTCGGTGGCGGCAATTGCCGTACCCCGGTCATTATGGGCATGAACACTGATTAAGGCACAGTCACGATTAGTAAGGTGCCGGCAGAACCACTCTATCTGGTCGGCATAAATATTTGGGGTTGCCATTTCAACCGTGGCGGGGAGATTGATAATAACCTGATTTTCAGGGGTCGGCTGCCAGACATCCATTATTGCCTCACATATTTCCAAAGCAAAATCCATCTCGGTTCCGGTAAAACTCTCCGGAGAGTACTCATATCGGATGCTGGTTTCGGTGCGAGCGGATTCCGTGGCGATAACCCGAGCTCCCTGAACCCCAAGCTCAATAATATCTTTACGACCCTTTTTAAAAACAACCTGCCGCTGCAGGGTGGAGGTAGAGTTATACAGATGAACAACAGCCTCTTTTGCCCCGGCAAAAGAATCAAAAGTTCTTTTTATCAAATGCTCACGAGCCTGGGTAAGAGCTTGAATGACTACCCCATTGGGAATAAGTTTCCGCTCAACCAGAAGTCGGAAAAAGTCAAACTCGACTTGAGAAGCTGAAGGAAAACCTATCTCAATCTCCTGAAAACCCACATCGATGAGCAGTTGAAACATCTCCAGTTTTTCTTCAAGATTCATTGGCTGAACCAGGGCTTGATTTCCGTCCCGAAGGTCAACGCTGCACCAGAATGGAGCCTTGTCAATAACTCTGTCCGGCCAGGTTCTATCCGTAATATCTATTTTAGGATAAGGACTATATTTTTTTAATATATTCTCATTCATGATAATTCTCCATTCACTTACAATACCCTTTTAAAAAAAAACCACGGTGATAGCAACCTTAACTTATTCGTAAGCGTTTATTTAAGGGTCTGTCAAAAAATAACAAGGCTCATTCCGATCCGGCATAATCATGTTATTTCGTAACTATTCAGCGAGCTGAGCAGTTATATTATTTTTACCAGATACTCAGAGTACTGAAGTTTCCCGCTTTTATTTTTATGGCAAATCTTCCAAAACATTGTATCTTGCTGAAATATTGGATATTTATCTTGAGGGACAGGATTCGTGCGTTAAGGAATAATAAAATGGGGTTTTGTTAGTTGCATGGCAAACACCGCAAAAAATAAATTCATTCCCCTGCTGTGGCGTGTCACAGCAGTTTAAGAAGCTTTGAAAAGCGGGAAACTTCAGTCAGAGTATAAATTTGCAATAAATAATTTACTATGGCATATATATCAACAAGACTCCTTTGTCAAAACTAATATAATTAATATAATTGGGCTTGACCGAGCAGCCTTTGAGCAAACTATGACGATAACCACCCTTGCACATCTTAGCCATAAGCATTAACTTTATTTTCAAGGAATTCATGTATGGGTTCTCATAAAATATTTAAACATTCCAGTAGTATTGCATTATGTCACTTATATGGTATAAAAAGATTAAACGATTTTGATAATAGATAAGCGTTTACGATGGGTATCACTTTACATTACGACTATAACTATTCACCAATTTTCATATAGATTACCGTCTCGAGTAAAATAATAACCATTACAAACAGCATTGATTTATTTTATCCGGATATAAGAAATGTCAGAAATCAAAAAAACAATTAAACAATTCCAAGACAATAGCAAAGCCATCCTAAAGGTTCCCAACACCACTGGTAACACACCGATAGACTGTGTCCTCACAAAAACGGAAACATTGCCATCGTTTAAACTCCTGTATTCGTCTGGTACTATCCAGACAGATAGCATCCAATATGACAAACAATGTCATCTTATTGTCCGGCACGGAGAAGGGGCGATCAACCTGAAAATTAAAATAGATAAAACTGAAAGCAATAATGCCCTTATCTGTACAGCTCTTACAGCCATACAGCCGGAGGAGTTACGGGAGTTTTTTCGGGTCATGATCAATGTTCCTATCCGTGCCAGTTATCAACCCGGCCCCAAAGAGAAAAAAAATATCCCATGGACACTCACAGGAAAAACCATTGACATCAGTGGTGGCGGAGTACTGGCTGTCTTCCCGGGGAAACCACCAAACAACAATCATATTCAATTGGAGTTGGGTATCCCCGGCTATAAATCCCCCATTCTCTGTCAAGCTAAAGTAATTAATACCTATCGCCTGCGGCAAAAACGGTATCAGGTTGCCTTCTGTTTTGAAAGAATTGAACAAAAAATCAGAGACATAATCATTTCCTGTTGTCTGCAGGAACAGCGACGACAACTTCGTGAAAATATTCGTGTCTGAAACCAAATAGAAAACAGCAATTACACCAGGTCAACAATGAAGCTGGCTTCGCCCCTACTCCCAGTCCTGCACATTAGAAACTTTCAGCCTGTTCAAGCTAATGCTGACAAACAACAAAACTTTTTTTCCCCTGGACAACTCCTGCAAGGACGCGTCACCGGTAAAGAAAACAATCAATTTAGCCTTGACATAAACGGCAAACAATTCACAATCAATGGCAAAATATCCCTGCCGACCGGTACTAAACTTAACCTGCAAGTTACCTCAATAACGCCACACATTACTTTAAAAGTAGTTAATGACTCCCTAACCCGGAATATCAACAATTCTCTCCACCTGCTTACCGGCGGTTTAGGTCCTGGTCTTACTCTTGCTGCTCTTGCTTCACGGATTGCCAAAGACGGTCTGTCTAAAGCTACTATCCAGACTCTTGGCTTCTTTTCTTCTCTTCTGTTAACAGCAGAGACATCAGCCCTTAACAATAAATCCAATAATTATGGGGCGTTACATGCAGGTCAGCATCAAGCATTCCCTAATGTTCAGGAACTAAAACTACTCTTCAGACGATCCGGGTTAAGCCTCGAACAGCTACTTATTGACGGCAAAAAGCAAGATGCTACCCACACCATTAAAAGTGCATTGCTTGACATTATCCAGAGCAGCCATAACCAAAATCATGTTCAGCAGGCAGGGCAGTTGTTAGCCACCATTGATCTATTCCAGATTTTGCAGATTCGCTTTGCAATGGACTCTATTTTTTTCCAACCGGTAATCTTACCCTTTCTCTGCGGGGGATACCTGCTTGTCCAACCTGATAACAGTAAAGACCCGTCAGAAGAAGAAAAAATAAAAAAATACTCCCTACACTTACAGCTTGAGGGATTGGGAAATCTTAAAATAGAATTGGAACAGCAGAAAAATGGCATCCATATCCGTTTTTTTACCGAAGATAGGCAGCGAACAGAATTTCTTGCCGACAACAGAGCCGAACTTCATGAAAAATTTACAGACCTGCAGCTTGCATCTGTACAGTTCCTTACCGGAGCTGAAAATCCAACCCAAACAATAATGAAGATGTTAAGCGGCACATCTTCAGGAATAATCGATACCAGAGCTTGATAACATGCCCCCATCACAACGATTGAAAAAGGCTGTTGCCCTCCAGTATGACCAGCAAAAAAATACTGCCCCCAAGGTGCTGGCCAGTGGCTCAGGGCTTACTGCAGAAAATATCCTGCAAAAAGCAAAAGAAGCCGGAATTTATATCCAGCAGGATTCCGACCTTGTTGAACTCCTGTCTAAGATACCGATTGGTGAAGAGATTCCAGAAACAATGTATCTGGCAATAGCAGAAGTATTATCTTTTGTGTACTCGGTAAACGAACGCTTTAAACATAAAATGTGAGTAACTATTCAGCTACAGCCTATGTTTATGGAAGTTTGTTCATCTCGCTGAATAGTTACAAATGTGACACACAAAGGCTATGTAAAAGAATAAACTCCCTCCCATTTTATGATAAAATTTTATTAAAAATATAAAATACCTTCATTTTATATTTTTTCTATCGTATACTTCTGATAATTCAACAACACACTGAAAAAAATAGTTAAATGAATTTCATATTTAGATAACCAAAAAAAATCTAACGACTCATGAGGAATTGCGATGAACTACGGAGTGGTCAGCCAGGAACAACTTGAAAAAATTGATGAGATATTGACCGAAAATCTAATTGGCATTGGGGTAGATTGTGTCATCATCATTGATATGGCCGGAAACATAATTACGGCAAAGGATAACAATACCTCCCAATACGATATCTACTCATTTGCTGCCCTTGCCGCTGGAAATTTTGCAACAGTGGATGCCATGGCTAAACTTGTTGGGGAACAGGAGTTTTCTCTACTTTTCCACAAAGGAAACGACTCCAATATCCATTTTTCAAAGATTAATAATGATCTTCTTCTGATTTCCATGTTTAACAAAAACATATCTCTTGGCTTTCTACGGCTCAATGTTGTCAAATCCATTGAGAAAATCAAAAAAATCTGGACACTCGAATAGAGGAAACTTATACGAAATAACTAATATCTCTGAACTTAATTATCCAACCTTTGTCAACGATGCAAGGTGGTAGCTATGGCATAATGGTCAAGTCCTAACCGCCCATGTTAATATACACTTGGACATTTACCTGGCCGTTATGGTGTGTCCATGCATCATATGACTCGTCATAAAATTATTTTTCAACAAGATAATACTAAAGAGCAATAACTACTGAGAAAAACCAGTATAAATAATAATGCACTGAGGTAAAAGGCTTGAGCTTTATAAATTTGAGAGAAAAAATCGTTCAGGTGAAAATCGTTTATTATGGACCTGGCCGTGGCGGCAAAACCACCAATCTGGAATACATTAATAAGAAATTCAGAAAACAAATCCAATCAGAAATGATCAGCCTTAAAACCCATGGAGATCGTACTCTTTTTTTTGACTTTCTTCCCTTTGACATGGGTAAAATCAAAGGTTATGAAATGAAAATTCAGCTCTATACCGTTCCAGGTCAGGTAAAATATAATGCTACCCGCAAACTGGTATTGAAAGGAGTGGACGGTATAGTTTTTGTTGCCGATGCCCAGGCACAGATGCGTGAAAAAAACATCCGCTCTCTCAACCAACTCCATGAAAATCTCCAGGATTACAAAGAATCTATCTTTAAAATTCCCTTGGTAATTCAGTATAATAAAGTCGATCTACGCAGCCAGGGTATTCCAGTTCTACCAACCAGTGTTCTGGAAAAAGACCTCAACAGCAAACTGAGAGTGCCTTCTTTTGAAGCAAGTGCTCTTACCGGGTACAATGTGCCTGACACATTAAAGAAAATTATTTCATCAACGGTGATCTCTATACAGAAAAAACTTCTTTAAAAAAATCAGCAGCGAGCAGAGCATGAAAATTGATATCCCCAGCACCAGCATCCAGATGGATGAGGTCGAAGATCTTACATTATTTGCAGATGAATCCTTTGACACGAGTGATATGAATCTCTTCGAGTTTACCGAAGAGCAGGATTCTCCACTAACCCACCTGAAAACAATCATACTTTCTCTTGACTGGGAAATCAACGACGATATCCTCCAGGACTTAAATGATGAAGTAGACCATCTCCAACAAGTATGGAAGGAAGACAAAGTAGCTTTGGTTTATTTACAGGGATTAACCAAAGTCGGCAGATATCTGCAAGAAAAAGGGGCATATGCCCACCCTAATGCCATCAAGCTACTTTTGATCTTTTTTTACAACTTTGAAAAGATAATATCTTCTCATGATATATTAGGAGATTCGATCACAGCACTTCTGAAAGCCGATGTGCGTAAATTCAAAATCCTTCAATATCAAATCGAACAACGGACAAAACAGTCCACCGACCTGTCCGGCAGAGAAATTGACCAAGGAGAGGACGAAGCAATTATCTCTCTTAAAAAAGCTGTTCTCGAATTAGAATGGGAAATAACCGACTCTACTCTGAAACAGCTCAGCATTAGGCTTATCAATGTTCAGCCAGAGTTTCAAAGCGACGAGTATGCCCTGATTATCATCCAGGGGTTACAGGTGCTGGTAAGATATCTTGACGATGAACGGGCTGATGCCCACCCAGGTGCAGTCGAGCTCATCCACTCTTTTTCTGATGGTCTTGAATTGCTTTCTCAGAAAAATATCAGCACAGAAGAACGGGAAGATATCCTGATTAGCAGAGTAAACAACCTGCACAATCTGAAAATATCATTGGCAGCATCCACACAGCAAAAAGAACCAGATAATAATTCCATAGACAACGACAATATTTCCTTACCCATGGGAACAGAGAAAAATATTAAACCAGCTTCCCGAGATGAACTCCTTGAACCGCAAGGTAACCAACCTGTTGCTGATGAGATTATAGATAAATTTATTGATGAAAATTCAACAATCACAGCCACCTCTCATGAAACTCTCTCTGACTTAGAGAACGAAAATAAATTCTCCACCCTTGAAGAAGAAATTGAACTATTATTTACAAGTGATGACAAAGACCTAACCGATCAGCAATATCAAAATGAACATAAAGAAAAAAACAACGATCTACCCCCTCCTGAAGCAGATGACATATTAGATGTTTTCTTTAAAGAAGACGGTGAAGGCATTGAAGTTTTGGATTCTTCAGCAATTACCCCGATTTTATCTGATGCCGACGAAATGATTGGTTTTTATAAAGAAAAATCCGGAGAAAAGGCTATACTGACGAGTTCGGATACCATGGAGATTAGCCCAGCTCTGTCTGATGCAGACGAAATGAGCGGCTTTAGTGAAGAAAAAATCGGAGCAGAAATAAGCAATGAGTCCCTACCGAAATTAGACGATCAATTATACACTTTCTTTGAAGAAGATGAGCAAGAGACTGAAAAAAGCGAACAAAAAACAAAAACACAAACCATAGAAAAGGATATATTTACGGATCCGGAAAGCATGGAAACTGCTCCAGCTCTATCTGATACAGACGAGATAAGCAGCTTTAATGAAGAAAAATCCGGAGCAAAGATAAGCAATGAATCACTTATGGAAATAGATGATAGATTAGATGCTTTCTTTGGAGAAAATGAGCAAGAGACTGAAAAAAGCGAACAAAAAACAAAAACACAAACCATAGAAAAGGATATATTTACGGATCCGGAAAGCATGGAAACTGCTCCAGCTCTATCTGATACAGACGAGATAAGCAGCTTTAATGAAGAAAAATCCGGAGCAAAGATAAGCAATGAATCACTTATGGAAATAGATGATAGATTAGATGCTTTCTTTGGAGAAAATGAGCAAGAGACTGAAAAAAGCGAACAAAAAACAAAAACACAAACCATAGAAAAGGATATATTTACGGATCCGGAAAGCATGGAAACTGCTCCAGCTCTATCTGATACAGACGAGATAAGCAGCTTTAATGAAGAAAAATCCGGAGCAAAGATAAGCAATGAATCACTTATGGAAATAGACGATAAATTAGACGCTTTTTTTGAAGAAGATAGGACAAAAGAAGTTCCGGAAAAAGATGAAACCGTTATAGAACCAGACCTGTCCACAAATTTGTCTCGTTTATTTATTACCTCGTCCCCTGAAATAATTAAACAAAATAGAAAAACAGTAAAAGATCTATTAGATTCATCAGCTCATAATCCGGAAACAACTGCCCTGTTACATTTTATTGATTCAACTTTAGCTTTATTACCAAAAGAAACCGAAAAGATATCAGAGGATACAGTTGAACTACTTGATTTCCTCCAGCATAATATAAACCAACAAATTGACGATCCAGAGCTTATCGCTGTTGTAATCGCCCGATTTACGAGCTGGCATAAAAACCTTATAGAGGAAACTTTCCACCCGAAAATACCCACACTGGAAAAATCCACTGAGAATACTGAGCTTCACCAAGAGATAAAGGAGTTAAAGAAAATCATGTTAGAAGAAATCGGTACTCTCCGAGAGGAAATACAAAAGCGGTAACTATGAATTATTATTTGAAGATTATCCTCTGCTCAGAGTTAAGTTTCGTTGTGTTTATTAATGGTCAAAAGATGATTACTTGCGAGGATCGAAAGATTCCCGTAGAGCCTCGCCTATAAAAATTAACAGCACCAGCATCCCGACCAAGACAACAAAGGTGGAAATAGAAAGCCACCAGGCATCAATGTTTCCCTTCCCCTGGGCTAGTAGCTCGCCCAAACTTGGAGTTGTAGGCGGTATACGCCAAGACCAAGAAAATCCAGGCTGGTCAAAGCCAGAATAGCCCCGGACATACGAAACGGCAAAAAGGTAATCACTGGGGTCATACCGTTGGGCAGAAGATGCCGCCACATGATGGTTAGATTGCCAACCCCCAGAGCCTTGGCGGCCTTGACATATTCCATGTTTCGTCCTCTCAGGAACTCGGCCCGCACATAATCCGATAAACCCATCCAGCCAAAAAAAGAAAGAAGAATAAGAAGCAGGAGCAGACTAGGCTGAAAAATAGAAGCAAAAATAATCAGCAGATAGAGTTCCGGCATGGCACTCCATACTTCAATAAATCTCTGACAAACCAGATCCACCCGACCAGCAAAATATCCCTGCACTGCACCGGCAACAATCCCTAACACAGTTCCGATTATAGTCAGGGCCAGACCAAACAACACTGATACTCGAAACCCGTAAATCAATCGGGCCAGCACATCCCTGCCCCTGTCATCGGTACCAAGCAAGTTCTCAATTGTGGGCGGCGATGGAACAGGCTGACCAAGTTCACGGTTGATGGAATTAAAACTATGGGGATTTAAAGGCTGAAGTTTCCCGCTTTTATTTTTATGGCAAATCTTCCAAAACATTGTATCTTGCTGAAATATTGAATATTTATCTTGAGGGACAGAATTTGTGCGTTAAGGAATAATAAAATGGGGTTTTGTTAGTTGCATGGCAAACACCGCAAAAAATAAATTCATTCCCCTGCTGTGGCGTGTCACAGCAGTTTAAGAAGCTTTGAAAAGCGGGAAACTTCAGTTTAAAGGAAACCACACCCGGTTTCCCCCGGTCTGCAGGCGGTTAAGGATATATGGGTCACGGTAATCGGTTGCTGTCTTGAAATCACCGCCAAAGGTTGTTTCAGGATAACTGTATAAAAGAGGAAAATAAAAATTTCCTTCAAATTTAACCAGCAAAGGCTTATCATTACTGATTACTTCTGCAAACATGCTGACCACAAAGATAATAGTAAAGATAATCAGAGAATAATATCCCCGCCTATTATTCTTAAAAGCCCGCCACCTTCTTCTCGTCAGGGTATTTTTGTTTTTATTTGCAATCTGCTTGTTTAATCCCATCTTTTTCAACTTACCCTGTCAAAAGAAATCCTCGGATCAACTATAACATAACTGAGATCTGAAAGAAGCCGGGCAACGAGTCCAATAAGAGTAAAAAAATACAGCGTTCCCAAGACAACCGGATAATCCCGATTCAAAACAGATTCATAGGCAAGAAGTCCCATACCATCTAAGGAAAAAATAGTCTCTATTAACAGGCTTCCGGTAAAAAAAGAAGCGATAAACGCGCCCGGGAAACCGGTAATGATAGGAATAATGGCATTTCTGAATACATGTTTATAGAGTACTTGTCTCTCCGATAATCCCTTGGCACGGGCAGTCATAACATATTGTTTACGAATTTCTTCGAGAAAAGAGTTTCTGGTAAGCAGGGTCATCACCGCCAGGCTGCTTACAGCCGAGGCAGTAATGGGGAGGACCATATGCCAGAGATAATCAAGAATCTTATGCATAATATTAAAATCCGCCCAGTTATCTGAGACAATTCCCCTAAGCGGAAAAATATTAAAGAACGAACCACCACCAAAAAAAACAATCAGAATAATGCCAAGAACAAAGCCTGGTATGGCATAGCCAATCAAAATAATAGTGGTGGTGACCATATCAAACCGCGACCCTTCCCGTACCGCCTTGGCAATGCCAAGAGGGATACAAACCGAATAGACAATCAGAAAAGTCCAGAGACCAAGAGACATTGAAACCGGAAGTTTTGAAATAACCAATTCCGAAACCCGTTTATGATGGAAAAATGATTCGCCAAAATCAAAGACAAGATATGACCGCATCATATTGAAAAAGCGGGTCACTGGAGGTTTATCAAAGCCATATAGTTCTTTAAGCTGTTCAATCCGTTTCTGATCCAGACCTCTACCGCCCTGGTACAGACTAAACGGTGATGCTGCACCTGCCTCCCCCCGCCTGCCCCGCCCTCCATGACTGCCATCATCCTTTCAACCGGTCCTCCCGGTACGAACTGAGTTACCAGAAAGGTGATCAGCATAACCCCAAACAGGGTTGGAATCATCAACAGAATTCTCTTAATAATATATACAAGCATCGTAAGCGTTCATTCGGGATATTGATTTTCAGGAGTAATGGAACGGCGAACACAGACTCTGAAATGAACAAAGAGGTAAGCGAAACGAATTAGGAACTCCGTGTGATGCCTGTGACGATTTACATATAACCAGCTTTTAACCACCCTCATCAAGCCCATATTTTTTACGATAATCTGTCAATTCAATCATAGGTGGTCTTTCTTCCTCATAAATTTCATGAATCACCTGCTCATATTGGCTCTCGACAGCCTGAAACTGGCGTAAATTGGCGGTTAGTTCAGGAAGATCACTGACAATCCCTCTTGCCTTTAATCGTTTAAAAAAAGCACGAAGGATGCCAAACGACATCTTACCGAGATCACGAGTTTCCTGGTGTCGATGTACCCTCTTGTCCAGATCGGTCTGGGCAAAGGCATCAAGGCCATATTCAACATAGACATCAATCAGGTTGGAAGTCTCAACTCCATAACCAACCGGAAAGGGTATCTTTTCCAGAACTTCCCGCCGCACAGCATACTCACCGGACAAGGGTTGGATAATTGCGGTCAGCTCAGGAAAAAAAAGGGAAAATAAAGGTCTTACCAATATCTCGGTTACCCTGCCCCCCCCAGATGGTCGAATTTCCTTCGATAGAGCAAGAGGACGATCATAAAAGGCCTTAACATATTTGATATCGGCCCGCTGAATAAGGGGGGCAACCAGTCCGTAAACAAAACGAGGATGAATATTTTTAATATCCGCATCAACATAAACAATTATATCACCCTTGAGCTGATAGATAGCCTTCCATAGATTTTCCCCTTTCCCCCGCTTTAACCCCATCTCCGGCAAAATATCAGCAGAAAGATAAACATCGGCACCAAAGGAAGAGGCCACTTCAAGGGTACGGTCAGTGGAACCGGAATCAATCACCGCGATCTCATCAATCAGCGGATAACGATCCTGCAATTCAGATTTAAAGAGAACCACCTCTTTACCAATAGTTTTTTCCTCGTTCAAAGTTGGAATACACAGGGAGATGGTCAGCCCTTTTTTCTCTTTTTCTTTAATTAAATGAAGAATATCCCAAAACTGGGAATGATGAAAGGTATTGGATTTGAGCCAGTTATCAATGTTGAGCACAGAGTCCCCCGTCAATTGCCATAAGAACCCCGATCAACTGGGCTATCCCAGTTAGAATCGGTTCAATTTCCACAAATTCGTCCGAATAATTAATATTGTCCGCTTCAGTAACAGCAAGACAGACCGCTGGAATATCATGTTCAACAAATCCCGAAGTAACCGCTGAATAAATAGATTCCCTCGGCTGAATATCAAGTCCAGCCATGATTTTTCTGGTCAGAAGCACGAGAGGGTGGTCTGAATCAAGCCCCCCGGCTCTGGTGCTGGCAATATCCTCAAGATGACAGGAAACCCCGGATTCTTTGCTTTCATCATCAAGAATAGCGGTAATTCTGTTTTTAATTACTGCCACATTTTCGTCCATATCGCTGCGCAACTGAAACGATAAGCTGGTATTTCTGGCTGGCACCTTATAAGAAGCTCCACCGGAAATTTCACCAAAAACCAAACCGGTATGCTGTTCAGAATCAGTTTTGATCTCATGAAGCCGGTTAATAATCCGGTTCATAACTTCAATGGCACTTTTTTGATTTACTCTGCGGTTAACATTACAATTGATTTTCCCGCCCAGGGATGCCATTGACCGATAATGAAGCCGACCAAGAGAAGCTCCTTCCACCGAGACCCCGGTAGCAATGTTGCGCTTTGTATTGCCTAAAAAAAATCGTAACCCCCTTTGGTTACCATGCTCAAGAGTGGCAGTTGAAGCAAGAAAAAGCAGATCATTCTCCAGGTGAATATCCAGACCGGCAAGAATAGTCGGCAATGTCGCCAATACGGCAAGGCCAAGAGAATTATCCGCAATTCCCGGTCCATGGATACGGTCTTTTGTCAAGGTGCAGGCATGGTCATGGCTCATGGAAAAGGGTGTATCGGCATGGGCAGTAACAAGAATAGTCTGCCTGCCTTCTCGGCCGGGTAGAATTCCCACACCATTACCAACTTCATCTATTGAGATGGAATGGAGACCCTCTTCAACAAGTCGTTGCTGAAAAAAAATAATCCGCTCTCTTTCGGCAAAGGTGGGGGCTGGAATTTCACTGATCATGACCACATTGGCAAGCAGCATCTCCCGATATGCTTCCAGCTCTTTTATTAAACCATGACCACGGGCTATAATATTCTCTAATTCAGCATCATTCATTTTTCATTTCTCTCCCTGCCTGCCATAATCATCTTCCAGCCTCTCGATATCGTCTTCACCAAAATAATCTCCCAACTGTATCTCAATAAAAACAAGCTCTTGTTTCTCTTTGTTTTCTACCCGATGAATAACCCCTTTATCAATATCCACTGAGGCCCCTGAGGTTAATGAAAGTTTTTCACCCTCAAGACTAACCACTGCTTTACCGGCAACCACAAACCAATGTTCCCGACGGAATTTATGTCGTTGCAGGGATAATCTCTGGCCGGGCTTGACGACAATTCTTTTCACCTTGTGCTTATCATCATCAGCAAGAACAGTAAAGCTCCCCCAGGGGCGATGCTCAGTGATCTGAATAAAAGATTTAGAGATTATGGAAACCATAATTTTCCATCCTTACAAATAATACCCCGCTATCAAAGCAACCTTATCTGTTATAGGTATCCTCACATGACTTGATACTAAAACATTGACAAGCTTCTCGTTTCTCGTTCCCACGCGGGAGCGTGGGAACGAGGACAAAAAATAGTATCAAGCCATATGAGGATGCC
>CAYRGM010000041.1:0-14080 GCA_964423765.1 uncultured Desulfobulbaceae bacterium
GCTTATGTATAAAATCATTGGCACTTTCGGCTGAACATGATTCAGCATAATTAGGCACAGGAGATGTTCCGCTCCGTAATATCTGCCCAGCAACATGTTTTTCTGCTGAAGATTTTGATAACTTTGTTGTGAGATTAATAATGCTCACGGCAAAATCAATCAGCCTTTTTTGTATATCATCGCCTTTTGCCATATCAAATAATCAATAATCAATTGATAATAATTAATTGTAAAGTTAACGACATCAACTGATGATATCGCACCACGCGTGACACATAACCATGATGATACAATTGCCCGAAAATGAAAATTCCTATGCTATTGAAATAATTAGTGTTCTTTTGTGGTTCCAGTTTGGCCATAAATATACAAAAATAGATTTTAATAAAAAAACAAAAAAATGCTAACAATTAACGAACATTATCTCAAGTTACAGGCCTCTTATCTTTTTTCCGATATTGGTCAAAAAGTGGCGTCTTTCCAGGAGCAGCACCCTGATATTGATATAATCAAAATGGGTATAGGTGATGTGACCAAGCCATTACCGGCTGCATGTATTAAAGCCTTTCATAAAGCCATAGACGAGATGGCTGATGAGAGTGGTTTTCGTGGTTATGGTCCGGAACAGGGATATGAATTTCTTCGTGAAGCCATAGCAAAAAACGATTTTCAGGATAGAGGGGCTGAGATAAGTGCAGATGAAATCTTTGTTTCAGATGGAGCCAAATGTGATGCCGGCAATATTCAGGAAATCTTTTCCATAAATGCCAAGGTCGCTATCCCTGATCCGGTTTATCCGGTATATCTTGATACCAATGTCATGGCTGGTCGCAGCGGAGGATTTGCCGATGACCGTTATCAGGGGCTGGTATATCTTGATTCGGTCAGGGAGAATAATTTTATCCCTGAATTGCCGACGGAACCGGTTGATCTCATCTATCTCTGTTTTCCGAATAATCCCACCGGAGCTACCGCCACCAAAGAGCAGCTGCAAAGCTGGGTTGATTACGCAAAAGACAATAAAGCACTTATTCTCTTTGATGCTGCCTACGAAGCCTTTATCCGTGACGATTCTCTGCCGCATTCCATTTATGAAATTTCCGGGGCCAGGGAAGTTGCCATTGAGTTTCGTAGTTTTTCCAAAAATGCAGGTTTCACCGGCACCCGCTGTGCATATACGGTTGTCCCCAAAGAATGTAGAGCCTATGATCTGGCAGGCAATCGCCAGCCCCTGCATCCACTCTGGAACCGTAGACATTGTACCAAATTCAATGGAGTCTCCTATCCAGTCCAGCGGGCAGCTGAAGCCGTCTATTCCCAAGAAGGCAAGGCACAGATCATGGAGCTGGTCAGTTATTATCTGAAAAATGCCGATCTCATTGCCGGGGTTATTGATGAACTTGGTTATGAATACGCAGGCGGAACCAATTCACCTTATATCTGGGTCTGGGGAGATCGGGATTCATGGGAGTTTTTTGATATGCTTCTCAATGAAACCGGGGTGGTCTGTACTCCGGGGGCTGGTTTTGGTAAATGCGGCCAGGGATTTATTCGGCTTTCCGCCTTTAACTCTTTTGAAAATGTAGAGAAGGGAATGGAGAGGATACGCAAGACTTTGTCGTAATTTTGTTTTTTTGTTTTTTTGTTTATGTTTTGAACTTTTGCAGACATCGTAAAATAAGCTCTACAACCGTAGAGACGGGTTTCAAACCCGTCTCCACTGCAACCATCAGCCATGCCAGTGCCCTCAGGCGGGTTTGAAACCCGTCTCTACCAAATCCGGGCAGTTTAAGATGACAGGGAACAGGGAAGCAGTAAAGCAAATTATCCACAAAACAGGGCATTTTTTATAGGGTCGTGACAATATCTGTTTTGCATATTTCACTGTAATAGCAGTTTTAAAGCATTATCTTTGACAATCTCCTGAAACAGTTTATCTGGCAAGTCAAGCCTAGTTAACATTTTCAGAGTGGTCTCTTGGTTCGTCCAGGGAGAGTTCGTACCCAGGAGGATGTATCCGGGGGGATGGTTGAAAATTAGATCACGCAGTCTGATCTGGTCAAGAAAATCAAGGGCAAAAGAAATCTCCATATAAATGGGCCGGCCGGTGAGCAGTTTGCGTACATCCCCCCAGTCATCCCAGCCGCCGAGATGGGTGGTTATCAGACGCAGTCCCTCCACTTTTTGCAGGAGATTCAAGACCCGAGCCGGTTCAGCTCGTTTTATTCGTGGATAGGCTATGTCATAGCCGGTGTGCATTATTAAAAGCAGGTCAAGTTCTCGTATCTGTTGGTAAAAATCAAACAATTCCGGATCATCAATATAGAAATTTTGATAATATGGATGCATCTTCAGCCCGATAAACCCATGTTCTTTGATTGCCCGCAAATGGTCTTTCCAGTCAGGGTCTCCGGGATGGATTGAAGGAAAGGGGATAATCCTTTCTGAACGAATTGCAAGAGACCAGTCAAGAATCGGCTGAAACTGCTCAACCCTGGCAGCCATAGAACAGATAACAGAACTGGCAATACCGGCCTTGTCCATGGAGGATAACAGAGAATCAACGGTTCCTTCTATATATGCCTTGGCATTGCTTTTTTTTTCCAGAGATTTTATGGCTATGGCGGCAATCTCGTCAGGGAAGGCCTGGGTATGAAAGTCTATATAGTCTGTCATTTATTTACCATTATTTGCCATCTGAATAGTCGTAGTTAGGTGAAAAATTGCAATAAAACCCAAATTACTGCCATAGCGTATAATCCGGCAGCAACATCGTCCAGCATAATTCCCAGACCCCCATGGATATGATTATCCAACCAGTTTACCGGAAATGGTTTTATTATATCAAAGAATCTGAAAATAACAAAACCTGTTAAAACCCAGATGGGCGAAGCTGGAACAATGGCAAGAACCATGAGTTGACCCACAACCTCATCAATGGTTATTATCCCCGGATCAGGTTGGTCAACGATTTTTTCAGCGGCTCCGGCGGCAATGGTCCCTGCCAGAAAAAGAACAGCAACAACTCCCCAGTATACAGCAATATCTAAGCGATACAAAAAAAACCAGATCAATACCCCGACCACAGACCCCCAGGTTCCGGGAGCTTTCGGCATGTAACCGCTGTAAAAGCCAGTGGCTATGAACATGAATAATCTATCCATTTTCTTGCAAGAGATATGAGGGAATATGAAAGAGAATAAAAACTTTCTCGTTTTTTGTTGATGGAATTTACTAACCGTTCACCAAGGGTGTAGATTTACAGCAAATAACTTGCTGTAACCCTAATGATCTAATCTTGCCCCAGCAAATTCTGGAAAAAATCATTACCTTTATCATCAATCAGAATAAAAGCCGGGAAATTTTCAACTTCTATTTTGCGGACCGCCTCCATGCCTAACTCAGGGTAATCAAGATATTCCACTTTTTTGATATTTTCTGCAGCAAGCAGAGCCGCCGGACCGCCAATGGAACCCAGATAAAAACCGCCATGTTTTTTACAGGCATCTCTGACCTGAACTGAGCGGTTACCTTTGGCAATCATTATCAGAGAACCGCCATGTTCCTGAAAAAGGTCAACATAAGAGTCCATTCGTCCGGCCGTGGTAGGACCAAAAGAACCGGAAGGCATACCGGGCGGGGTCTTGGCAGGGCCGGCATAATAAATTGGATATTTTTTCAGGTAATCCGGCAGGGGCCTGCCTTGATCAAGCAACTCTTTCCATCTGGCATGGGCCATATCCCGGCCGACAATGATGGTTCCAGTGAGCAAAAGGGAGGTGGCAACAGGATAGCGGGAAAGTTCAGCAAGATTTTTCGACATGGGCCAGTTCAGGTCAATGGTGACGGCCTGATTTTCTCTCTGCTGACGATATCTCTCAGGAATCAGCTCACCGGGGTTATGGTCAAGCTCTTCCAGCCAGATACCCTGCTGGTCTATTTTTGCCTTGATATTACGATCCGCCGAGCAGGAAACCCCCATTCCCAGCGGACATGAGGCACCATGACGGGGCAGGCGTATCACCCGGACATCATGGGCAAAATAGCAGCCCCCGAACTGGGCTCCAAGACCGGGCTGACGGGATGCTGCCAGTAACTCTTTCTCCATCTCAATATCTCGAAAAGCCCGGCCATATTGATTACCCGAAGTCGGCAGGCTATCATAATAATGGCTTGAGGCAAGTTTGACTGTTTTCAGAGTTGCCTCGGCACTGGTACCGCCAATGACAAAAGCAAGATGGTAGGGAGGGCAGGCCGTGCTGCCGAGGGTTCGCATTTTTTTAATCAGAAAGTCTTTTAATTTTTCTCTATCTAACAAGGCTCTGGTTTCCTGATAGAGAAAAGTTTTGTTGGCACTGCCGCCACCCTTGGCAATAAAGAGAAATTTATATTCTTTGCCGGTGCCTGCGTAAATGTCTATCTGAGCGGGGAGATTGGTATTGGTGTTGGATTCCTCATACATGTCCAGAGGAGCATTTTGGGAATAACGCAGATTTTCCTGATGATAGGCAAGAAAAATGCCTTGGCTGAGATATTCACTGTCATTGCAGCCGGTCCATACCTGCTGTCCTTTTTTTGCCATGATGATAGCTGTGCCGGTATCCTGGCAGATGGGCAGTACCCCTTTGCTGGCAATTTCTGCATTTTTCAGCAGGGCCAGGGCTACCTGCCGGTCATTGGCTGAGGCCAGAGGGTCGGCAAGAATATTCGCCACTTGCCTGTTATGACTTCTCCGCAGGAAAAAAGAGATTTCTCGCATGGCTAATCTTGCCAGCTCAACTAATCCTGCCGGTTTGATAACCAGGATTTTATGGTCGCAGAATTTTTCTGTTGTGATAAATCGCTCTGTATCAGCGATATGCCGATAGGTACAGGTTTCTTTTTTTAAGGGGAATGGCTCCTGCCAGGTGAAGTCTCTCATATGGTTTTTAACCTGAATTGAGCGATTTTATGACTAAGAGATGTGCTGATATCTCGCCGTTGCACTGCTGTGTGCCACAAGGTTTTTCAAAAACCGCAGGCATACCCGTTGGTATGTTGAGGATTTTTGGGAAGCCTTGGTGCGCAAGAGATCGGTGCAGATCAAGTTATAAAATCGCTCAACTCAGGTTTAAATATGTTGCTGTAGAAACAAGGCATGCCTTGTCTCTACAACAAGCAGGAGATATATTACAGGCCAAGGGTAAAACGCATAATTCGGTAAATATCAGTATTATCAATGGTACCGGACACCAAGCCACCATTTAAACCGTAGGCTCTGGCTATTATTCCGCCACCTTCATCATTCAGGGTTGCCCAGCTGATGGCAAACGGAAAACCGCACGGAGTTACAAAAGGAACTCCCGGAACTTTGCCCTGCAACTGTCCGACTCCATCAATCGGAGCTCCGTTTTTATCAATACTTGCCAGCATTTTGCCCACAGGCATGTTTGCCACGGTATTGGTCAGGATTGCCGGTCCACCAGCATTGGAGTCAGCAGCAGTGATCACCAGGGTATTGTCATTATTCCGGGCAAAATTTAAGGCAACACCAATACTGTCATCAGCTCGTTTTACCGCCTCTATCATGCCCTCGGCGTTATTGTTATTGGGAAAATTATCAGTACCTTCCTCTTCTATCATCAAGGCGAAGCCTTTGTCACTCTTTTTAGAGAGTATTTTTATGGCAACATCCGTCATCTCCGCCACCGTTGGGCTGAAATCCCAGTAAAGGGGAAGGTTGTTCCGATATAAATACTCTTCTGGTTCGTCGTTAAAGGTATGGTGGGCAGCAAATAATCCCAAAAGTTTTGGGGTGGTTGCAGGGTCTATCTGCAATAATTCATCACGGGTATAGACAATGGTGTAGCCGGCTGCTTTGGCCTGTTCAATCAGATTCAGACCATCTTTTCTGACCCCATCACCATGACGACCTTTCACTCCTTCAGGTAAAAACCATTTTTCACCGCCGCCAAGGATTACATCAACCCCTGAGTTTATAATCTGTCTGGATATTTCCGCATGGTCTCTTCTTGATCTAACATTGGCAATAAAGACCCCGGTTCCCGGCTCGCTGATGGCTCCTGAATTTACCAGGCCGGTGGCAAATCCGGCATCACGGGCATCTTCAAGTACTGTTGTTAGTGGTTTTCTATCCGGCCCTAAACCATAATAGTTAAACTTTGTTTTAATACCGGAAGCATGTGCCACTGCCCCAGCCACTGAGCCGGACTGGAGATTATTATAAATATGGGTTCTATACACGGCCACATGGGGTAGGCGATCCCAGTTTAAATTGCCATCCGGACCATAATGGAGGAGGCGGGCCGCGGTAAAATGTGCCTGTGCTGCTCCATCGGGATGAATGAAAATTACATTTCGTTTTTCTTCATTGGCAGATTTTGCTAAAGCAACTGTGGTGAAAAAGAAACCACAACTTGCCAGTAGCACAGAGCATAAAACAATTTTTTTGATATAAACTCTCCAGACCATAATAACATTCTCCTCTTTTGTTTGGTTTTAACCTGAGTTGAGCGATTTTTTAGCTTGATCTGCACCGATCTCTTGTATGCCAAGGCATCTCAAGAAAATCCTCAACAGACCAACGGGTATGCCTGCGGTTTTCGAAAAACCTTGGCACACAGCAGTGCAGCGGCGAGATATCAGCACATATCTGCGTCATAAAATCGCTCAATTCAGGTTTAACTGTAAAAAAACAAAATATGCATAATCTGCATCAACTGATCCCTTGACCAGTTACAGAAAACTTAACTTGTTTGTTTTAGTTTTCAGTCAAGGGATTGTTACAATACAGTTAAGACTTTTCTGAGCACGGCAGGTTGGAGTGACCCAATAATATGTAAATATTCGGGTTGGTAAAAAAAACTCTCATAAACGAGGACTGTAAATGTTTGGGTAGAGCCTCACGGAGTCTCTACCCGAATATTTACAATAATATTGATGTTATTATAGCGTTATCAGCATGACATGCCTTGTAGATGTGAAAAATTATATCAGCAGCCGAGATTCAAAATATGGTTCAAGGACCTTTGGTAATCCTATTTTGCCGTCTTTTTGCTGGTAATTTTCCATGATTGTCAGCAGGGTGCGTCCAACCGCAAGACCTGAACCGTTTAAGGTATGAACAAGGCGGCTCTTTTTTTCTCCCCGAACTCGATAACGGATACCGGCCCGCCGGGCCTGGAAATCAAGAAAATTGGAGCATGATGATATCTCCCGGTAACAGTTCTGTCCCGGCAGCCAGACCTCTATATCATAGGTTTTGGTAGCGGAAAAGCCGAGATCACCGGCACAGAGGACAACCACCCGATAGGGTAGTTCCAGAAGCTGTAAGGCATCTTCAGCATCAACAAGTAAAGACTCCAGCTCGGTTGCAGAAGTTTCAGGAGTGGTGAATTTAACCATTTCCACCTTGTTGAACTGGTGTTGGCGGATTAGACCGCGGGTATCTCTACCGTAAGAACCAGCCTCTGAACGAAAACACGGGGTGGCGGCAGTGTATTTAAGCGGTAGTTCTTCTGCGTCAATGGTGGTATTGCTGTGGATATTGGTTAAAGGCACCTCAGCGGTGGGAATAAGCCAGAGATCCCAACCCTCTATTTTGAAAAGGTCTTCCTTGAACTTGGGCAGTTGACCGGTATTGGTCAGAGAATTTGAGTTGGCAAGAAAAGGGGGAACTACTTCACTGTAACCATGCCTGACGGTATGAAGGTCGAGGAAAAAATTAACCAAAGCCCTTTCCAACCGGGCTGCAAACCCTCTCAGCAGACAAAACCTGGAACCAGCCAGCTTTGCTGAAGTTTCAAAGTCAAGAATACCTTGTTCTTCACCGATATCCCAATGTGGTTTGGGCTGAAAGGAAAATTCAGGAATCGTACCCCATTTCTTTATTTCACGATTATCTTTATCATCCTTGCCCCCCGGTACGGAATTGTGGCAGATGTTGGGAATTGCCATGATAATTTCATCCAGCTGTTCTTTGATCCCAGTTAATTCATTATCTAATTTCTTGATCTCACCGGAAACCTCCCGCATCTTAAGAATCAATGGTTCGGCCTGGTCGGCTTGTCTGCTCTTTTTAAATCCGGCAATCTCCCTTGAGACTGTATTGCGTCTGTTTTTGTAGTTTTCAACTTCAGCTAACAGCTCAAGCCGTTTATTATCTATATCGGCAAATTTATCCACAAGTTCCGAGGTCATCCCCCGGTGCAGACATTTTTTCCGGACAAAATCAAGATTTTCCCGGATAAAGCGCAGCTCAAGCATGGTTAAATTCCTATGGGTGATTATTTTATATTTTAACCTAAAGGTTTAAAAAATTGTAACAATCATTTACAATGAACCGGTTGGAGATGTCAATTATCATTACTCCTTTAGATTGCTTTTCCATATCCGGTTTGGTAGAAATGATATGTCTGATTATCGTGTAACTATTCAGCGGAATGAACAAACGCCCATAATCTTGGCCTGTAACTGTTCGCGTTTATAAAATATAAACACTTGCTCTTGATCTTTAATCGCCTTAAACCAAATCGTGCAAAACAGGAATAAACTGGTAGTTTTTATTATAGAGTTGCGAAAATCAGCCCGCCTCTTCTTCTTTAGCATAATGGGATTGACAGCTCTTCTCTTTTTATTGTCCAGCGGGATGATTGAAACTTTCCAGAGGCATCTTCAAGGTGAACTGTATTTTTTTTCTGTGGCAGGTCCTTTTCTGGCACATGTTAGAATTTCTTTTTTCGGAGCCTTATTTATACTCATGCCCCTGATTACTTTTATCCTCTGGAAGGCCGTGGGCAAGCCATTTGGGATAACTGGTGCCAAGCTGTACGGGTTTGTTGTTGCCACCTGTCTGCTTTTTTATGCCGGCACGGTTTTCTGTTATTTGGTTACTCTGCCTTTTGGGGTAAACTTTCTTCTTGGTTTTCAGTCGGAAGATCTGAAAGCCATGATTTCCATCGGCAGGTTTGTTAACTTTGTTACCCTGTTTATTCTTGCTTTCGGGATTATTTTCAAACTGCCGGTATTTATGATATTCTGTGCCTATACAGGGATGATTTCCCGCCAGGCTTTTGCGAAGCATCGTCGTTTTGCCATACTTGGAATTGCCATAACTGCCTCTATTTTGACTCCAACCCCTGATATTGTTAACATGGCATTGATGGGCGGTCCTCTTTATTTGCTATATGAGGCTGGGCTTTTGGTGATTCGCATCTTTAAGATTGGCGAAGGGGATAACCTGTCAGTTGCGGGTAAACCTGACTTATCAGACGATGAATAGCAAGTACGGCTTTACCATTGACCAAAAAGGAATACTTCCTGAATCCATAACGAAAAACAAGTTGTCCACTCTGTATCAGGGTGGTATTATATGATAAAGTGTAACCTGAATTGAGCAATTTTATTATTATGGATAGACCGCGTAAAAAAACTCTCAGCAAGCTGGAAAAAAAACGATTAAGCCGAATCATTATCCTGATTGTCGGTTTATCTGTTTTATTGCTTATTGTTGTCCCTAATCGCAGTCTGATAAGTTATCTGAGTATGAACCAACAGGTGATTGAGCTGACCAGGGAAAACGAAAACCTTGTCCACTTTAATCAGGAGCTGAGTAAAGAGATAAAACTATTAAGGCATGATGATGAACACCTTAAAAAGATTGCCAGAGAACAACATGGGCTTCTTAAGAAAAACGAAACCGTGTATAAGTTCAAGTCTAGACGATAATCTTTACTAAGGGTTTGTCATAAAATAACATGGCTAATTACAATCTGAAATGGTCATGTTGTTTCGTGATAGACCCTCAGGCAAACTAACGCCCGTAATCTACTTGGCGGTCCCGTCTTTAAGCATAGGATGATAGGGGAGTCTTCGCTTATCTGTTTTTCATAACAGAAATTTAGGAGTCAGGTACTAAAAAAGCCTGCCCCACGGGCAGGCTGGACGGCTATGCTCAGGCAAAACCTGATTTACCGCCGCAGGCGGATGGCATACCGCAGGCTGGCGACAATCCCCCACCTATTCTAATGGACGATGCGGAAATACATTTAACAATCTCTTGGTTGCCGCATTTCGGACATTTATCCGGTTTTTCATCTTTGCTTGAAGTGGTCAGAATTTCAAATGTTTCCTGACATCCCTGACAGTTGTACTCATAAACAGGCATAATCTTCTCCTATAATTTTTAAGGTTTAAAAAATGTGTACATTCTATGTTTCCATTTATACATGTTACCAGTGATTGTCAAGGGTTGCCCATGGGGTAATTAAATGAAAAAAACACAGATTAATAGCGGAAATAGCCTTGATCGAGCTGCATTGTTAACCCTTACTCATCAGGTACGGGACTTGCTCTGGTTTCACCAGAGCATGGGGATTAAAGGCTATCCGGGCCGGACCGGGCTTGCGAATTTATTTCGTAATCGCAACCATACAGGTGTGGTTGCTCCTGCTATTAGGCATAAAAATAAAAAACCTGAAAAAGTAACTGCGAAAAAATCAGAAACAGCAAAAATGCCGGTTACCTCTTTATCTCTTAGTCAAAAGGCAATTCAAGAGTGTCGCCGTTGTCCTCTTGCAGGGAACCGATTGGGACAAGTTATTGGTAGAGGTTCGCAAGAGGCAAAGCTCATGATAGTTGGTGACTGGTCTCATCAACAAGGTGATTTTTCTCCCGATACCCTGATGGGTAGGGAAGAAGATACCATGCTCTGGCGGATGATGAAGGCCATAGATCAGGGCAGACAACAGATTTTTGTTACCAATGTAATCAAATGCTGTCCGGCAGAGAGAGAGGTTGATAAGGAATGTATTCGCCTTTGTACTACTCACCTTGACCGGGAAATTTTGTCTGTGCAACCTACAATCATCCTTGCCATGGGAGCTGTGGCAGCCCATATCCTTGTCGATACTGATGATCCTCTTGTCCGTCTGCGGGGCAGCTTTTATCCATGTCGGCGACCGGGCTGCCAGTCCATTCAAGTGATGGTATCTTTTCATCCCTGTTTTCTCGTCCAGAATCCAGATATGAAACAAATGAGCTGGGATGACCTGAAAAGAGTCAAGCGACATCTTCTGATTAGCTGAACAAACAAAAGGTATAAAATTTTGTATTGCTTTCATGGGTAAATGTGGTAATATATAGTGTAGTAGTCGTTTGTATCAGCATTTTATGGAGTCTCGTAATAGATAAGCCTATATTTAGAGTTTGCTTATCTGGAGTGTTGCAAGTGTACTGACCTTTTTTCGTCCACTCCAAAGGAACAGAAGTCCGTGTTACTGTGGCACTGCGATCTGAAGGAACGGTCACCACTTTACCATTAAGTTATTTGCTGTTGAACTGCCGCCGTTTCACTGCTGCTGCAAATACATGCCCATAATGAACGCTTACTGGAAATCAGCAATGAAAAAATATTTCCTCATATTTCTGCTTCTTTTCCTGGCAGTATCCATGGCCTCAGCAACTCAGGTGCGTGCGGAAGATGACGAGATGCCAATAGTGTTGTGGGACAGCACTGTCAGTCACTTGTTAGCCGCAGGCATGTATGGTGCTGAGGGGGTTGAGCATTCAAGCTGGTCTGTCCGGCTGAGCAACGATAATCAATTTTACAAAGGTTTTTCTGCCTATAATGCCGCTATTGCTGGTCAGGAAATCACCTTGTCGTATGGAGGTTCTTCTGGTTTGCTTGGTTTTTCCGTTGGTTATATTTATACTCACCATGGAGATGAAATCGAAAACAGCTTTGCCTCGGTGTTTTTAGATAAACATGATCCCTTGGAGTTTACGGCTGATGATCTAACCGGTGTCTGGTATCTTGCTCTTGAGCTTTCTTCATCTTACAGCCCCATAAATAATATCTCTTTGGGAATTGGTGGAGAAGCCATGCTGCTGAATGATCCCCATGTCTTTCAGGGTGGAAAAGGCGTAGCACTTGGTTTGAATTTGCCTGTTTCCTATAGAAGAAATATCACCATTACCCCTAAGGTTCGATGGTCAGGATCTTTATCCGGACTGAAAAGATTGTTGCCCGCAGAAGGACATAAAGGCGAAGAATCACCGGTAAATGATGGTATTTTTTATGGTGGGGTCTCCATTACATTTTCCTATTGATTGTCTCTGTGGATTTACCCTGCTTCGCATAAAGATATTAATGTTATCTGGTAACAAAATAGTCTCTTGTATCTCCTCCTTGGTATTACTCATTTTTGCTCGCAGGACGACCCTTAAACTTACCTCATTCCCTTTTCCTTACGCTCTGTTTTTGTTACGGAGCAGGAGGTTATTTGTGTTTACATATATTGTAGGTATCCGCTTAAAGATTATTTGTTTTTTCACATTTTTTTTATTTCCCTTCTTTATGCCCGCATCCATGGTGCAGGCAAATGAAAGCAATGGAGTACAGCAAGCTGTTTTCTTACCCTTTAGTATCAAGATTGCAGGTGATTATAATCATCTAAGAGATGGTTTGACCACAATTCTTACCAATCGAGTTGTTGGTAGCACTGATATAAGGGTGATGGCTGACCATGAGATTGCACAAAGAATCGCAGACCTGTTTGCATCTGCTCAGCAAGAGCAAGCCTTTAGAGAGATAGATAAGAGTGGAGTTGATTATCTGATCATGGGTGAGCTGAGCGAAGATAAAGAGGGGCTGCTGGCAACTGTCCAGGTGATCAGCCGGGTGCGAACCCCGTCTTTACGCAGCTTTTACCGCCGGGCAGCTTCCATGGATGACCTGATGACGACTATGGTTGAGCTAGCCGGGGCAATATCAGCAGATATTGTTGGCGTTGCCCCGTTGGCAAAACAGATCGACCGCCTTGATGAGCGTGGTATTGACCCTTTTCAGAGTGCCCATCCAATGCGGGCCTATAAGAAGGGGGTACATGGCGGGATAATGCCCGGTCTTAAAGCAGGCGGTTTTGAGATGATATCTTCCCGTCGCAGTGCAACTATTCCCCTTAGAATCAATGATATGGATGCGGCGGATCTCAACGGAGACGGTCAGGTCGAAATTATCCTTGCCGAGAGCAATGCCATTCATATCTATAAATTTGCAGGCGGCAATTTCAGCAGAGTGGATACGATTGAACTGGCACCTCAGTTACGGGTTCACGCACTTAGCACTGGTGATCTTGACAATAATGGTATCAAAGAAATATATATCAGTGCTAATCATAGAAAACGGCCGTCGTCCGTGGTTATTGAGTGGGATGGTAGCCAGAGCCGGATCCTTGCCTCCCGGCTGCCTTGGTATTTAAGGGTTATTTCTTCTCAGGGTAATCCTTTACTGCTCGCTCAGGTAGCGGGCCGCTTTGGCAGTTCTGAAGTTATCGGTAGCCGGGTTTACCGGCTTGCCCTGCAGGCTGGCGAGTACCGGAAAACCACTGAATTTACTCTGCCTGAGGGGTTGACCATCTTTGATATTGCCCTTGCCGATTTAGACGGCAGCGGAGAGGAAACAATAGTGGCAATCAGCCGCGATAATCATCTCCTTGTTTATGATCGGGCTGGCAGGATTATCTGGGCTGACCCGGGTCAGTTTGGGGCATCTGCAAATTATCTTGGCACCATAGCTGAATTGGCGGCCGATGAGATAGAAAAAATTTATGTTCCCACCCGAATAGTGGTCAGGGATATTACTGGTGACGGGATTGATGATATCATGGTGGGTATGAATCGGATGTCTTTTGTCAGGTACATGAGGCAGCATAGATATTTTGAAGGGAATACCATTGCCGCTCTGAGCTGGGAGAATAATCAGCTTGTTCCGCTTTGGGAAACCAGAAAGCTCCCTGATTATCTGATTAACAGCCAGTTACTGGTTAATAATGAAGCAGATCAGTCACTGAAATTATTTTTTGCTCTTTCCCAGAGTACCTTTGCCTTTGCTTTCTGGCAAGGCGAAGGGGTCAGGCTGGTTTATTACAGGTTACAGGTATCAGGAAACAAACAGTAACAAAACTATAACCTGCATTGAGCGATTTTATGACGAAGATCTGTGCTGATATCTCGCCGTTGCACTGCTGTGTGCCAAGGATTTCCGAAAACCGCAGGCATACCCGTTGGTCTGTTGAGGATT
>CAYRGM010000042.1:0-13372 GCA_964423765.1 uncultured Desulfobulbaceae bacterium
TTGCCATGGAAGAAGGTCTTCGTTTTGCCATTCGTGAAGGTGGTCGAACTGTTGGTGCCGGCGTTATCAGTGAAATCATAGAGTAAAAGTTGTTCCGAAGAACATATAAGTATTTATTTTTCTTCTGTTTATGTAATTTTGGGGTTATTGATGAGAGATATTATTACACTTGCCTGTATTGATTGTAAGCAGCGCAACTATACGACAACAAAAAACAAGAGAACAATTCCGCATAAGCTGGAGTTGAAAAAATTCTGTCCTTTCTGTAAATCGCATACCTTGCATAAAGAAACCAAATAATAGCTGTTTTATGTTTAGGCCAGTAGCTCTAATTGGTAGAGCGTCGGACTCCAAATCCGAGGGCTGGGGGTTCGAGTCCCTCCTGGCCTGCCAGTTAACCATATTTTAATAGCATAGTAATTTTCATTTTCGGGCAATTGTATCATCATGGTTATGTGTCACGCGTGGTGCGATATCATCAGTTGATGTCGTTAACTTTACAATTGATTATTGATTATTTGATATGGCAAAAGGCGATGATATACAAAAAAGGCTTGGCAGAGCCAGATGATACCAAAGCAAGAGTGTGCAAGTGTATATAAAGAGTGTGATGAACTTTGCAGGATTATAAGTGCGAGCGTAAAGACTGCTTTCAATCGCAAAAATAATTATCAATAATCAATTGATAATAATCAATTATTAACAGACTAAAAGCCTGCCCGAAGGGCATTAAATTTAAAATAGAAGTGACGGCAGATGGCAAGTAAGAAAAAAATAAAGGCAAGTGATGAGAGCCAGCAAGAGAGTCCAGAAGTTAGCGGTTGGGCGATTTTTAGTCCCCCTGTAATCCGTAAATTTACATCTGAAGTAAAGGCGGAATTTAAGAAAATTGTCTGGCCTGATAGAAAGGTTACCCTTGGTCTGACCGGATTTGTTTTTGTATTTGTTATTTTTATGGCTCTGTACTTAGGTTCAGTTGACCTTATCCTCGGCACACTGGTGGCATCGATTCTTCGATAAACAGTTTGGGTTTTTTAATGTCAAAAAAATGGTACATAGTGCATACGCATACCGGCTCTGAAGGAAAGGTGAAGGATTCTCTTACAGAAGCTGTCCGCTCTGCTGGTCAGGAAGATTTGTTTGGCGGTATTCTTGTCCCTACTGAGCAGGTGGTTGAAATGGTCAAGGGGAAACGCAAGACTTCTGAGAGGAAATTTTTCCCCGGTTATATTATGGTGCAGATGGAGATGAATCAGAATACCTGGCATACAGTTCTGTCAATTCCAAAAGTTACCGGTTTTGTCGGGGTAAATGCCAATCAGGCTATTGCAGGGGATGATTTGCATAAATTGATACCCTCTTTGACTGATAAGGAGGCTGATCGTATCATAGGCCGGATGGAAGAGGGAGCCAGTAAACCTAGGCATAAAATTGTTTTCTCGGAAGGTGATAATGTCAGGGTTATTGACGGTCCTTTTGCCAGTTTCCAAGGGATAATTGAAGAAGTGTATCCTGACAAAGGGAGAGTCAAGGTCAAGGTGTCCATTTTTGGTCGGCTCACCCCAGTTGAATTAGAGTATGTTCAGGTCAGTCAGGCCTGAGTTTTATTTTGTTATATTATAGCCTAATAAGTTGAGCGATTTTTTAACTTGATCTGCATAGATATCAGCGTCATAAAATCGCTCAATTCAGGTATAAACGATAAAATTTTCTGTGGAGCTAATTAGATGAATTGGTTGCATAGGTTCTATGTCCTTAGGTAGAGTTTTAATGCTCTTGGGATGATTACTATGAAGGTGTATAGCTAATGGCAAAAAAAGTTCAATCATATATAAAACTGCAGATACCGGCCGGCAAGGCCAATCCATCCCCGCCAGTTGGTCCTGCACTGGGTCAGCATGGTGTGAATATCATGGAGTTTTGTAAGGTCTTTAATGCGAAAACGCAGTCTGCCGGTGATACGATTGTTCCGGTTGTGATCACTGTATACAATGATCGTTCATTTACTTTTATTACCAAGACCCCGCCAGCTTCTGTTCTTATCCTTAAGGCTGCTGGCGTAAGCAAGGGTTCCGGTAATCCCAAACGGGAAAGGGTGGCTGAACTGTCAAAGGATAAAATAAGGGAAATAGCTGAGATAAAGATGCCCGATCTCAATGCCTATGATATAGATCAGGCCATTTTGATTGTTGAGGGAACTGCGAGAAGTTGTGGGGTTACCGTTGTAGATTAGAGCCTGTAAATCGTTTTCATTTTTATTCGTTTACCTGCATACTTCCCCTGTATGCCAGGGAGAAGAGAGGAGGGGGGAATGGCAAAACACGGGAAAAAATATAGAAGTAATGCGGAAAAAATAGATCGAGAGAAGTTGTATGAGCTTGCCGATGCTGTCTCGTTGGTTCTTGAGACTGCCTCGGCCAGGTTTGATGAATCTTTGGACATAGCGGTTCGTCTTGGGGTAGATCCCCGTCATGCTGATCAAATGGTGCGTTCCAGTGTGATTCTTCCCCATGGCACAGGTAAGGAAGTCCGTGTCGTTGTTTTTGCCAAGGGTGAAAAAGAGGCTGAGGCTTTATCCGCGGGAGCTGATTATGCCGGTTCAGATGAGCTTGTTGCCAAAATCAAGGATGGCTGGTTGGAGTTTGACAAGACCATTGCCACTCCTGACATGATGGGAGAGGTCGGTAAAATAGGACGCATCCTTGGTCCTCGTAATCTTATGCCTAATGCCAAGCTTGGGACTGTAACCTTTGATATTGCACGGGTTGTTGAAGAGATTAAACAGGGTAAAGTCGATTTTAGGGTTGAAAAAAACGGCATTATTCATGCAGCGTTGGGGAAGGCTTCTTTTGATTTTGAAAAAATAAAAGATAATATTATTGCTTTTATTGACAAGCTTATTCAGCTTAAACCTGCATCCAGTAAAGGTGTTTATCTTAAGTCTATTGTTATTTCTTTTACCATGGGACCAGGGGTTAAGGTTGATCCATTTCAGGTTCGTGCTCTTATAAAAGAAGGTTGATTCAGGTATCAGAAAGCCGAGGAACACCATTTGACCACGGAACACATATAGAATACACGGAAAAAGAGGTTTGTGTTTCAGTGTATCCCGTGTGTTCAGTGGTTATAATTAGGAAACTGTGTAACTATTCAGCGAGCTGAACAAACACCCATAACCTCGGGCTGTAACTGTTCAGATGTGCTTCACGGAGTCTCGTTCCTCGCTTACCTATTCGTTCATTTTGAGCTTTGCAGCGTACTAATGCTACTCAAGAAGCTCAGGTAAGCGAGGAACGAGACTCCGAAATGGACGAAGATGGAGTGCAGCGGAATAGTTACGAAACTGTGAGTAAATTGGTCAGTCCATAAGCGAACTATGAAAGCTGGTCGTTGTGCCTGGCTAACTCGTAAACACCATCGTTCATATAAAATCCTGGAAGGTCAGAGACAGCAGGTGCGAAAGTGTAATGACCGGTGTGGATCGCCGGACGCCTGCCGAGACCGATATCTAATCATCTTTTAAGATGTGCTGTTATTTGTCTCCCTCTTTTTTATCTGTTATCTATGACTGACCTGGGCAAAACAAGGAGGTATAACCATTGAATCGCGATGACAAGGTTGACAGGGTTCGTGAACTGAACGAAACTTTCAGCCGAGCAAAATTTGTAGTAGTTGCTGATTACCGTGGGTTGAAGGTAACGGAACTTGAAAAATTGCGTTCTGAGCTTCGTCAGAACCAGGCACAAGTTCTGATAGCCAAAAACACATTGTTGAAGCTTGCTGTCAAGGATACTGAATATGAGGGTTTAAGCGATTCCTTTTCAGGGACCACTGCCGTTACAT
Source organism: uncultured Desulfobulbaceae bacterium (assembly GCA_964423765.1). Taxonomy (GTDB): domain Bacteria; phylum Desulfobacterota; class Desulfobulbia; order Desulfobulbales; family Desulfobulbaceae; genus DRLX01. The sequence goes on from CAYRGM010000042.1 coordinate 3,844, forward strand.
TTAGTTTTGAGGAGCCAGTTGCAACTGCCAAAGTACTGACTGATTTTGCCAAGGAATTTGATGCCTTGCAAATTCGTCATGCCGTTATGGATGGGAAGATTCTTTCTCCTGCAGAGGTTGAGTCCATCGCCAAACTTCCGAGCAGAGAGCAACTTCTTGGTCAACTTTGTGGGGTGTTGTCAGCTGTACCAACCAATTTTGTTCGGGTACTCAATGGAGTCGCCGGCAATCTTGTTTATGCTTTACAGGCCATTAAGGAACAGAAAGAAAATTAAAAAAATAAAAAGAGATTTCCCGGAGGAATGATAATGTCTGAATCAATTGACCAGGTAGTAGAAATTGTAGAAAAAATGACCCTGCTTGAGGTCGCTGAACTTGTTAAAGCCCTTGAAGAGAAGTTTGGTGTAAGTGCTGCTGCTCCGGTAGCGGTTGCAGCCGTTGGTGCACCTAATGGCGATGCTGGTGGAGTTGTTGAAGAACAGACCGAGTTTGATGCAGTGCTGACAGCAGCTGGTGATCAGAAGATCAAGGTAATTAAAGAGGTCAGGACCATTACTTCCCTTGGTCTCAAGGAAGCCAAGGCACTTGTTGATGGTGCTCCTGCACCTGTTAAGGAAGCGGTAAGCAAGGATGAAGCGGCTGCAATAAAAGAGAAAATAGAAGCAGTCGGTGGCAGCGTTGAAATAAAGTAGTTCTTTTGCGATTAGATTTAAGGCAGCTGTTTTATGTAAAACTATTGGCTGCCCGGTAATCTCATAGGTTTAATCAGGTAACGCTATAGGAGTTAATTTTCCTGTAGCGTTACCTGTGTTTTAAGGTAATTTGATTGGTAGCTGGCTAATTTGCATTGTTTTTTTGTTGTGTAAACAGCAGGTTGTCTGTTTTTTTTCCATACCATATTTTTTGCGGAATATTTCGAGGGAAACTATGAAAAGAGTTCGTAAAAGTTTTGCCAAAACACGCCATATTGTTGAACCACCGCATCTTATTTCCATGCAGCGGTATTCTTATGATCGTTTTCTGCAGCGGGATGTTGATCCTGATGTTAGGGAGAATATAGGCTTGCAGGCAATTTTTAAGGACATTTTTCCTTTTAGTGATTTTAATGGCTTATGTTCTCTTGAGTTTGTTCGTTATGCTTTTGGTGATGCTAAATATACTGTTTCGGAGTGTGTAGAGCGGGGAATGACCTATGATGTTCCTGTAAAGATCACTGTTCGTCTGATCACCTTTGATGTTGATGAGGAGACCGGTGTTCAGTCTGTAAGAGACATCAAGGAGCAGGAGGTTTTTCTTGGGGCTCTGCCTTTGATGACTAAAGACGGTGTCTTTGTTGTGAACGGCACCGAGCGGGTAATTGTTAACCAGTTGCAACGATCCCCAGGTCTTTTCTATACCCATGATGATGGTAAATCCCATTCTTCCGGAAAGCGTTTATACTCGGCTCGTATCATACCTGTTCGTGGTTCATGGCTTGATTTTGAGTTTGATATCAAGGATATCCTCTATGTTCGCATAGATCGTCGTCGTAAGTTACCGGTAACCGTACTGTTGAAAGCTCTTGGCTACAATGAGTATGAGCTTCTTAAGGAGTATTATTATTTTGATACGGTTGAAGTTAAGAATGGTTCCTATTCACTTCTTTTCAAACCTGAAACTTGTGTTGGTTCTCGTTTGACTGATGACTTGATCAGCCCTGAAGATGGCAGTGTGTTTGGCAGGAAAGGCAGAAAAGTCTCAAAAGCCTTGGTCAAGAGGATGGCAAAGGTTGGTATTGAAAGGATTGCGATCCAGGTTGAAGACCTCCTTGGTCGTTTTCTTGCCTCTGATCTTGTCGATCCGGCAAGCGGAGAAGTCATTGCCCTTTGCAATGAGCCTCTGAATGAGTCCATACTTGAGGCTGTTGTCAAGGCGGGGATTAGCAGTTTCGAGCTTCTTTTTATTGATGGGGTTACTGTCAGTGAAGCATTTCGCAAGACATTGATGGTTGATAAGGTGCCGGATACCGAGAAGGCTCTTGTTGAAATCTATCGTCGCTTACGCCCTTCAAGTCCGCCTACCCCGGAGATTGCAGAAACATTTTTTAAAAATCTGTTTTTTAATCCATCCACCTATGATCTTTCGGAAGTCGGTCGTTACAAAATAAATGCCAAGCTTGGCCTTGACACTCCCATTGATAATCGTACCCTGACCAAAGATGATATAATAAAAGGAATTAAACATCTGCTCTGGCTGAAAGACGGTTTACGGGATGGGGATGATATTGACCACCTTGGTAATCGCCGGGTTCGTACTGTCGGTGAGCTTGTGGAAAATCAATACCGGATGGGACTTGTCCGGATGGAGCGAGCCATTAAAGAGCGGATGACCCTGCAGGAAATTGAAACCCTGATGCCTCATGATCTGGTCAATCCCAAACCGGTGACTTCCGCTATTAAAGAATTTTTTGGGACCTCCCAGCTTTCTCAGTTCATGGATCAGACCAATCCTCTTTCTGAGGTAACTCATAAACGACGATTGTCGGCACTTGGACCGGGCGGTTTGTCTCGGGAACGGGCAGGTTTTGAAGTAAGGGATGTGCATCCTACCCATTACGGTCGTATTTGTCCTATTGAAACACCGGAGGGACCCAATATTGGTTTGATCGTCTCTCTTGCAACTTATGCCAAGGTTAACCCCTACGGATTTATAGAAACTCCTTATAGAACTGTTGAAAACCGGGTTGTTTTGGAAGCTGTGAAATATCTCTCGGCCTTACAGGAGCAGGAACATATTATTGTTCCGGCTGGGGTTGAACTGGATGAGAACAATACCATGGTGCCGGAGACCATTGTTGCCCGGCAGGATGGCGAGGTGGAAATGGTGGCAACCAATGAGGTGACCCGTATTGATGTGGCACCTAACCAAATGGTTTCCATTGCTGCTTCTCTGATTCCGTTTCTTGAAAATAATGATGCTAACCGGGCTCTGATGGGTTCAAATATGCAACGCCAAGCAGTGCCACTGCTTAAGGTATCTTCTCCGCTGGTCGGTACTGGGGTGGAAAAAAATGTGGCCTGTGATTCCGGTGCCTGTCTGCTTGCTGCCGGTGATGGAGTGATTGAGGATGTCGATGCCAATCGGGTTGTTGTTCGTTATGACGAACCGGGGGTCGATGGTTTTGCCACCGGTGTGGCTGTTTACCGTCTCTCTAAGTATAAAAAAACCAATCAGAATACCTGTTTTAACCAAAAAGCATTGGTTATGCCGGATGAAAGGGTGGTGAAGGGAGATGTCCTTGCTGATGGTTCCTCCACTGAGTTAGGGGAGTTGGGGCTTGGTAAAAATGTGACCATCGCCTTTATGCCATGGCGGGGTTATAATTTTGAAGACTCCATTCTTATTAATGAGAGGCTTCTTAAAGAGGATACATTCACTTCTGTTCATGTCGAAATCTTTGAAACCATGGCCCGGGACACCAAGCTTGGCAAGGAAGATATTACCCGTGACATCCCAAATATTGGTGAAGATGCTCTTCGTAACCTTGACGAATCTGGTATTGTCAGGGTAGGTGCTGAGATTAAAGCCGGAGATATGCTGGTCGGTAAGGTTACCCCTAAGGGAGAGACCATGCTCACTCCTGAAGAGAAATTATTGCGGGCCATATTTGGTGAGAAGGCCGGAGATGTGAAAGATTCTTCTTTACGGGTTCCCCCTGGAGTTGAGGGGGTGGTTATTGATGCCAAGGTTTTTTCCCGAAAAGGGGTTGATAAGGATGAGCGCTCTCTGCTGATTGAAGAGTTTGAAGTTGAACGACTAAACAGGGATATGGACGATGAGCTTAAGAGTTTGAAGAGTGGGGTTCGTAAGGACCTGGCAGCTCTGATTGTTGACCGGACGGCAAAACAGGATATTTATGACTCTCAGGGTAAGGTACTGGTCAAGCTGGGCAAAAAGATTACGGATACTGTCTTTGAGGGGCTTGAGTTTAATGAACTCTACACCATAGATTTCTCGGAAAAGAAGAATTTTGAGGGAGATATTGAGGATATCTTCAGCCGTTACCGGCAACAGGCAGGGATGGTGCGTAATCGCTATGAAGGGATTGTGGAGCGCATGGAAAAAGGTGATGACCTTGCCCCTGGTATTGTCAAGATGGTAAAAATTTATGTGGCCACCAAGCGAAAACTTTCTGTTGGTGATAAAATGGCCGGTCGTCATGGTAATAAAGGTGTGGTTTCCCGTTTACTGCCTGAGGAGGATATGCCATTTTTTGCTGATGGAACCACTGTTGATCTTGTTTTGAACCCGCTTGGGGTTCCCTCCCGGATGAATGTTGGTCAGGTGCTGGAATGTCATCTTGGTTTTGCCGCCAAGAAACTGGGAGAACAGATTGCCGAGCTTGCGGCAAAACATGAAGTTGAGGCAGTGAAGAAAAAATTGCAGGCGGTGTATTCAGAAGAGGAGTATACAGCCTTGACTGCAGGTTTAAGTGATGATGAGCTGATTGATATGGCGAAGAAATATCATCATGGTGTCCATGTTGCCACCCCTGTTTTTGATGGAGCCCTGGAGGCTGAGATTAGGGGAATGCTGGTTGATGCCGGTGTTGATGAAGTTGGGCAGTCGGTGCTGTATGATGGAGTGAGTGGGGTTAAATTTGATAACCAGGTTACGGTGGGAGTGATGTATATGTTAAAACTCCACCACCTTGTTGATAACAAAATTCATGCCAGGTCTACCGGTCCTTACTCACTCGTTACCCAGCAGCCCCTTGGTGGTAAGGCTCAGTTTGGCGGGCAACGGTTGGGTGAGATGGAGGTTTGGGCCATGGAAGCCTATGGTGCTGCCTATACGCTCAAGGAGTTGTTGACTGTCAAGTCCGATGATGTGGAAGGGCGGACTACCATGTACGAAAAAATTGTTAAAGGAAATAATTTTCTTGAGGCTGGTTTGCCTGAGTCATTTCATGTGCTTGTCAAAGAGTTGAAAGGGTTATGTCTTGATGTTGAGCTGCTGGAGTAGTCGGGGGATAGATAATAGATAATTGATAATTGAGAATTGATAATTGATAATTCTCGACCATACAAGGGGCTTGATTATCAGGGGATAGGTTGAGGTGTTTTTAACCTGAAACTCCAAAACACGAATTTAAACCCATCATAAGGTGATTTTGTGGAAGAACTATTTAATTTCTTTGCCAAGCCCAAGGGGCCGGTTACTTTTAATAAGGTAAAAATTTCTGTTGCATCGCCGCAAAAAATTCGTGAATGGTCGCACGGGGAAGTAAAAAAACCGGAAACCATCAACTATCGGACCTTTAAGCCGGAACGAGACGGATTATTCTGTGCCAAAATATTTGGTCCGGTTAAGGATTTTGAGTGTAATTGCGGCAAGTACAAGAGGATGAAACACCGTGGTGTAGTTTGCGAGAAATGCGGGGTTGAAGTAATCCAGTCCAAAGTGCGAAGGGAGCGGCTGGGACATATTGAACTTGCAGCTCCGGTTGCTCATATCTGGTTTTTAAAAAGTCTGCCTTCCAAGATTGGAGCGATTCTTGATATGACTCTGAAGCAGCTTGAGCGGGTGCTTTATTTTGAATCCTATGCAGTTGTAAAATCTGATACTGAAGAACTTACGGTGGGTACTCTTCTTAATGAGGAACAGTATCGTGCCCATCTTGACGAGTTTCCCGGACAGTTCAAGGTCGGCATCGGTGCTGAAGCAATTCGGGAAATGTTGATGGATCTTGATCTTGTCCAGCTCTCTGAGAGTTTGCGTAAAGATATGAAAGAGACTGGTTCCGTGTCAAAACGAACCAAGTACGGTAAACAGTTGCATGTTGTTGAAGCATTTCGGGATTCAGGTAATATGCCGGAGTGGATGATTCTTGAGGTTATTCCTGTCCTGCCCCCTGACCTTCGTCCTCTTGTTCCCCTTGAAGGCGGGCGGTTTGCCACTTCCGATCTCAATGATCTTTACCGGCGGGTGATTAACAGAAATAATCGTCTCAAACGGCTAATCGAGTTAGATGCTCCTGATATCATTATTCGTAATGAGAAACGGATGCTTCAGGAAGCTGTTGATGTGCTCTTTGATAACGGCCGCCGGGGACGGACGATCACCGGAGCAAACAAGAGAGCGCTTAAATCTCTTTCAGATATGTTAAAGGGTAAGCAGGGTCGTTTCCGCCAGAATCTTCTCGGTAAACGGGTGGATTATTCCGGTCGTTCTGTGATTGTGGTTGGTCCCCATCTTCGTTTACATCAATGCGGTCTGCCCAAAAAAATGGCTCTCGAGCTTTTTAAGCCTTTTATATATAATCATCTGGAAACTCTTGGTTATGTAACCACCATCAAGAGTGCCCGCAAAATGGTTGAGAAGGGCAGCAAAGAGGTTTGGGATGTCCTTGATGATATTGTCCGTGAATATCCCATCATTCTTAACCGAGCTCCCACTCTTCACAGGCTGGGCATGCAGGCTTTTGAGGTGGTTTTGATTGAGGGTAAAGCCATTCAGCTCCATCCCCTTGTCTGTACAGCATTTAATGCTGACTTTGATGGAGACCAGATGGCAGTTCATGTGCCGCTATCGGTTGAGGCTCAGGTCGAGGCCCGGGTATTGATGATGTCAACCAATAATATTCTTTCTCCTGCCAATGGCAGTCCCATTATTATTCCAAGTCAGGATATTGTTCTTGGTCTTTATTACATGACAAGAGAGAGGTTTGGTGTTCAGGGCGAAGGTTCTATTTTTTCATCAGCAGAAGAAGTGCGGATAGCCTATGACCATGATGCGGTTCATTTGCAGGCAGTTATCAAGGTACGAATAGATGGGGAACTCGCCCAGACCACGGTTGGCAGGGTTCTGGTGAGTGAGCTGTTGCCTGCGGGGATGCCTTTTTCTTTGGTTAACAGGGAATTGTCCAAAAAAGAATTATCGTTTCTGATTGATTATGTCTACCGGCATGCCGGGACAAAAGACACGGTTATCCTTGCTGACAGGTTAAAGGATATTGGTTATGAATATGCGACTCTTGCCGGTATATCTATTTGTATAAATGATATGAAGATTCCGGTTCGTAAAGAGGAGTTTGTTGAGCAATCAGAAAAAGAAGCGATTGATGTTGAAAAACAGTACTTGGATGGTCTGATCACAGATGGTGAGAAGTATAACAAGATTGTTGATATCTGGTCAAAGGCTACAGATCGCATCACCAAAGAGATGATGGAAGAGATGTCGGTTGATTATTTCCGCGGTAAGGATAATAAAATTCATGATATCAAGAGTTTTAATTCGGTCTTTATCATGGCTGATTCCGGGGCCCGTGGTTCAAAGGATCAGATCAGGCAGTTGGCAGGAATGCGTGGTTTAATGGCCAAACCGTCCGGTGAAATTATCGAGACTCCGATTAAAGCCAATTTCCGGGAAGGTTTGTCTGTTCTTGAATATTTTATTTCTACCCATGGCGCCCGCAAAGGTTTGGCGGATACAGCCCTGAAAACTGCCAACTCCGGCTACCTGACCAGAAGACTTGTTGATGTTGCCCAGGACTCCACTATTGTTGACAGAGATTGTGGAACCATGCGGGGAATCAAGGCAGAACCGCTGATTGAAGGCGGGGAGGTGATTGTTCGTATTGGCGAGAGAATTCTGGGCAGGGTGACCCTTGAAGATATTGTTGATCCCAATACCGGAGAGGTTCTGGTTGCCATGGATTCGGAAATCACCGAAGAAAAGGTTGAAGCTATTGAGGCGGCTGCCATTGATCAGGTGATGATTCGTTCGGTGCTGACCTGCGAGACCAGGGGGGGGGTATGTGCCATGTGTTATGGTCGGGACCTTGGCCGCGGTCATATGGTGAATATCGGTGAAGCTGTGGGTATTATTGCGGCCCAGTCCATTGGTGAGCCTGGAACTCAGTTGACCATGCGAACCTTTCATATAGGTGGTGCTGCCAGTCGTGCTGTTGAGCAGGCCGAGGTTCGGACTCAGCGGGGCGGTGTGGTTAAGTACAAGGAACTCCATTCAGTTACCAATACTGCAGGGAATTTCGTAGTTATGAACCGGAATGCCGAGATCATCATTACTGATGAACTTGGTATTGATCGGGAGCGGTTTCCAGTACCGTATGGTGCTGAGTTGAAAGTTGCAGATGGAACCATAGTGGCACCAGGGGCAGTGATTGCTGATTGGGATGCTTTTTCTATTCCGATTGTCGCAGAGGTTGGGGGTAAGATAAAGTATGGTGATGTGGTGGAAGGTGAATCAATGCAGGAACGGGTTGATCAGATCACCGGTAAAGCCAGCAAGGTTATTACTCCGCTTGCGGCCGGAAAACTTTTAAGTCCCCGCATAACCATTAAAGATCCTGATAAGCCGCGCCAGACAGTAAAAATAGCAGGTGGAGAGCTTGAAGCCCGTTATCCTTTGCCGGTTGGTTCGGTAATTACCGTTGCTGAAGGAAGCTCAATAACAGCGGGTACCGTTGTAGCCAGAATACCAAGGGAAACAACCAAGAGTAAGGATATTACCGGTGGTTTGCCAAGAGTTGCTGAACTCTTTGAGGTGCGTAAACCAAAGGAGCAGGCAATAATTACTGAGATTGACGGACGGGTTAGTTTTGGCAAGGAATTGAAAGGAAAACGACGGGTGGTGATTACCCCGGAAACCGGGGAGGCCAAAGAGTATCTTATCCCTAAGGCAAAACATACCATCGTCCACGAAGGGGATTATGTTCAGGCCGGGGAGCCGCTCATGGAAGGGTCGATTCTGCCCAATGATATTCTTAAGGTTCTTGGTGCCGAGGAATTAGCCAAGTTTCTTGTCAATGAGATACAGGAAGTGTACCGTTTGCAGGGTGTGAGGATTAATGATAAACATATCGAGACAATAGTTCGTCAGATGCTGAAGAGGGTAAAAATTACAGATGCTGGTGATTCAACATTTATGATTGATCAGCAGGTGGAATGGTGGAAGTTCAAGGATGAGAATGAGCGGTTGCTTGGAGAGGGGCTGAAGGCAGCAGCAGCAGAACCGCTTCTTCTTGGAGTAACCAAGGCATCTTTGTCCACGGATTCATTTATTTCAGCAGCCTCTTTTCAGGAGACTACCAAGGTTTTGACCAATGCCGCCATGATGGGCAAGGTTGATAATCTTGTCGGTTTGAAGGAAAATGTTATTATGGGGCGTTTAATCTCGGCAGGAACCGGATTGCCGGCATATCAGATGAAACGGCAGCGACTTGGTAAATGATTGTTAGACCCATGGATTGCAGACATCGTAAATTGATAATTGATAATTGATAATTGATAATTCTCAAACATCAAAAGGGCTCGATTATCAGGGGGCAGGGAAAGCGGCACAAGAAAATTGTCCAAAAAACAGGACATTTTTAGAGGGCGTTTACGATGTCTGGATTGTGAAAAAAAATCGTAAATTCAGAGTAACTATTCAGCTGCACTCCACGGAGTCTCGTAAGCGAGGAACGAGACTCCGTGAAGCACATCTGAACAGTTACAGCCCAAGTTTATGGGCGTTTGTTCATCTA
>CAYRGM010000043.1:0-13286 GCA_964423765.1 uncultured Desulfobulbaceae bacterium
GGGTAACTATCTGTAATAAGAGGAGTTTTTTCTCGACTATTACGAAGTTGGGCTAAGATTACGGGAGTTTGTTCATTTCGCTGAATAGTTACAAAATGTGTAGAATGCGTCTCTACGGTTGTCTGCTTATTTTACGATGTCTGTTATAATCATTATCTTTGTATATTATTTCATGCACCAATTCCATAAAAAAGCAATATTAATAAATAATGAATCCCTTGGTAACGGTATTTTTCGCCTGACCATGGAGGCTCCTGAAATTGCCAGGGCAGCCAATCCAGGGCAGTTTGTCATGGTCAGGGTGGCAGGTGGATTTGATCCGCTTCTCCGTCGTCCCTTTTCCATTCATAAAGTTACGCTTAAAGGCATGATTGCAATTCTTTTTAAAGTGGTGGGACGGGGTACCGCACTGCTTGCCGAAATGAGAACTGGAGAAATAATTGACTGTCTGGGCCCGTTTGGTTTTGGTTTCCCGCTTAAAAGGTCTGGTAATATATGCCTTATCGGTGGCGGTATGGGAATCGCCCCGCTTTATTATCTTGCGGAAAAGATGATTGATAACAGCCATGGCACAGGGGATGACCTTGTTTTATTAGGTGCCCGCAAACGAGAAGAGCTTGAACTATTTGCAGATGAATTCAATCAGCTCGGGTTTGCAGTTAAAACTGCCACTGATGATGGTTCTCTTGGTCATCATGGTTTTATTCCTGAGCTGCTCGATGAGGTTTTCTCGTCAACAAAAATAAACAGGGTCTACTGTTGCGGCCCTTTTCCGATGATGAAGGCCGTGGCCATGAAAACCAGAGAAGCCGGGCTGGAATGCTTTGTTTCTCTGGAAACCCATATGGCCTGTGGTATGGGGGCCTGTCTTGGCTGCATGATTCCAGGGGTTGATGGCAGGTTGATTCAATTATGCCGGAGGGGACCGGTGCTGGCAGCCGGTGAGGTGGTATGGGAAAAATAGCTAATCAACATCTTGATTTATCTGTTGATATTGGCGGTATGAAGCTGGATAATCCGGTCATGACTGCTTCCGGAACCTTTGGTTATGGTTGGGAATTTGCCGATTTTCTTGATCTTAATAAACTGGGCGGCATTGTGGTTAAAGGAATTTCCCTAAAGCCAAGAACGGGTAATCCCCCTCCGAGAATCGTGGAAACAGCCTGCGGGATGCTCAATGCCATTGGCCTTGAAAATCCGGGTATTGATGGGTTTATCCGCAGAAATATGGCTTTTCTTCGTCGAGTTAAGTGCCGGGTGGTGGTCAATATTCTTGGTGATTCCGTGGACGAGTATGCCCGGCTTGCCGCTATTTTAAGCGGGGTTGGGGGCATTGATGCCATAGAGGTCAATATATCCTGTCCAAATGTAAAAAAAGGCGGGGTGGCTTTTGGCACTGTACCGGCCATGGCAAAAGAGGTAACCGCAGCGGTAAAAAAAGAAACTCACCTGCCGGTGATTGTCAAGTTATCACCTAATGTTACCGACATTACTGCCCTGGCAAAAGCGGTTGAAGATGGTGGTGCTGATGCTGTTTCTCTGATTAACACTCTGATCGGCATGGCCATTGATATAAATACCAGAAAACCAAAACTTGCTAATATTATCGGCGGGTTGTCGGGGCCGGCCATTAAACCGGTGGCTTTGCGGATGGTCTATCAGGTTGCCGGGGCCGTGTCTGTGCCGGTTATCGGGATTGGTGGAATTGCCGGGGTTCAGGATGCTCTGGAGTTTCTCATTGCCGGTGCCAGTGCCATTCAGGTGGGCACAGCCAATTTTTTTCAGCCTGATATTGCAGAAACAATTATTGAGGGGATTGCTGCCTATCTTGAACAACAGGGTGAAAGATCGATTGGGGATATCACAGGGTCCCTGCGATTAGGGGAGGATTAAAAAGAAAAGATGGCTGGCAGGGTTTGTGTTTCAGTGTCCGGTGTTAATGCCGGGGAAGTCGCGGCCAAGGTGGAGCCGATCAAAGACTTTGTTGATCTGATTGAGGTACGGCTTGATACCATGGCAGAGCCGGATGTGGAAGAGTGCATGAAGCTTCTTGATCTGGATCTTCTTTTCACCAATCGTCCTGCTTGGGAAGGCGGTCAATTCAAGGGTACGGAGGAAGAGAGGCTGGGTCTGCTCTTGAAGGCGGTCTCTTCAGGAGCTGCTTTTGTTGACTTTGAACTGCGCAGCAGCCCGTCCCTGCGGACCCAACTCCTTGAAGCTGCGGTAAATTCAAGTACCAGTTGTATTTTTTCCTGGCATGATTTTGAGAAGACCCCGGCTGCGGATGAGTTGCATGAACTGCTCATAGCCATGCAACTCAGCGGAGCTGATATGGGTAAAATTGTGACCACTGCCCATGATGAGCTTGAGGTTATCCGGGTTTTATCTTTGCAGGAAAAAGCGGTTGCCCTGGATTTTCCTCTTAGTTGTTTTTGTATGGGGGAAAAGGGCAAAATCAGTCGTTTTGCCAGTATTTACCTGGGCGGTATGATATCTTATGTGGCTGTGGACAGCCAGTCTGCCACGGCACCGGGACAGTTTTCAGCCCGGCAATTCCATAAACTTCAATTAGCCCTTAAACATGAAAATTAATGGTTGCACCAGTTTGTTCGGGATTATCGGTAATCCAGTTGCTCATTCACTCAGTCCAGTAATGCATAATGCCGCCCTGGCAGCCCTGGGTTATAATGGGGTTTACCTGCCGATGCAGGTCGAGAATCTGCTTGACGGGGTGCAAGGTTTACGGGCTCTGGGATTTATCGGCGTATCAGTGACGGTTCCCCATAAAGAAAAAATCATTCCCTTGATTGATGAGCTTGATTCCACTGCCAACCGGATCGGGGCGGTCAATACCCTTTTGTTTCGCAGGGAAAATGGGGCTGAGAAAACAGTTATCCGTGGTTTCAATACGGATTGGCTTGGTTCCAATATGGCACTTGGCATAACCGGAAACATGAACTTGAAGGGAAGCCGGGTGTTGGTTCTCGGTGCAGGCGGGGCTGCCCGCGGGGTCTGTTTTGGTCTGGTCAGGGCCGGGGCTGAAGTTATTATCACTAACCGAAGCGAGGAAAAAGGTCAGGCCCTTGCTAACTGGCTTGGCTGTGATTTTGCTGCGCTTAGTGAACTCGTCCATATTCGGGCAGATGCTCTAATCAACACCACTTCTGTGGGCATGGAGCCGGAAATTGATATGATTCCCATTGATCCGTCATTACTTGCCAACTTTTCCGTGGTGATGGATATTGTCTATGCTCCGCTTGAGACCAGACTTTTAAAAGAAGCGAAACAGGCCGGCTGCCGCACGGTGGATGGTCTCGCCATGCTGCTTTTTCAGGCCGCAGCCCAGCTTGAGATTTGGATAAACAAACAACCGCCGATTGAGGTCATGAGACAGGCCTTGCTTGATAATCTTGTCCGCAACTGATTGTTTGTTCGTGGCACGGGCAGGGCAGATTTTATATCACTAAGGTGGGCTAAGAACCGTAACCTAAACAAACTCGTGCGTTACCCAGCACCGTCATTCCGGACTCGAAGTCTGTGCTTATCTGTTTTTTATGGCAGACTTTCAGGAGTAATGTACTAAAAAAGGTAACTTTTCAATAAGTAGGTACAGTCTATGGTTTTGACAAATTACCTTAACAGCATATTGGAAACGGGGCTTTAGCCCCGTCACCTGCTTTAGTCAGGTTAGCGGGACTAAAGTCCCGCCTCCGAATCACCTTGTGCTTAACTTATATTGATCGCTGCCCAGACTTATTGATAAGTTACTAAAAAAGACAAAAAAATCATGAAAGAAATAATACCAGTGAACAAGGTCTCCCTAACCCTTGCAATGCCGGGCTCCAAAAGTCTTACCCAAAGAGGGCTGATTGCCGCAGCCTTGGGTCGGGGAACCTCGGTTTTGCTTGCTCCTCTTGCCAGTGAAGATACAGCCTATACCATTGCTGCCCTGCGGAATATGGGGGTAAATATCAATGATGAAGATCCAGGCAGATGGATAATTGAAGGCTGCAATGGTAAAATAACATCTCCAGGCAAAGATATTTATCTTGGTAATAATGGTACTGCCACCCGATTTCTCACCTCTGTGACTGCCCTTGGTGCAGGAGTTTTTCATATCACCGGCAGTGAACGGATGGCAAGACGACCCATCGACCCGCTCATGAAAGCTCTTGAGGGCTGGGGCGTGGATATTGTTGCTGATGCCGGTAATAATTGTCCGCCTTTAACCATCAATGCCTCTGGTTTAAGCGGTGGTAAGACTGTTCTGCCAGCAGGAAAATCCAGTCAGTATCTATCCTCATTATTGCTTGTTGCTCCCTATGCAAGGGAAATGGCAGAGCTGAAGGTTGAGGGCGAGGTCTACTCAAAGCCCTATGTGGAAATGACCATGCGGGTGATGGCCGAGTTTGGTGTCCCTTGTGAATCAACCCCTTCTTTTGACTTTATTCGTATTCCCAGGGGCGGCTATCAGGGATGTGAGTATCAGATAGAAGGAGATGCCTCCGCAGCCTCATACTTCTGGGCTGCCGCAGCCATCACCGGCGGACAGGTTACCATCAGCAATATGGCAGTACCTTCTTTACAGGGCGATTCTTATCTCGTTCCTCTTCTCTCCCGGATGGGATGTAATGTCCAGCAGGAAGAGGCGGGCGGTTTGACCCTGACCGGCCCGGAGCAACTGCAAGCTGTGCAGGTTGATATGGCAAATATGCCGGATGTGGCTCCGACCCTGGCCATTATTGCCGCTTTTGCTGAAGGTACGACTGTGATTGATAATATTGCCCATTTAAGAATCAAGGAATGCGACCGGATTACTGCCATGGTGACTGAACTTGGAAAAATGGGGGCAGAAGTTGAGGAAGAGGAAGGACGGATGATTATTCATGGCCGGGCCGGCGGCAGCAATCTGCACGGTGCGGAAATCGAGACCTATGATGACCACCGGATTGCCATGTGTTTTGCCGTGGCCGGGCTCAAGGTGCCGGGAGTACGAATCAGCGGGGAAAACTGTGTGGCCAAATCCTTTCCTGATTTTTGGAAACGCCTTGCCCTGATTACGGAAATAAAGAATGTCGATGTCGCTGGCAAATGATAAGAATCCGGCTAAGCCGTAACCATCATCGTTCATATAAAAAAAGCTAAAATACAAAACAAAATAAAATGACCGCAACCCTAAGGCAATTTTATCGTCCAATAGATGCCGGCCTGAGCCGCTGTTTCAATGTCGAATCAACCCGTCCCCTGGCCCATGAAGAGACCATACTGTTCTGTAAACTGGTTTCTGAAGATTTTTCCGGGGAAAATATCTTCCTGACTCCGGTGCTGAGCGGAGAGCGGCTGGTTGAAATAGGTCCCAGACTCAATTTTGCCACGGCCTGGTCGGCCAATATGGTCTCAATCTGCCGGGTGGTTGGTCTTGATACCATTATTCGGGTGGAACGATCTCATTGTTATCTGGTTCCCGACGACAAGGATATGGATGAATTTATTCGGGAAAATCATGATCGAATGACAGAGTGCGTTTATCCAGAGCCATTATCTGACTTTACCACCGGCATAGAGCCAGAAGCGGTTTATGAGGTGGATATGATCAGCAGGGGAGCAGATGTGCTTCTGGAAATTCCTGGTATTTCCATGGATAAACGGGATCGGGATTTTTATTATGATTATTTTGTCGGCAGGCATAAACGAAATCCGACCATTGTTGAGATTATGGATCTCAATAACGCCAACTCCGAGCATTCCCGACATGGCTTTTTCCGGGGAAAACAGATCATCGACGGCAAAGAACTCAAAGAGAGCCTCTTTGAGGTGGTCACTGCCACTCTAAACGCCCATCCCCAAGGTTCCATCATAGCTTTCAAGGACAATTCCAGCGTGATTGCCGGCCATGAAATCCCTGCTTTTCAGGCGGAACAACCGGGGTTTCCCTCTCCCCTGGTCATAAAAAATATCAACAGCCAGATTCTGCTCACTGCGGAAACTCATAATTTCCCCACCGGGGTGGCCCCGTTTCCTGGTGCGGAAACCGGTATCGGCGGTCGGATCAGAGATGTCCAGGCCACCGGCAAAGGCGGTTCTGTCATGGCGGGAACTGCGGGTTATTGCGTGGCAAATCTGCATATTCCCGGCTATGAAATGGCCTGGGAAAACCGTTATCAATGTCCTGCCAACCTTGCTTCGGCTCTGGAAATCGAGATAGAGGCCAGTAACGGCGCCTCTGATTATGGCAATAAGTTTGGCGAGCCGATCATCCTTGGTTTTACCCGCTCCTTTGATCTGCGTCTGGAAAATGGTAAGCGCTGGGGGTTTTTAAAGCCAATCATGTTCACCGGCGGTATCGGTCAGATTGATGCACGGCATACAGAAAAAGCTGGTGCAGAAAAAGGTATGCTGATCGTCCAGGTGGGCGGCCCTGCTTATCGGGTGGGATTTGGCGGGGGAGCAGCCTCATCCATGCTCCAGGGTGAAAATATAGAAGAGCTTGATTTCAATGCAGTCCAGCGGGGCGATGCGGAAATGGAGCAGAAAATGAATCGGGTTATCCGGGCCTGTAATGAAATGGGAGACAAGACCCTGGTTGATGTTATCCATGACCAAGGAGCTGGGGGGCCTGCCAATGTCCTCAAGGAATTGGTGGAACGATCCGGCGGCCGGATTGAAATTCGCAATATCCGGGTGGGTGACCCGACCATGTCGGTGCTGGAAATTTATGTGGCTGAATATCAGGAGCGAACCGGTTTTCTGATTAGACCAGAAAATATTAAAGATTTTACAGATATTTGTCAGCGTGAAAAAGTAGCCTGTGAGGTTCTTGGCCAGGTGAGCGGCGATTTGCGTTTCATTGTCCATGACCAGCAGGATAACTCCACTCCGGTGGATATGGAACTTGATGTTCTGTTAGGCGATATTCCCCGGAAAACCTTTACGGATACCAGAATTGCTGCCGACTTTTCCGCTCTTGAAATTCCTGAAACTTTAACCGTTCGTCAAGCCCTGACTCAAGTCTTGCACTTGCTCTCGGTTGGTTCCAAACGGTTTCTGACCAATAAGGTTGACCGTTCTGTATCCGGTCTGGTTGCCAGCCAGCAATGTTGCGGGCCTTTGCAGTTACCGCTTGGCAATGTGGCAGTAATGGCTCAGTCCTATTTTTCTTTAGCCGGCATTGCCACCGCCATTGGTGAACAGCCAATCAAGATGATTCTTGATCCACAGGCCGGAGCAAGGATGACGGTAGGCGAGGCCTGGACAAATCTACTATGGGCAAAAATAGATGATCCGCAACAGGTAAAATGTTCTGCCAACTGGATGTGGGCTGCCAAGCTGGCAGGAGAAGGGGCTGCCTTAAACGATGCGGCCCGGGCCATGCGGGAGGCGATGATTGCCACCGGTATGGCGGTTGATGGCGGTAAGGATTCTCTTTCCATGGCGACCATGGTCGGGGAAGAGATGGTAAGATCGCCACGGACTCTGGTAATCTCTGCCTATGCTGCCATGTCGGATATCAGAAAGGTGGTAACTCCTGATCTTAAAATGCCAGGGGATTCAGTACTTATTCATATCAGTTTTACTCCTGATAAATACCGGCTGGGAGGCTCTGCCCTGGCACAGACTCTAAAACAACTTGGTAATGATTGCCCGGATATGGACCGGCCGGAACTGCTCAAAAAAGGATTTTTACTGATCCAGAGCATGATTGATAAAGATCTTATCCTTGCCGGTCATGACATAAGTGACGGCGGTTTGATTGTGACTCTTCTGGAAATGGCTTTTGCCGGTAACTGTGGTCTTAAGCTGGAGATTAACCAAGAGGAGACCACCTTTTCGGTACTATTTGCCGAAGAGCTGGGAGTGGTGATTGAGTGTGCTAAAAAAAATCTTGACCGGGTCCTGGCAGATTTCTCTGCTGCTGATCTGCCGGCGGTGGTGTTAGGCGATTCGGTTCAGGAAAAACAGATTCTGATCTCCTGTAACAATCAACTGGTGCTTGATGAAGATATGCGAATTCTTCGTCAGGAATGGGAAGAGACTTCCTATCAGCTTGAACGGTTGCAGATAAAAACAACCCCCCAATATGCGGATGCTGAAAAAGAAGCTATTTTTGCTCGTAACTCTCCGGTTTATACCTTGCCTGCTTCTTTTTCCGGCAAGGCCATATTGCCGGCTCTGTTTGCAGCAAAGAATAAGCCCAGGGTAGCAATCCTCAGGGATGAAGGTTCTAATTCAGATAGGGAAATGGCAGCCGCTTTTTATGCCGCTGGTTTTGAGCCCTGGGATATAACCATGACCGACCTGCTGGCTGGGAAAATATCCCTTGCATCTTTCCGGGGGCTGGCAGCGGTTGGCGGTTTTTCTTATGCGGATGTGCCGGAGTCGGCAAGGGGATGGGCTGCGACCATTCTTTTCAATCAGCAGTTGCAGGCTTTGTTTACTGAATTTTATGAGCGGCAGGATACATTTTCCCTTGGTATATGCAACGGCTGCCAGCTCTTTGCCCAATTGGGCTGGACTCCTTTTCCTGAACTTGAGATGACAAAACGGCCCCGGTTTACCCATAACCTCTCAGGCCGGTTTGAATCTCGCTGGAGTACGGTAAGGGTTGAAAAAAATCCGGCAATCATGCTGCAAAACATGGAGGGGATGATCTTTGGTATTCATGTTGCCCATGGCGAGGGGCGGCTTTTTTTTCCTGATTCTGAAGTTGAAAACCGGGTGATTACTGAAAACCTTGCCCCACTTACCTTTGTCAATGATGAAGGCCAGCCAACAGAGCAGTATCCATTTAATCCCAACGGTTCAAACCATGGTTTTGCCGGACTCTGCTCTCAAGATGGCCGGCACCTGGCCATGATGCCTCACCCTGAGAGGGCCTTTCTCCCCTGGCAATGCCATTATCTGCCTGAGAGCATGAAAGAAGATATGGATGTTTCCCCCTGGTTACAGATGTTTAGTAATGCTTATAAATGGTGTACTGGTTAAGCATTCTTGGTCCTTGCTATGTGCAATATTTGTATATCTATCCTAATATTCTCAACATGATTACTTGGGGTTTACTTTATTTTTTGGTAACTATTCAGCTGCACTCCATCTCCGCCCATTTTGAGCTTTTTGAGTAGCATTAGTACGCTGCAAAGCTCAAAATGGACGGATATGAAGCACATCTGAATAGTTAGAGCCTAAGATTATGGGAGTTTATTCAGCTCGCTGAATAGTTACATTTTTTGTAACTTTTCAAAAGTAGGTACAGTCTATGGTTTTGACAAATTACCTTAACAGCATATTGGAAACGGGGCTTTAGCCCCGTCACCTGCTTTAGTCAGGT
Organism: uncultured Desulfobulbaceae bacterium; assembly: GCA_964423765.1. Classification (GTDB taxonomy): domain Bacteria; phylum Desulfobacterota; class Desulfobulbia; order Desulfobulbales; family Desulfobulbaceae; genus DRLX01. The sequence continues at coordinate 9,326 of CAYRGM010000043.1, forward strand.
TAGCGGGACTAAAGTCCCGCCTCCGAATCACCTTGTGCTTAACTTATATTGATCGCTGCCCAGACTTATTGAGAAGTTACTATTTTTTCTCCATTTAGTCAGTACAAGGCAGCAAGACGGGCTGAAAAGCATGCAGACATAAAAAAGGCTTTATCCTCCAGTATTATTAAAGCCTGAATTGAGCTATTTTATGACGCAGATATGTGCTGATATCTTGTATGCCGAGGCTTTCCGGAAACCGCAGGCATACCCGTTTGGTCTGTTGAGGATTTTCTTAAAAGCCTTGGCGAGCAAGAGATCGGTGCAGATCAAGCTAAAAAATCGCTCAACTCAGGTAAAGGTAAAGCCGTGAAAATAAGGTGGTGCCGAAGGGGAGAGTCGAACTCCCACGAGCATACGCCCACTAGACCCTGAATCTAGCGCGTCTACCAGTTCCGCCACTTCGGCACAGCCGAAAAAATATGCTATTTATAGGTTAGTTTGTCAAGGATTTATTGTCTGGCCTGCTCAAAAACATTAATAACTGTTATGTAACTATTCAGCTGCACTCCATCTTCGCCCATTTCGGAGTCTCGTTCCTCGCTTACCTGAGCTTCTTGAGTAGCATTAGTACGCTGCGAAGCTCAAAATGAACGAATATGAAGCACATCTGAACAGTTACAGCCCAAGTTTATGGGCGTTTGTTCATCTCGCTGAATAGTTAACTGTTATGTTGATAATGAACTGTTTGCGTGTTGTGTCTATGTAGGGTAAATAGTTTGCTTTGGAATTCTCTGAATATGGTCAGCATAGGGGCTTCACGCTTTATGTTGGTTAGAGAAGTTGGAAATCAGAAATCATAAGTCAGCATGGTCTTCTGACTCTGGCAGGTGAGATTACTTAGCATACCCATGCCGTTATTGAGCAATATATGAAAATATATACCGACCTGGAACAAATACAGGATAAAGTTCCAAATCCCTTTGTAACCATTGGCAATTTTGACGGGGTACACCTCGGTCATCAGAAACTTTTTTCTGAAATAGTTAATAAGGCCAGAAAAAGTAACGGTACCAGTGTGGCCATTACCTTTGATCCTCATCCTCTCAAGTTTTTGAAACCTGGTGTAATCAGGCTGATTTCCACGCTTGAGCATAAAAAGGAACTGATTCAGCAGGCAGGCATTGATATTCTGGTCATTATTCCCTTTACAGCTGATTTTGCCCGGATAACAGCCGCTGATTTTGTCCGCCGGGTTCTTGTTGGTACCATCGGGGTCAGGGAACTGGTGGTAGGCTATGATTATGCCTTTGGCAGGGGACGGCAGGGAGATATCAGTTTTCTTAAGGCAAGAGGCCGGGAATATGGTTTTTCGGTGATCAGAATTGATGCCTTGTATGAAAAAGGGCTGCTTGTTTCCAGCTCAAGGATTCGTCAGCTCATTGCCGAGGGGCAGATGGGTGATGTTTGTCGTTTTCTTGGCCGTTATTATCAAATTCGTGGTCAGGTGCAGATGGGTCGGCAGCGGGGAGGGAAAGAAGTGGGATTTCCCACTGCTAATCTCAGTATCAGTGAAGAAGACCTCTGCCCGAAACGGGGAGTTTATGTAATCCAGGTGATTCATAATGGGCAAATATATGGTGGTGTTGCCAATATTGGCTATAATCCTACTTTTGGCGGGAATAAACTGGTGGCGGAAACTCATATTTTTGATTTTGACGATGATATCTATGATCAGTCCATTAAGATTAATCTATTGCGGTACCTGCGCGGGGAAAAGAAATTTACAGGGGTAGAGGCATTAGCCGCTCAGATAAGGATTGATATTGTGACTGCCAAACAGGTATTGTCTAAGGATTTATCGAACGGTTATTGATGAATATGTTGGGGCTGTTCAGGTGCCTGCTTGCTAAAAAATTATGGCTGCAAGTCTTGTCAAGGCTTTGTTGATGATTAGAGTTGTCAAAAGTCAGAAGCCAGTGATCCAAAATCAAAAGTCTTAAAATCCATAATCCAGAAACCAAAAACATACAGGGATGCGATATGTCAACAGAAGAGCAGAGTGCAAATGTCAGTGAAGTAATTGCCGATCTTGAGAAGGTATGTGAAAAAAAGCCGGAAAATGTTATGGTCTGGCATCATCTCGGTCTTGTTTATCGTCAGGCCGGACGGCGTGAAGACGCGGTTGCCGCCCTGCAAAAAGCTATTCAACTTGATGACCAGTCGGTGGAGTCCATGGTTAATCTTGGGGCCATTTATTTTGAGCAGGAAAATATGGACGCTGCCCTTGCCATGAATGAACAGGCCCTTGCCGTTACTCCCAAAATGGCTGAGGCCCATGTCAACATTGGTCTTATTCGCCAGCGTCTGGGACAGGTTCAGGAAGCTGTTGCCTGTTATGATCGGGCTATACAGATTGAACCAAAATTATTAACGGCCTGGATAAACCTGACCAGTGCCTATACCATGAATGAGGAAGATGATAAAGCCGTGGAGGCTGCCCGCCAGGCGATTACTATTGAGCCTGATTCATCAATGGCAAGGAATAATCTGGCTGTTGCCTTGTACTTTAAAGGTGATTATAAGCAGGCAAAAATCAATATGGACAAGGCTAAAGAGCTTGGCTATCATGTAGATGATCGTTTTACCGAAATGCTGAATGAGAAGCTGGCTGCTTAACTATTATGGCGGATAAGATTGAGGCAAATGTTCGGCCCTGGTGTCCATTTTGTGGTCATGATGTTGGTCGACCGACTGAATTGGCTCAACGGAAAATGACCGAGTTTCCGGTGGGAAACTGTGAATGTGGTGCTGTGTATGTTTGTGATGCCACCGGTCATAATGTTGGTTCGGCCATGGTGGAGTGTCTGGTCTATGCCTGTGGTGATGTTTGGGATCTGGCCTGGGAGTTGATGCCTGAAGATGATTATATCACCGATCGGGTTGAGAATTATGACGAGATAACCAACCGGGTAGTCGCCAAGCAGAACATTGATGGGCGGGCCGTGCGAGGATTGTTGTATTTTGTTCGTCTTCATAAAGATATTGCTGAAATTGCCCAGCGATTTCGAAAAAAGCAGGAGTTGGAAGTCAGACAGCATGAAGACCCCCGCCGAGGTGTAGTGATTCCTGAAGTTGAACCTGAAGCTGATCAGTCCATACCCAAGCGGCGTACTTCAAAGAAAGAGGTAAAAAAACTTGCCGCATTAGGAGATATTGACACTTTGGTGAGATTGTCCTTGGACGATAAGCGAACCCTGCGGTATTTGCAGCGTTTACTGTACCAGCCCGATGCGGCGGGCAGATATTGGATTGCCTGGATTATTGGTCAGGTTTGTGCCAGGGTTGCAACCCGTGAGCCGGGTCTGGTGGCTGATTTACTCCAGCGTCTTTTTGAAGCCTGTAATGATTCGGCGGCAATGCCATGGGGCATGGTTGAGGCGATAGGCTCTATTATTGGGGGTAGACCTGATATTTATGGAGCTTTTACACGGTATATTCTAAATTTTCTGGGAGATTCTGCCACCCGCGAGGCGGGTATTTCGGGACTTTGCGAAATAGCCTATAGCCGACCGGACCTGATTCGCAAAACCCCGTTTTACTCGATACTGCATTTCCTTGAGCATGAAACTCCGGTTGTTCGTGCTTTAATGGTCAGGCTGCTGGGTCGGATAAAGGCCAGCGAATCCACTTTTCAGATTATGGCACTTCAGAATGATGACAGTGAAGTGATTATTTATGTTCAGGGCAGACCTGAGACCACCACGGTCTCTGCTCTTGCCGGGGAAGCGGTACGCCTGATTCAGAAAGCAGCCTGATCTGGAAGGTGTATGCTGTCTGACAGCTTTCCTATGAAACCTTCACGCCCGGCGATTCGAGTCGGGTACAACAAATAATCAAAATGAAAACAGCAAGGTCGGTAAGCGAGCTCGAAGTCTACGCTTATCTGCGAGACTCCCGGTAAGCGAGCTTGCGAGACTCC
>CAYRGM010000044.1:0-13252 GCA_964423765.1 uncultured Desulfobulbaceae bacterium
GCAGTGAAGCGGCGGCAGTGAAGCGGTGAGTGAGCTGACTCATAACCGATAGAATTAACAGGAGATAAATCATGAGACAAATAATAATTATTGGCGGTTTGCTGTTTACTTTTCTTCTGTTTGCCTCTTCTTTAAAGGCAGGGGAACCACCCACAGTCGAAGAGATTATAGAGCGGGCAAATCTGGCGGCCTATTACGCTGGTGAGGACATCAGGGCTGATGTCCTCATGACCATCATAGATGCCCAGGGGAGAGTTAGGGAGCGGGAGTTTGTAATTCTGCGTCGGGATGTGGAAGAAGGGGGTGCTCAGCAGTTTTATATTTATTTCCAGAGACCAGCAGATGTTCGCAAGATGGTTTTTATGGTGCATAAGCATATGGATCGGGATGATGACCGTTGGCTTTATCTGCCGGCCCTTGATTTGGTGAGAAGGATTGCCGGAGCTGATAAACGAACCAGTTTTGTTGGTTCACATTTTGTTTATGAAGATATATCCGGACGAGGTATTTATGAAGACAGCCATGAGTTAATTGAGATCAGCGATGAATATTTTGTAGTTAGAAGCACCCCTAAAGACCCTGATAATGTTGAATTTTCTTCATTTACCACCTGGATTGACTCTCAGACCTATATGCCGATGAGGGCTGAATATCTGGATAAAGAAGGAAATAAATACCGGATAGTGGAAGTCCTGGCCAAGAAAGAGGTTGACGGTTGTCTTGTGGTTACCTCCTCAAGGGCTAAGGATATAATCAATGGCGGTGAAACAAGACTTGAGTTTACAAATATAAGATGTAATATCGGGTTGAGTGAGAAAATTTTTACTGAACGATTTTTGCGTCGCCCTCCTCGGGAAATCAGAAGATAATTGGGGGAAGCAATTGATAATTGATAATTGAGAATTGATAATTAGAAAGAGTGTGTTTAATAATTGAGAATTGATAGGGCGTTTATGAGGTCTGCATTAACAAAACAATTTCTATTTTCTGACTTCTGTCCTCTGTCTTCTGGTAAATAGAAGGATCATTATGAAATACCACATTACCATGTTGATTCTGTTTGTTTTGTTTGTTGTTCCTTTACCTCTGTACGCTGCCAGCACTCTGGATCAGGCTGGTGGCAAGGGGGCCGGTCCTGTGGAAAACCTGCAAACCATGCTCTCTGATCAGTATAATATTGATCTGTACGGTTTTATCGAACTTCGTAATGGTTGGCGGCTGCAAAATGATCCATATAGCCGGCGGGCAACCATGGCGGAGGCAAGGTTGCGGCTTGATTTAAATAAGGATACGGGTTGGGCGATTTTTAAACTAAAAGGTGATCTTGGTTACGATCTGGTCATGGAAGAGGGGATTGCTGAGTTGCGGGAGGCAAATGTATTCTTCCCTATAGGTGATTTTATTGATATGAAGGTCGGTCGGCAGGTGCTGACCTGGGGTACCGGTGATTTACTTTTTATCAACGATCTTTTTCCCAAAAACTGGCAATCGTTTTTCATAGGTCGGGATGATGAATACCTAAAAGAAGGTTCAGATGCCGTTAGGGCCAGTATATTTCTTGATTTTCTCAATATTGATCTTGTCTATGTACCTGAATTTAATAACTCTATTTATATCAGCGGGGAAAGACTTTCTTACTGGAATGGGATTTTGGGACGAACTGCTGGTCGTGACCATATTATCAATGACCGCCAGCGAAATTCGTTTGCCCGTGACAGTGAGTATGCAATCCGGTTATCAAAGAACATAGATGGCAATGAGTTCGCTTTGTACGGTTATCATGGTTTCTGGAAAACGCCGGAAGGAGTTGATATGTCAGTCCCGGCAGATATAAGGTTTTTCTATCCCAGGCTCTCTGTGTACGGAGCAAGTGTGCGGGGTAGAATCTTTGCCGGTATAGGTAATATTGAGTTGGGATACTATGATTCCCGCTCCGATCGCAGTGGTAATAATCCGGCCATAAGAAACAGTGAAATTCGTTTTTTAGCTGGTTATGAACAGGAACTCGGCCGTGATTTTACCGGCGGTTTCCAGTACTATCTTGAATGGAAGCAGGATTATAATCAGTACCTGCAAAACCTGAGAGCCGGAACTCCGGCGGCAGATGAATACCGGCATCTGTTGACTGTAAGGTTGACCAAACTGTTGATGAATCAAAATCTTATACTATCTCTGTTTTCCTATTATTCCCCATCTGATAATGATGCTTATCTGAGAACCAAAGGTCGTTATAAATTCAGCGACCGTTTGACCGCAGAAATAGGAGCGAATATATTTTTTGGTTCTGATGCACATACATTCTTTGGACAGTTTGCAGATAACACCAATGCTTATGCCGGCTTGCGGTTTAGCTTTTAATCATCTAAATCCCGCAATCCTGTGCGGGAACGATAAAAGAGGGTATGTTATGATTATTACAGACTGGGTTCATGCAATAGCGGGATTATTTATTCTCATCAGCTTGGCTCTTGGCACCTGGCTACATCCCGGTTTTTATCTGTTCACCGCTTTTGTTGGTGCTAATCTGTTTCAGTATGGAATTTCAAAATTTTGTCCATTAGCTGCTATTCTGAAAAAGATGAGCGTAGCGGCAGAGAGGTGACAGAGAGCGTGGAAGCATGGGGATTGTTGCACCTGAAATCCGCTCTTACTATGAAATCAGGAGTTATAGACCAAATATTATGTTTGACAGAAAAGATTTGAGTAAGTATGATTATTCTTTTTTGTATCTGTGTCGATGTGGGGTGAAGTTCAGTTGGCAAAGTACAAGCTGCCCAGGCTTGGGGTCGCGGGTTCAAACCCTGTTGCCCGCTCCATTGTCTGATGCGGGCGATTGAGGAGAAATCCTGATGTTCGGATCTGATTGCCGTCGATGTTGAAAAAAGTGGGCTTTGCCCGCTTTTTTTTGTTTATAAGCAAGCGGGATGGTGTTTGAAAAAAGATAAGGGGTTCGGGGGTGGTTGGTTGAATATTGTAGACAGGGTTTCAACATTTGTTGAGCCGCTTCTTGCTGAAATAAGCTGTGAACTCGTTGACTTGGAGTTTGTCAGGGAGGGTCATGGCTGGGTGTTAAGATTGTATATGGATAAGGATGGCGGGGTCAGCATAGAAGATTGCAGATCTGTCAGTCGTCAGGTCAGTCATTATCTTGAGGTTGATGACCCTGTTGATCACCCCTATCATTTGGAAGTTTCTTCTCCCGGGTTGGAGCGGCCGCTGAAAAAGAAAAAAGATTTTATTCGCTTTGCCGGCAGGCCAGCCAGGGTTAAAATGAATGAGTCAATTGATGGCAGGCGAGTATTTGTTGGCATTCTTGATGGAGTGGATGGCGAATATATTTGGATTATTGTTGATGGTGAAAAGGTTTGTTTGCAATTAGCTGATATTTTTAGAGCCAGATTGATTTTTGAAGAAGAGAAAGGGCAAAAAAAGTAAGCCATCATAGCTGGAGTGATAAACGGTGGGAACAGAAAATTTAAAAAAAATTATTGATCAGGTTTGTCGGGATAAGGGCATTGATAAGGCTTTGTTGATTGATGCCATTGAGGAGGCTGTTCGCTCGGCTGTCCGAAAAAAATATGGCAGCCGGCGTGATGTAGAGGTGCAGTTCAACGAAGAGCAGGGCGAAATAGAAGTGTTTCAGTTTCGCACTGTGGTTGAAGAAGTCTTGGATGAAGAAACGGAAATACTCTTTGAGGACGCAAGAGTTCTTGATCCGGAAATTGAAATTGATGATGATCTTGGCGAAAAGTTCGATAGTATTGCTGACCTTGGCCGGATTGCCGCCCAATCGGCAAAACAGGTAATTATTCATCGGATGCGTGATGCTGAGCGGGAAGTCATTTATAACCTGTATATGGGCAGGGAAGGCTCCATTGTCAATGGTATCGTTCAGCGTTTTGAGCGAGGCAATATGGTTGTTAACCTTGGTCGTACCGATGCCATTCTTCCCCGGGACGGACAGATTCCCAAACGCTCCTTTAAACAGGGAGACCGTCTTCGTGCTTATCTGCAGGAAGTTCGTCGGGATTCTCGGGATTCGCAGCTAATTCTCAACCGTACCTGCAATGAGTTTCTTATTAAGCTCTTTGAGATGGAAGTGCCGGAAATAGCCGAGGGCATAGTCAAGATTATGGGATGTACCAGGGAACCTGGTTTCCGGGCCAAGATAGCTGTTTCTTCTATGGAATCGGATGTGGATCCGGTGGGTGCCTGTGTTGGTATGAAGGGATCCCGGGTGCAGAATGTTGTCCAGGAGCTGCAGGGGGAGAGAGTAGATATTGTTCCCTGGAGTTCTGATCCTGCCAAGTATGTCTATAATGCCATGGCACCGGCAGAAGTTACCATGGTTATTGTTGATGAAGATAATAGACAACTTCTTGTTATAGTGCCGGATGATCAGCTCTCCCTTGCCATTGGTCGCCAGGGACAGAATGTGCGGCTTGCTTCACAGTTGATGAGCTGGCGGATTGATGTTAAGAGTGAAACCCGGTATAATAATTTGGAAAATCCTGGCTACCGGACCCTTGTTGCCATTGATGGCCTTGACTGGTCATTGGCGGATCGATTGTTTGCAGCCGGGGTTGTCTCTGCCGTGCAGCTTGCATCTCTCGATATTGAAGAAATTGTTAAGCTCGGTCGTGTCAATGAAAAACAGGCTGAATCTTTTAAGGCATTGGCAGCAGAGATTGAGCCTCCTGATGAGCCGCTTGAGCAGCTGCCCCCGGTAGAAGATAGCGGGGGGGAGGAAGAGGCTGCCCAGGAAGAGGCTGGTGAGAGAGCAGATGAATCTAATCAAGCCGATGTTGTTCAGGTAGGTCAGGGCGAAGTTGACAACGGATTCGTTAGCAATCAGGAAGGTTCCGGGACAGTGGCTGATGAAGCTGATGGAAACAAGGAAAAAGATCAGAAACTTTGATGAAAGGGGAGCATGTGCCTATGCGTCTCTGTAGGGCGTGCGGTTGCAGACGGCCTAAAAAGGAATTGCAGAGATTTGTTTTCAGGGAAGGGCAGGTTGAAGAAAGGGGAAATGGCATGGGTCGGGCAGTATATTGTTGTCCGACGGAATTATGCCGACAGAGGTTGTTGAAAAATAAGAAATTATTGAAACGGGCATTTCGTCTTTAAGGTTGATGGTTAGCCGAATATTTATGGCGGTTTGGTACAGGAGTATTGCATGAGTAGAGTTCGTATTTTTGAGCTGGCAAGTGAAGTTGGGATGAAGAGTACAGAGCTGGCTGATAAGTTAATATCGTTGGGGTATCCTATCAAGGGATTCAGCTCGACTGTGGATGAAGATATGGCAGCAGATATTCGCCGTAAGGTCCTGGGGCATGGTCAGGTTGCGGTTACTGATGAGCATATCCATATGAAAAAGAAGGAACCTGTTGGTTCAGTTAGGAAAACGACGGTTGTCCGACGGCGCTCTAAAGCTCAAAAGGAGGATGTCGCCAGAAAACTCGAAGAGGAAATGGTGGCTGAAGATGTTGCTGAGGTTGCGGCCCCGGTTCTCCATGAGGACAGTGCTGTTGCAGAAGATGGATTGGCTGAACCAGTTAATATAGATGACAGAGATGCGGTGATTCCTGCGGATTCATTGGTAGGGGAAGTGGTCGTTCAGGAAGTTGTTGAAGCTGGTGCTGTGAATAAGTCCGGAGATGAAAAAGATGTTACTGCTCAGGCGGTTAGCGAGCAGGACCATCAAGTGGAAGTCGAAGTAAAGATTAAAGAACCTGAAGAAATTAAACGGGCAAAGGGGCTGGCAAAGGTTGTAGGTCAGGTGCAGATTCAGGTTCAGCCGGAGCGGAAGAGACCGATACGCAAACCGACAAGGACAAGGCCAAAACCAAAAGCAGCAGCTTCCGAGCCGTCGGCTGTACCGGTGGTGGAACGGGATGGGGAAAGAGGCAAGAAGAAAGGTAAGCGGGTTGTTACCATAGAGTCACAAGAGGAAAGCCGGGGGAAACGGGGGGCAAAAGGTAAAAAAGAGCGGCGACAAATAAACTTTTCCCGTGGAGGTGACTCTGAATTTATGCGTCCCCGCCGTGGTCGTCACAAGAAGGGTAGCGGCAGCAGGAAAAGAGATATTTCTCTGCCTTTGGCTCAAGAGATGAAGGCGATTAAGAAACGGATTAGAGTGGTGGAGACCATCAGCGTTGGTGAGCTTGCCAAAAGGATGGGAGTTAAGGCTGGTGCAGTTATAGCCAAGCTCATGGGGCTTGGGGTAATGGCAACTCTGAATCAGGCTTTGGATGTGGAAACGGCAATTCTTGTTGCTACTGATTTTGGTTACGAAGTTGAACAGGCCATGACCGGGGAGCTTGAAATTGAGGCTCTGCATGTTCTCGAAGATAAAAATGGTGGCGAAGGGGAGTCCAGGCCGCCGGTGGTTACGGTTATGGGTCATGTCGATCATGGTAAAACATCGATTCTTGATGCCATTCGCAAGGCGGATGTGGCTGAGGGTGAGGCCGGTGGTATCACCCAGCATATAGGTGCTTATTATGTCAAGGCACCTTCTGGTGATTTAACCTTTATTGACACTCCTGGTCATGCTGCGTTTACGGAAATGCGTTCCCGTGGAGCCAAGGTTACAGATATTGTTGTTCTTGTTGTTGCCGCCGATGACGGGGTGATGGAACAGACCAAAGAGGCTATTTCTCATGCTAAGGCTGCTGAAGTTCCCATTGTGGTGGCAGTGAATAAAATTGATAAGGATAATGCCGAGCCAGAACGGATAAAACGGGAGTTGGGCGAGTTCGGTCTGTTGCCTGAAGAGTGGGGTGGTGATACTATTTTTTGTGAGACTTCTGCTAAACAAGGAATTGGAATTGAGGCTCTTCTTGAAAATGTTCAGTTGTTAGCGGAAATTCTTGAGCTGAAAGCCGATCCGAATCGTAAAGCCAGAGGAACGGTGATAGAAGCCCAACTGCATAAAGGACGGGGAGCAGTGGCCACGGTTCTGGTGCAGGAGGGAACCTTGCGGGTCGGAGATTATTTTGTTGCTGGTATGTTCAGCGGCAAGGTGAGGATGCTGATTAATGAGCGGGGCGGTACTGTTAAAGAGGCAAGTCCGTCCATGCCGGTTGAGGTTCAGGGGATTTCCGGAGTTCCCCGGGCCGGTGATGAGTTTGTTGTGGTACCGGGTGAGAAAATGGCAAAATCGGTTGCCAGTGCCAGACAGTTGAAGGTAAGGGAATCTGAACTTGGTTCTGTGTCTAAGGTTTCTCTTGACAATTTGTTTGAGAAGATGGCTGAACAGGAAGTGCAGGAGTTACGGGTAGTTCTTCGTTCCGATGTCCAGGGTACTCTTCAGGCCTTTGGCCAGGCAGCTGAGAAACTGTCAACTGATGTGATCAGGGTTAGGGTCCTTCATGAAGGGACTGGTTCAATTACTGAGAATGATATTCACCTTGCTGCAGCCTCCGATGCCATTATAATTGGTTTCAATGTCCGTCCCTCGGTTAAAGTCAAGGATCTTGCCGGGCAGGAAGGCGTGGATGTTCGCTCTTATGATGTTATATATCATGCTCTTGAGGACATTGAGAAAGCCATGCTTGGTATGCTTGCTCCGATTTTTGAAGAGCGGGTCATTGGTACTGCTGAAGTTAGGGAAACTTTTCATGTTCCCAAAATTGGTACTATTGCCGGCTGTGCGGTTCTTGATGGCAGGATTGAACGAAGTGCCGGGGTTCGGGTTCTTCGGGATGGTGTCGTTATGTATACTGGTCAAATCAGTTCTCTGAAAAGATTTAAGGATGATGTCAAGGAAGTGCTGACCGGCTATGAGTGTGGTATAGGCGTGGAAAACTTTAATGATATCAAAGTTGGCGATCACCTTGAAGCGTTTGTCATGGATGAAGTTGCAGCTTCGCTGTGAATCAGGGGACAGGTGTTAGGGGACAGGGGACAGAAGCCAAGGATTATAGAAGTTAGGTAACTATTCAGAGAGATGAACAAACTCCAACAATCTGAACAGTTACCCGAATCCTAAATCTAAAAGTAGAGAGAGGTATCATGCAAGGTATCGATGAATTACTTTCCAGAGTTACGGTTAATCCCGAGGTCATGGTGGGAAAGCCGGTAATCAGAGGCATGAGGATAACTGTAGAACATATCTTATCTGCACTGACTGCTGGTATTTCAGAGGATGAATTAATAGAGGAATATCCTGAACTTGAAAAAGACGATTTCAAGGCGGTATTTGCTTATGCAACGCAATTGGTAAAAGAAGAGCAGGTATTTGCCATTGAGATATAGGTATGACACTTAGATTTATAGTCGATGTTGGCGTTGGCAGGCAGATTGAGGGATATTTGCAGAAGCTTGGATATAACACCAAAAGTGTGCGAGATATTAATCCCAGTATGTCAGATAAAGAGATAATTCGCATAGCAGTATCAGAAAATCGTATGGTTATCACGATGGACAAGGATTTTGGCGGATTGGTTTACCATTTGTCAATGAAACATTGCGGAGTGTTGCTCCTGAGATTAGAGGATGCTACTGGAATGGAAAAACAACAAATTGTGGCTCATATTTTAGCGAACTATTCTGATAAAATCACAAATCATTTCTGTGTCTTTCAGAATAATAAGTTTAGAATCAGAAAAATCAGGCATTAAAAGTGTGAGCTTAAGCGGGATTGAACAAGAGGCATAACAAAAAAAATGGAGTTTGATTTCACCCTTCCCGGCTTAAAAAAGCCGCAGTCATCGCGGCCCAAAAGGGTTGCCGAGGCTATACAAAATGAATTGTCCATTCTGCTTCTCAGAGATGTTGCTGATCCTCGCCTTGCCGGGGTTAGTTTTTCTCAGGTAGTGATGGCTCCAAACTTAAAACAGGCAAAGGTTTATTTTGTTATGGCAGCCGGCGAGAATCCCAGACCGGCTATTAAGGCTTTGAAAAAGGCCAAGGGGTTTTTTCGTAGTCGTTTGGCCAAGGCTCTGGATCTTCGCTATACTCCTGAATTGGTTTTTTACTTTGATAAAGTAAACGAAGAAATTCAGCGGATAGATGAACTTTTTCGTGAAATAGAAGAAAAAGAAAATGATAGCCGAGATTAAGTCAATTGCTGATCTGCTCATGGGATCCGAAGCTGTTGTGATCTCTACCCATATTAAGCCCGATGGTGATGCTTTAGGCTCCATGCTTGGGCTTGCTGATATCTTGCGGCGGGCAGGTAAAAAGGTTGTCTGCTATATTGAAGATGCTGTCCCAGCACATTATATGTTTTTGCCTGGTGTGGGGAGTATTATTGGCTCACCTGTTGATCTCAGGCGGGAAATAGCAGGTTATGAGCGGGTTGTGTCTGTTGCTCTTGATTGTGGAGATATTGGTCGTCTGGGAAAATGCTGGTTAGAGCTTGCCCGGATTCGTCCTCTTTGTGTGATTGATCATCATCGGAGCAATATCGGGTTTGGTGATATCAACTGGGTTGAGCCGGATCGCTCCTCCACGGCTGAGATGGTCTATGACTTGGTGGAGATGTTGGGTTTTGAGTTTTCTCCGGCAGCGGCAACTTGTCTGTACACGGGTATAGTCACTGATACCGGTTCTTTTCGTTATGCTTCAACTTCCAGCCATACTCATCAGGCTGCGGCTCATCTTGTGGCTTGTGGAGCCAACCCGGGGGCAATAAACGGACAACTCTATGAAAATTATTCTCTTGGCCGTTTGCGTCTCATGCAGATGGTATTGGCAACCCTTGAGATGTATGTTGATGAGAAAATCGCAGTAATCAGGGTTACCAGAGAGATGATGGCAGAGACTGGTACTGGGAGAGAAGAGACGGAAAATTTTATTAATCTACCAAGGGCTGTTGTTACTGTCCTGGTGACGGTATTTCTTAAAGAAGGCGAAAATAATGTTTCCGTCAGTCTTCGGGCCCGCGGGCATTGTGATGTCGCAAAGATTGCGGCTTGTTTTGGTGGTGGCGGTCATGCCAAGGCCAGTGGTTTTTTGGTCCAGGATGAGAGGCTGGACGATGTCTGGACAAGGTTGTTGCCGGCTATTGTTCAGAGGTTGGACGGATAAAATCAGGGGACAGGATACAGGGGACAGGGGTCAGGGAAGGTGGTAAAGAAAATTGTCCCAAAAAACAAGACATTTTTAAAAGGCGTGTACGAGGTCTGTAATTAATCTAACAAAACAGTTTTCATTTTCTGTCCCCCAGTTCCCTGTTCCCTGACCCCTGTCACCTGTATCCTGTCCTTTGTCTTTTGATAAAAGTTATGGTAAAAAAATGGCAGCCGATTCTGATTGATGGTCAACCGTTTACGGTCGGGATGGTACTGATTGATAAGCCGGTGGGAGTGTCATCGTTTGCCATGGTGGATAAGATCAGGAAGTTGATAGGGGTTAAAAAGGTTGGTCACGCTGGGACCCTGGATCCATTTGCCTCCGGGTTGTTAATTATCTGTGCCGGTCGGGCCGCAACCAAAAAAATTGATGGTTTCATGGCAGGGCGTAAGATTTATCTTGCCACAATCCAGCTTGGAGTGGCAACTCTTACTCTGGATACTGAAGGTGAAGTTGTAAAAAAATCCTCCGTGCCAGAGTTGACTGATAATGATATTGATATTTGTCTAAGTGCATTTACCGGAGAGTTGATGCAGGCTCCTCCAGCATTTTCAGCCGTCAAGCATCAGGGAAAACCTTTATATCATTATGCCCGTCAGGGAATCATGATAGAGAAACCGGCCCGGGCAGTTGAAATTTACAAACTTGTCTGCATGGAGTATAATGCACATAATTCTCAGTTAAAGATCAAGGTTGAGTGCAGTCGAGGGACATATATCCGTGTTCTCGCTGCTGATATTGCCAGAAGCCTGGGGACCTGTGGTCATCTTGTTGCTCTGCGTCGGACCGGCAGTGGTGAGTTTTCCGTGGCTGACAGCCTGGATGGAAAATTGCTTGATGTGGATAATGCTCTTGATTTGCTTCTTGGCAAGATGTTGTTTAATATTGCCGGATGGCAAAAGGATTATGACCTAAATCTGTAGAGACAAGGCATGTTTTGTCTCTACAGATGGTGTGCAATACAAATTTTTAGATATTGTTTATTTTCTGTAACCTGTTTTCCGGTATCGTTCCTCCGGTTCGGAGAGAAGAAACAGGTTTAATCCAGACTCCAGTAGAGGCTGAGGACTTTTTATTTTTTAAACCTGAATTGAGCGATTTTATAACGCAGATATGTTCTGATATCTCGCCGCTGCACTGCTGTGTGCCAAGGATTTTAAGGAAACCGCAGGCATACCCGTTGGTCTTTTGAGGATTTTCTTAGAAACCTTGGCGTGCAAGAGATCGGAGTCTCGTTGCACTCGCTTACCTGGTGCAGATCAAGCTAAAAAATCGCTCAACTCAGGTTAAAGGCTTCTCTGGTAGCAGAAGGACTAATTTATTGGAGATTTACCATGGCACAAACAGCAACAAAGAAGAAAGAGATTATAGAACAATTTAAAACTCATGATACTGACACTGGTTCCTGTGAAGTGCAGATCGCTCTTTTGACAGAGCGGATACAGTATCTGACAGGTCATTTTAAGCAGCATGTCAAAGATCATCATTCGCGGCGTGGTCTGCTGAAACTTGTTGGTCAACGGCGTAGTCTCTTGCGTTATTTGCAGAAAAAAGATGTTCTTCAGTACCGTAATCTGATTAAGGAACTTGGTATTCGCAAGTAGTTAGATTATGACGATGGCAGTTGTAAATATTCGAGTTGGGAAAAAAAATCATAATCGAGGACTGTAAATGTTTGGGTAGTGTCCCAGGTTCAGAAAAATATTGCATTTTTAGCTTAAGCGTTCGGCCAGGAGCCGATAAAGGAGTTTATATGTACAAGAAAATTGAGACTGATATCGGTGGTCGCAGCATGGCCTTTGAGACCGGGAAAATTGCTAAACAGGCCAGTGGTTCCGTGGTGGTTACCAGTGGTGATACCATGGTGTTAGTGACTGTTGTTGCCGAAAAGAAAGGTAAGGATAAGGGTTTTTTGCCGCTTACCATCGAGTATCAGGAACGGATGTATGCAGCCGGGCGAATACCGGGCAGTTATTTTCGCCGTGAAATAGGTCGACCCAGTGAGAAAGAGGTTCTGACCTGTCGTCTGATTGACAGACCGTTACGACCTCTTTTTCCTGCAGGTTATATGAGTGAGACTCAGGTGATTGTTACTGTCTTGTCGGCTGAGAAGGACATGGATCCTGATGTATTAGCCATGAACGGAGCTTCGGCGGCTCTTATGATATCAGATATTCCTTGGGGGGGGCCGATTGCTGCGGTAAGGGTTAGCTATATAGATGGTTCTTATATAATTAATCCCACCAGAAGTCAGGCGGCAAAATCTTCCCTGGATATGATTGTTTCTGGCACCAGAAATGCTGTGGTTATGGTGGAGGGGCGAGCTGGAGAGTTGCCGGAAGATGTGATTCTTGAGGCAATCTTTTTTGCTCATGAGGGTCTACAGCCGCTTATTGAGATGCAAGATGAGTTACAGCAAGAAGTTGGCAAAGCCAAATGGGAGGTTGTTGCCCCGGAAGTAAATAAAGAATTGCAACAAAGAGTTGAGGAAGCTGCAGCAGGCGGCATGGAAGAAGTTGTGGCCATTGCCGGGAAAATGGACAGGGCTGAGCGGTATGCCAAGCTTAAGGAAGAGGTAATTGTTGCCCTTGATGAAGATTCGTATGAGAGTGAGGGAGATGTGTTAGATCTTCTTTCTACCTATAAAAAGCTGGTGATGCGGGCTATGATTGTTGAGAAAGGTCAGCGGCTCGATGGTCGTAGCTTTGAAGATGTTCGACCAATAAGTTGTGAGGTTGGAGTATTGCCCATGGCTCATGGTTCTGCACTTTTTACCCGTGGTGAGACCCAGGCTCTTGTTGTCACTACCCTTGGCAGTGAACGGGATGAACAACATCTTGAAGGTCTTGGCGGAGATGTCTATCGTCGTTTTATGATGCATTATAATTTCCCTCCTTTTTGTGTGGGGGAGGTCAAGATGATAAGGGGTCCGAGCCGCAGGGATATTGGTCATGGAACTCTGGCAAGTAAAGGTGTGGAAGTGGTTCTTCCTGATGCAGAGGAGTTTCCGTATACCATTCGGGTGGTCTCCGAAACTCTTGAATCAAACGGTTCTTCTTCCATGGCCATGGTTTGTGGCAGCAGCTTGGCTTTGATGGATGCGGGAGTACCTGTCAAGAGACCTGTTTCCGGGGTTGCCATGGGTTTGATCAAAGAAGGGGATAAGGTTGTG